>NZ_JBMDIX010000139.1:0-348 GCF_057808915.1 Rhodococcus sp. FG69 | reverse complement strand
TAGTTCGGGTGGGCTGAAGTAGTTGTTGCCGTGTGGGTCGGTGGTGCGGATGACGTCGTCGGGGAGTCGTTCGGTGGTCCAGTGTTTGCTGGTTTTGAGGTTGTGGTGGGTGCGGCAGAAGGGGCCGAGGTTGGTGGCGATGGTCCAGCCTCCGTGTTCGGGGTTGTGGTGGTCGAATTCGACGATGTGGTCGAGGTCGCAGCGGGTGGAGGGGACGGTGCAGCCGGGGTGTCGGCAGGTGGGGTGGTGGGTGCGGACCCAGTGGGCCAGGGCTGCGTTGGGGGTGTAGCGCAGCGCTCCGGGTGGTGGGGTGTGGTGTCCTCCGTGGCCGTCGGGGTATTCGGCGTG
>NZ_JBMDIX010000138.1:0-354 GCF_057808915.1 Rhodococcus sp. FG69 | reverse complement strand
GGGTGGGCACGGCCGAGCTGGGCCAGTTGCACGGTTGCAGCATCGGCGTGTGGGAAATGTCGCCCAGTGTCACCACCGATGTGGAAGTGGACGAATTCTTCATCGTGCTGTCAGGTAAGGCCAGCGTGCAGTTTGCCGATGGCCGCCCACCGCTGGAATTGCAGCCCGGCACCGTGGGCCATCTGGCTGCCGGCACCGCCACCACCTGGGTGGTGACACAAACGCTGCGCAAGATCTACATCGCCTGAGCGGCACAGACCGCCCGGCACAACAATGGCAAGGCAGGAGGAAGAAACATGGAAGTGCGCAACAACTACATCAATGGCCGTTGGCAAGCCTCGGTCAGCGGCGCTA
>NZ_JBMDIX010000137.1:0-355 GCF_057808915.1 Rhodococcus sp. FG69 | reverse complement strand
GCGCCCATGCATACCAGCGCGGCCAGCGCCAGCGCGCCGCGTCGCCATCCCAATGTTTTCGGCATGTTCAATCCCCTTTTCCAAGAAAAAAAAGCAATGGTCGCCGATAGCGACCATTGCCGAGGATTCTTATGAGGGCCGCCAGGCCATGGCAAGCCCTGATTTATACCTATAGGACTGGCGCCAACAAGGATGCACGGGCATGTCTGCATGGTGCGAACACCTTGCCCGATCCGAATTTGCGTCAGTCGTGGCCTATTTAAATTTGGGCAGGTTGAACTGCGGCGGCACGCCCAGGCGGGTGTTGATGATCCACTGCTGCGCGATCGACAGGATGTTGTTCGTGCACCAGTAC
>NZ_JBMDIX010000136.1:0-357 GCF_057808915.1 Rhodococcus sp. FG69 | reverse complement strand
GCCGCTCGAACGACTCGGTGAACGGCACCACCCACTCAGGCTCCACCCGCACGCGGTTGAACTCCACCGAGCCGCTGCCGGTGACGCGCTGGCCGAAGCCGTCCCAGTCGTCGGTAATCTCCACCCCGGCACTGTCGCGCGGGATGAAAGCCAGATAGCTGTCCTGGTTGTCATCCACCACCAGCGTGGGAATCCACTGCGCATACAGCGCGCCGGTGCAATAAAATTTCTGACCGCTGACGCGATAGCCCTTGCCCTCGGGCGTCAGCCGGGTGCGACGCTGGTAGTCCTTGTGGCCGATTTCGGCCAGCGCATTGCCAAAACGCACGCCTGCGAGCGCAAGGCCGTAGAAAAAGC
>NZ_JBMDIX010000135.1:0-357 GCF_057808915.1 Rhodococcus sp. FG69 | reverse complement strand
CGATTGCCTCGCAGCAGGTTGCGTACTGGAAGAGTGCACTGGCCGGACTACCCGATCAGCTCGACCTGCCCTCGGATCGGCCCCGGCCTGCGCATCAGAGCTTCCGAGGCGATTCGGTTCGATTCACGATCGACGCGGATCTGCACAGTGCTCTACTCGATCTGTCACGTAAGCACCACGCCACGCTGTTCATGACGATGCACGCCGCGTTCGCGGTGTTCCTGTCCCGGATGTCCGGAGTCGACGACATTGCTGTCGGCACCCCAGTCGCTGGTCGTGGAGACAAGGCTCTCGACGACATGATCGGTATGTTCGTCAATACGTTGGTCTTCCGTACGCGGGTGGATTCGTCGATGA
>NZ_JBMDIX010000134.1:0-360 GCF_057808915.1 Rhodococcus sp. FG69 | reverse complement strand
CTTTCGAGTTCAGCCTGAAAATGAACCGCGACGGCTACAGCTTTGAAGCCTACAAGGTGGTGCTGTCCGACCCCGGCTTTCAGGCTACCTTCGGCTACTCCACGCTGATGGCGGTGCTTACCATCATCGTCGGCATTCTGCTGGTGGTGCCGACGGCCTACTGGATTCAGCTGAAGCTGCCACGCCTGCGTCCGCTGGTGGAGTTCATCACCCTGCTGCCGCTGGTGATTCCGGCCATTGTCATCGTGTTCGGCTACCTCAAGCTGTACAACAGCAGCGCCTGGCTGCCCTTGACCGGCAATGACCGCGCCACCGACTTTTTGCTGATGTGCAGCTACGTCACGCTGGCCCTGCCCTATC
>NZ_JBMDIX010000133.1:0-361 GCF_057808915.1 Rhodococcus sp. FG69 | reverse complement strand
CATCCGCAATGTGGCGGATCGTGGCATTCGTACTCTTGAAGCAGCCAGCGATTACCTGCTGCGCGGGCCTTTGCTCAGTTATGCCGAGCACGGCATCGGTTTGTGGTGTGTGGAACGGCGCGAAGACGGCCAGCCGGTAGGCATGTGCGGCCTGATACGCCGTGCAGGCCTTGCCGATGTGGACGTTGGCTATGTCATGCTGCCAGCCTGGCGTGGGCTGTCTTATGCCAGCGAGGCGGCGACGGCCTGCGTGCAGTACGGCTTGCACAGCCTGCACCTGCCGCGGGTGGTGGCTTACATCAACCCCGACAATACGGCATCCGCCCGGGTTCTGTGCAAGGCCGGACTGCATGCCTGCGGC
>NZ_JBMDIX010000132.1:0-363 GCF_057808915.1 Rhodococcus sp. FG69 | reverse complement strand
CGGACCAAAATATCAGCAAGTATTCCTCGCGTGCCTTTGCCCGTGAAGTTTCTTTTCTGCCACAACATCCCGTGGCTCCGGAAGGGGTACTAGTGCGCGACGTCATCGGTTACGGCCGCTATCCCTATACAGGGGCGCTAGCGACGATGCGGGCCGGAGATCATGCAGCGGTTGAGCGTGCTGCCTCGCGTGCTGGGGTGAGCGAGCTTCTCGACGCCCCCGCGGCAGATCTTTCCGGTGGTCAGCGCCAGCGCGTCTTCCTCGCTATGACTTTGGCCCAAGAAACGCCAATTACCTTGCTTGACGAGCCGACTACTTACCTCGATCCCGCGCACCAATTGTCCATTTTGGATCTGATTCGAG
>NZ_JBMDIX010000131.1:0-372 GCF_057808915.1 Rhodococcus sp. FG69 | reverse complement strand
GCGCCTGCGACAACGGCACAACCTCAGGACGCACCACCGACACCAACGCCGGCCGTGCGCGGCCCGAACCCTCGACCCGTCCACGAGCGGCAAGTGATGCCACAGTGGGTGATTCGAACAATGCGCGCACTGTGATCGCCAGGTCGAGCGCGGAGTTCACACGTGACGTGACCCGAGTGGCGCTCAGAGAATCGCCGCCGAGGTCGAAGAAATTGTCATCCAACCCGACAGTCTCGAGTCCGAGAACCTCGGCGAACACCTGGGCGATAGCACGTTCGGTGTCGGTTGTCGGCTCCCGATGATCGGCGGCGCCGATCAACTCTGGTGCGGGTAGGGCACGGCGATCCAACTTGCCGGCCGGCGTCAACGGAA
>NZ_JBMDIX010000130.1:0-375 GCF_057808915.1 Rhodococcus sp. FG69 | reverse complement strand
GGTCAGCGTACGTACCACTTTGGTTTCGCTCATCTTAAACTGCCTTTTCTTTCAGAACGGTGCGAACACGAGCGATGTCGCGACGCACTTTCTTCAGTTCAGAGGTCTTGGCGAGTTGCTGAGTAGCGTGCTGCATACGCAGGGCAAACTGGGCCTTCAGGAGGCTCAGCAGTTCCGCTTTCAGCTCGTCAACAGTTTTGGCTTTCAGTTCGGACGCTTTCATTACTGACCTACCTGTCTAGTTACAAACACAGTGGCGATCGGCAACTTGGCTGCGGCCAGACGGAAAGCTTCACGAGCGAGTTCCTCGTTAACACCGTCCATTTCGTACAGCATCTTGCCAGGCTGGATTTCGGCCACGTAGTATTCCGGAGA
>NZ_JBMDIX010000013.1:0-142664 GCF_057808915.1 Rhodococcus sp. FG69 | reverse complement strand
TCGGAACCTGCCCGCACTGCCACCACAGATTCCCAACCTAACAAAGTACTACTAGCCACGTGCCGAGGTATTGACGGTCTCGCTCGGTATCGGCAGGGCCGACCAGAGAAGGAGCACAGTCGTCGTCCAAGCCCGAGGTGCCATGCGCCCAACCCACCACGGGCCAGCCACCCTCGGGCGCTTGACCTTCGGGGACGAAGAATGCACCGGTACTCAAGGCAGGGTTGCCGTCGGATCCGACGGTCCAGTACGTGATCCGCTTGGCCTCGGCCGTTCCAGGAAGCCACAGGTCGGCCGCCAACTCCTCGACCTTCACAACGGTTCCCGGCGTCGCGTCGACCTCGTCCGCTGCAGCGACCGAGACGCTCAGAACAGTTGCGCCCAACACCAGGGACGTCGTCGAAGCGGCAGCGACAAGCGAGCGCAGGAAAGTCGACATGAGGCACACGATAGCTCTCCGGAGGCGAGGAATGCGCGTGAATTCCTTTCAGACGCCTCCACCGAACAGCACTCCCAACAAATATGTCACGCCCGCGGCCCCGTAGCCGATGGCCAGCTGTCGCAGAGCTCGCTTGACCGGTGAACCCCCACTGAGCAGTCCGACCACCGTTCCTGTCCCGATCAGGGCGATGCCCACCAGCACTGCGGCGACCACCAGCGCTGCAACACCTTCCAGTCCTACGAGATACGGCAGCACCGGGATGACCGCGCCGGAGGCGAAGAAGCAGAAGCTGGCAAGGGCGGCACCTATTCCGGTTCCAACCGATTCGTGAACATCGGACTCGGCAGCCATCGCGTCCTCCGACGACAGATCCTCGAGCACGCGGGACGCCTTGGTCTCGGCATCGTCGGGCGACATGCCACGGGCGCGGTAGACCAACGCCAGTTCGTTGGCGTCGACATCGAGATGTCGAACGGCGTCGCGGGCGGAACCGTCGGGTGCCGACGCCTCGAGCAGCTCCCGCTGCGAGCGGACGGATACGTATTCCCCCGCGCCCATCGACAGGGCACCGGCGAGTAGCCCGGCGAGCCCGGTTACCAGAACGATGTTGTTGGACACGCCACTGCCGCTGATACCGAGGACGAGCGCGAGGTTGCTGACGAGTCCGTCGTTCGCCCCGAATACCGCGGCTCTGAAATTGCCGGACAGGCGGTTTCGTCCCCGCGCCGCGAGCCCACGTACCACCTCGGCGTGGATCTGTTCGTCGGCGATCATCGCGTGGGTGGCACCGGCCTCCGATGTGTACGGAGACCTGGTCTCGGCGCGCTGCGCGAGTGCGAGTACGAACACCGAACCGAACCGACGGGCGAGGACGCCGAGGGTGCGCGTGCGAAGGCTTCCCTTCAAGGGCATGCCCACTCGATCGCCGAGCAGGCGTCGCCAATGTTCCTCGTGACGGCCCTCGGCCTCGGCGAGCGCGAGGAGGATCTCTCGCTCCTCGCCGGTGCGGCGGTCTGCGAGGTCACGGTAGACCGCCGCCTCGGCCCGTTCGTCGGCGAGATAGCGTCGCCAACGCTTGACGTCCTTGACCGAGGGGTCTGTCATAGGCTCAACGTACCGCTAGCTGGGGTCGTACACCCCCGTCTGCACGGCCTTGACGAGCCGTCGAGGGACTCGATATTCCACACCCCCGAGGCGAACGGTCACCAGATCCGGCGGTGAGGCCTTCCACTGAGCACGACGACTGCGGGTGTTGGATCGCGACATCTTCCGCTTCGGAACAGCCATGGCTCAGACGTCCTTCCTGCTGCGGCGACCGTAGCGCTTCTCGAACTTCTCGACGCGCCCCTGGGTGTCCATGATGCGGCTTGCGCCGGTCCAGAACGGGTGCGATTCGTTGGTGACGTCGACGACGACCAGCGGGTAGGTGGCCCCGTCCTCCCACTCGATCTCGCGAGAGGACGTGATGGTGGAGCGGGTGAGGAACTTCGTGCCGGTGCCCGCGTCCTGGAAGACCACCGGGTGGTAGTCGGGGTGAATTCCTGATTTCATTCTGTTGCCTCTCGGTGTGTGTCCTGATAGGGCGATTCGCTTGTTTCGCAGGGGTCTTCGTGCCATTGCCCGAACGGGTCGTTCCAGTGCGCCCAGGCAGCTCGGTCGTGCATCTCGTCGTCGGAAACCAAAGCCCACTGCAGAGTTCGATCGATCTCCGACGGATCCGCGGCGTGAACGAGGACCACGAGTGAGGTGTCTCGATCACCGAATTCGTCGTCCCACCGCAGCGCGGCCATCGCGCGACGGGAAGTGTCGACGCCGTCCTGCTCCTCCGGAGTCATCGCCGCCAGCCACCTACCTGCACTGGCGACGCGCAGTCCCCCACCCGCAGATTCGATCCATAGCGCTTCGTCGGGTTGTGTTGCCACCCAAGCTCGTCCGCGCGCAGTGACGACCCCGTCGAGCAACACATCGATCGCTTCGTGCAATCGTTCGGGATGGAACGGCCGGGTGGCAGTGAACTCGACAAGGCTCACCCCGCACTCGCCGGTCAGCGGCGGCTGCCCCCGAAGCAATGGTGAGTGGGCGTCGGTGACCTCGCCACGCCGCGCGTCGAAAGGTATTGCAGCGACGAGAGCTTCGGTGTCGAGGGTGTCACCGTGGCCGACCCAGGCAATCGGCGCACCCGGCGCAAGTCGCGCAAGCACGGCCGCGAGTTTTGCTCGCTCCCAAGGTTCGACGTCGGGGGTCACAGAAACGACGAGCGCATCTGCATAGTCGACCTGCCCGACGACGACCTGTGCGACGGTTCGATCGTCGTCACCGCTGGCGACGATGCCACGATCGGCTAGCGCGTCGTCGCCGGTGGCGTCGGCGAGCCAGGTTGCGGCGTCGAGACAATCGACGACGGCGTCGATCCGAACATCTCGCGAGGCCGGCCCGTCGACTTGCCCGACGACGCCCGCGACCACGACGTTGTCGATCGCCCAGCACAGCGCCTCGGGTTCGAGGGCCGGATCCATGGCAAGCACGATGCGCTGCACCGAACTGCGCGCCGCGAGCTTCCGAAGCAGTGGCAGCAAGTC
The DNA here is from genome assembly GCF_057808915.1 of Rhodococcus sp. FG69. Classification (NCBI taxonomy): domain Bacteria; kingdom Bacillati; phylum Actinomycetota; class Actinomycetes; order Mycobacteriales; family Nocardiaceae; genus Rhodococcus; species Rhodococcus sp. FG69. The sequence continues at coordinate 139,643 of NZ_JBMDIX010000013.1, read as the reverse complement.
CTCGCGCAAGGTGCACGAGACGCATCCGTGGGCCAGTTCGAGGATCGTCTCCCGCGCCGGCTCGGCGTTCGCGTACAGCGTCCGGCGGACCACTCCTTCGTGCACCCGGCCGAGTTCGTGTCGCACAGCAACGGTTCCCGGCGCGAGCAGCGAGGTCACTACTGCGTCCATGGCACCCGTCCAGCCCGATACGAGGACGACCGGCGTGCGACGGTCCACTGGAAAGTTCACGAGCACCCTTCTTTCGACAACGATTGTCATTTACTACGGATGCACGCTACATTCCTCGGAGCGCTTTGTCGAAAACGATTGTCATAACAGCTAGAGAGGAGCGCGTATGTCTGCGCACTGCCAGGTGACCGGAAGGAAGCCCGGATTCGGTAAGTCCGTGTCCCACTCCCATGTGAGGACCAACCGTCGCTGGGATCCGAACATCCAGAAGAAGACGTACTTCGTGCCCAGCTTGCGCCGCCGCGTCACGTTGACGCTGTCGGCGAAAGGCATCAAGACCATCGACCGCGACGGCATCGATGCGGTCGTCGCAACGCTGCTCGCCCGTGGGGAGAAGATCTGATGGGCAAGAGCACGGACGTACGTCCGATCATCAAGCTGAAGTCGACTGCCGGAACCGGTTATACGTACGTGACCAGGAAGAACCGTCGCAACGACCCTGACAGGATCGTCCTGAAGAAGTACGACCCCGTCGTCCGCAAGCACGTCGACTTCAGAGAAGAGCGCTGACATGGCCAAGAAGTCGAAGATCGCCAAGAACGAGCAACGCAAGGTCGTCGTCGCGCGGTGGGCAGCTCGTCGGAGCGAGCTGAAAGAGATCATCCGCAGACCGTCGACGTCCGATTCCGAGCGTGCCGATGCTCAGGCGGCACTGCAGCGTCTGCCACGCGACGCGAGTCCGGTACGATTGCGCAATCGTGACGCTGCGGATGGACGTCCGCGCGGCCACCTACGGAAATTTGGACTTTCCCGCGTGAAAATGCGCGAGATGGCTCACCGCGGGGAGCTGCCAGGCGTCCACAAGTCGAGCTGGTAAGGAACAGGGAAAAAGATGGCAGTCAAAAGAGCACCGTCGAAGAAGGTCCGCGCAGAGGCAGGGCGTCGACCCAAGAAGAATCCGTTGAACGCCGCCAAGGTCACCACGGTGGACTACAAGGACATCAACCTTCTTCGTCAGTTCATTTCGGACCGCGGCAAGATCCGCAGCCGCCGCGTCACCGGCCTCACCCCGCAGCAGCAGCGTCAGGTTGCCGTCGCGGTGAAGAACGCCCGTGAGATGGCTCTGCTGCCGTTCACCAGCCGCTAGACACTTTCAGTCGCAGAAAGGCCACGCACCGCTCGGGTGCGTGGCCTTTCTGCGTGCGCACTAGAGTTAGTACTCTCCCGCCGCCTACACCAGAATCGAGAACCTGAGCCCTACATGTCCGGTGTTCTCGAGGGCTTCACGGTCATCTTCATCGTCATCGCGCTGGGGTATGTGCTCGCCCGGTTCCAGGTACTGGGCGAACACGGCCAGTTCGTACTGAGCCGACTGGTCTTCTTCGTGGCCACACCGGCCTTGCTCTTCGTGACGCTCGCTCAGTCGGACCTGGCGGTGATCCTCTCACCCGTGCTCGTGGTCGCAGGAGTGACTGCGCTCGTGGTCGGCGCGATCTACTTCGCGATTGCGAAGTTCGTACTGAAGCGCGCAGTGCCCGAAGCGACCGTCGGCGGACTAGCGTCCTCGTACGTCAACGCTGCCAACCTCGGCATCCCGATCGCGGTCTTCGTCCTCGGTGACGCCAACTTCGTCGCGCCTCTGCTGCTGTTTCAGATCCTGATCTATTCGCCACTTGCTCTGACGATCCTCGACCTGTCGACAATGGGGAAGAAGGCGTCGATTCGCGCCATCGTCGTCACACCGTTCAAGAATCCGATCGTCCTGGCGGGCGCTGCAGGTCTGCTGCTCTCGATCACCGGTATCGAGTTACCGGAGTCGATCATGCAGCCGTTCGATCTCATTGGAGGCGCCGCCGTGCCCGGTGCGTTGCTCGCCTTCGGGCTCTCGCTGTTCGGCGCGCGCGTCCTGCAGAAGGGCACGAGCCCCCGACGTGACGTGATCCTCGCGTCGACCTTGAAGATGGTGCTGCAACCGATCCTCGGGTTTGCGATGGCGTTGGCGATGGGCCTCGACGGCCACGAACTCTTCGCCATCACCGTCATCTCCGCACTCCCGACGGCGCAGAACGTCTTCGTGTTCGCCAGTCGCTACAACCGCGGGGTCGTACTTGCGCGCGATACTGCTTTCGTCACGACCCTCGTCTCGATTCCCGTGATCGCACTCGTCACCGCGCTGCTGGCCTGAGAGACACGATGGCCCACCCAAAGGTTCTACTCAGCTCCCACAGCTACCTTGGAGATATGAGGTTTCTGGCTGCGGGGCTACTGCTGTGTGTCCTGCTGGTCGGCTGTAGCGAGAACACGGCCGACAGCAGCGAGAACGTCGAAACCACCAGTAGCACTGCCCCTGACGACACGCTGCACAGCCCGAGCGCCCCGCCCGTCCCCGTCGAAGTTCCGGTCGGCGAGGTCGGCACAATGTTCGAGTCCACCACTGGCCTGGTCAGAGCTGCCCCGACCCCGTTCGAATCCTGGAGCCAAATCTCCCCCAACACCATTGCCATCCATTTCGTCACCGGCACACCGGAGTGCTACGGAGCCGAAGTCGAGGTCACCGAGTCCGACACGGAAGTCGTCGTCGCACTCCGGACCGGCACACTCCCGGAGGCCGCGGACAAGGCATGCATCATGGTCGCCGTCTACGGAACGATGCAGATGACGCTTCAGTCGCCGCTCGGAGACCGAGCCATCGTCAACGCAGCCTAGTAACGTGACACCGGTGAGCGATCACCTACCCGAACAGCAGCGAGCGTCGGTACGCGCGGCCGATGCCGATCGAAATCTCGTCGCCAAGCTTCTCAGCGACGCACTCGCAGAGGGGCAACTGACCCTCGCCGAGTACGACGAACGCACCGCGGCGGCGTATCGAGCGAAGACCTACGGCGAACTCGACGTGCTGACGAGCGACCTTGCACTCGCTCCGCCCTCCTCGGTTCAGTATTCCAATGCAGGACCCGACGTCGATCGCGCAATCGCAATCATGAGCGGCTTCGCGCGCAAGGGCGAGTGGACCGTGGCGCCGCGTGTCGAGGCAATTGCGTTCTGGGGTGGCGGTGAGATCGACCTGCGCCACGCGCACTTCTCGGCCCCCGAGGTGACGATCAACTGCGTCGCGATCATGGGCGGCATCGACATCACCGTGCCGTCGAACATCGGCGTCGAGGTCCGCGGGGCAGGCATCATGGGCGGCTTCGATCACATCGCGCAGACCGGTGCGCCGAACGCGCCGCGAGTCATCGTGACCGGCTTCGCGTTCTGGGGCGGCGTCGGGATCAAGGTCGAGAAGTAGCGCTCCGCGCCAGTGGCACGTTTGAGTGCACCAGGGTGCACTTGTTCGTGCCACTGGGCCGGAGGCCTCACCCCTTCCTGCGTCGCTTCAGATAGTCGGTGACGACCGCGGCACCGAGTCCGTCGAGGTCCGGAGCAATGACCCGCCCACCTACGCGCTCGGCCATGCGATCGACCACCCGCGCGAGCCCCGGATCGTCGCCCAGCCTGAAGATGGTCACCTGCGCACCGAGTTTCGCAATGGTGTCCAGTTCCCGCACCGTCAGCCCCAATGTGCGCGGCGACGGCGGATAGTCGAAGAACGCATGACCGTCGGGTTCGAGATGCGCCGTCGGCTCCCCATCCGTCACGATCAGCACCACCGGTTGAGCATTCGGATGACGACGCAGATGCCTGGCCGCGAGCAACAACGCATGGTGCAGGTTGGTGCCTTGGTCGTAGGCGCCGTCGAGACCCGCCAACTCGGACGCCGTCAACTTCTGCGCGTGCCGACCGAATCCGATGAGTTGCAGATCATCACCCCGGAACCGAGTACTGACAAGGTGATTGAGCGCGAGCGCCGTTCGCTTCATCGGCACCCACCGACCGTCCATGACCATCGAGAACGACGTATCGACCAGCAACGCGACGGCAGCCTGCGTCCGAGTTTCGGTTTCGCTGATCTCGACGTCCGTGACCTGCAGCTGGACCGGGAACTCTCCGCCCGACGCGGCAGTCCTCAGCACCGCGTTATTGACGGTCCTCGTCACGTCCCACGGCTCGGTGTCGCCGAATTCCCAGGCCCGCGATGCACCCGTCGGCTCCCCCATCGCGCCTGCTCGACGGGTATCCCGCTCGCCACCGCGTCGGGAAATCTTGCCTGCCACATCCTTCAGCGCGGACTGACCCAACTGGCGCATCGCCTTCGGGGACAGACGCCACTGACCGTCGGCACCCTTGTCCATGAAACCTTGCTGCTCCAGCGCCTTTTCGAGCTCGGACAGCATCCGCGCATCGGCTGCTGCCTCGGGGCCCAACTGCTTCAGCAGCGCTTCCGCATCGATATCGTCGAGGGCAGCGCCGTTGTACTGCTGCGAGAGTTGGTTGCCGAGGTTCTCGAGCTCCGCGATGTCCTGGAGCGCACCGGTTCCGTCGCCGAGCCCCATTCCATTCTCGCCGCGGAAGTTCTGCGAACCATCCCAATCCTCGCCCGGCCTTGCTTGCTGGAGATTCTGGTCGAGTTGATCCAGTTGCGCGAGCAAATTCGAGTCACCGAACGCCTGCTGCGCGAGCGCATCGAGCTCTGCTCGTTGCTCGGGACTGAGCGAGTTGCGCAAGCGCTGAGCCGCTGCGGCTCGCTGCGCGAGCGAGTCGAGGAGCTCGTCCACATTCTGCGGGTTCTCCGGGAAGTGCTGCCCGTGCTTGCGCATGAAGTCGGCGAACTGCTCGTCGGTGTCCTCGCCCCGATTGTGCTTGTCGAGAAGCTCGTTCAGGTCCTTCAGCATCTCGCTGATCGCCTGACGGTCCTCGTCCGTCGCATTCTCCAGCGCGTTCTTCATGCCCGCGAAGCGTTGATCGAGCATCTCGCGGCCGAGCAGATCCTTGATCTTCTCGTAGTTCTCCCGTGCCTCGGACGAACGCCAGTCGTAGTCGGCCAGCTCCTGCACGGCCTGCGCAGTCGACGGCGACAGGTCACCGATCTGCATCTCCTGAAAACGGGCGTCGTCGTCGAGAGCTCTGGCGAGAGTCTTGCGCTCCTCGAGAACCGCCTTGTCGAGAAGCTCGCGCACTTCCTGCAGGGTCCCGTCGAGGTTGTTCTTCCGCAAGAGATCTCGTCGACGACGGTTGGCCTCGGCTGCAAGGTCGTCGAGACCGCGCATGTTCTGCGTTCCACGCCGAAGCATCTCCTGCATCGCGCGCCTCGGCGACGCGCCCTCCAGAACGTCGTTGCCGATGGACTCGAGGGCCTCTCTCAGGTCGACGGGTGCGGCCAGCGGATCAGGTCCCCCGTGATATCGCCCGTATCTGCTGGCCGGCATCAGCTGTACACCGTCTGGCCGTCGTCGTCGGGATCCTTGGCTATGCGTCGCGCCAAGTAGAGGCCCTCCAACGCGAGTTCTGTTGCGGCCGCCCGTTCGCCGTCGGTGGTCGCGTCGAGCCGTTCGTCGATCTCTTGCAGAACCTCCAGGTCGGGCAACTCTCCGATCAGAGTCTTGGCTGCGATGCGATCACCCGTCACGACCGGATCGCCCTCTTCGATCGCGGTGACCAAGGGCGCCAGATTGATTCCGCCCAACCGCTCACGGACAGTGTCAGCGGTCGCCCGACGCAGGAGGTGTTCGAGAACCTCCGTTTCACGGCCCTCCTCTCCGGATTCGAATTCGACCTTGCCTCGAAGTACCTCGATGATGGTTCCCAGGTCGACCGGACGCGCCACCGCGTCGCTCTCACCGAGCACGGCTGCGCGGTGAACTGCTGCAGCAGCAATGGTCTCGGCAGCCGCGATAGCGAACCGAGCAGAGACACCCGATCGCTGATCGACCGACGGTGACTCGCGGAGCAGCCGGGTGAAGCGGGCAAGAATCTCGAGCAGATACGACGGCACAGCCGCGGGCAAGTTGGCTTCCTGCTCGATCACCGAGATCTCGTCGTCGAGGGCGTGCGGGTAGTGAGTACGGATCTCGGCACCGAACCGGTCCTTCAGCGGGGTGATGATCCGCCCACGGTTGGTGTAGTCCTCGGGGTTGGCGCTCGCCACGAGCACGACGTCGAGCGGCAGCCGAAGCGTGTAACCGCGGACCTGAATGTCGCGCTCTTCCATGACGTTGAGCAGCGAGACCTGGATGCGCTCGGCGAGGTCGGGCAACTCGTTGATGGCCACGATTCCGCGATGGCTGCGCGGGACCAGACCGAAGTGAATGGTCTCGGGATCACCCAGGCTGCGTCCCTCGGCAACCTTGACCGGGTCGACGTCGCCCACGAGGTCGGCGACCGACGTGTCCGGCGTCGCGAGCTTCTCGGCGTACCGCTCGCTGCGGTGTCGCCACACAACGGGAAGTAACTCGCCCAATTCCTTCGCCCGCCGCATGCTCGCCGGGGTGATGGGTTCGTAGGGATGTTCGCCGAGCTCGGAGCCCTCGATGACCGGGGACCACTCGTCCAGCAGGAGATGAAGCGTGCGGAGCAGTCGAGTCTTGCCCTGACCTCGTTCGCCGAGCAGAACGACGTCGTGACCAGCAAGGATCGCGCGTTCGAACTGCGGGAGCACGGTCTTGTCGAAGCCGAGTATCCCCGGCCACGCATCGCGGCCTTCGCGTAGAGCGTCGAGCAGATTTTCCCGGAGTTCGTCTTTGACGGAACGCTGCACGTGTCCGGACGCGCGCAGCTCGCCGACGGTGGTGATGCCAGGTTGGGTAGAGGTCACCTCTCCACGCTACGAGCGTTCGCACGTTTGTGCACCCTCGTCGAGTTCGCACTTGTGCAGACGAGACGTCGGGATCCGCCTGCACAAGTGCGAACTCGTCAGACCGGGGCACCTGCCATTCGCAGTTTCTCCCGCACACGAGCCACCACTTCGAGCGGTCGAGTCCGCAACTGCTCGGAATTGACGCGAACGACCAGCCATCCTGCCCGTACGAGTTTGTCGTAGCGCTCGATGTCCCACGTACGCTGTTTCTCGGACGTCCAATGCTGTATCCCGTCGTACTCGACGACGACCTTCCACTCCGGCCATCCCAGGTCACACCGTGCGAACACTTTTCCGTCCGAGCCCGTCACACGAATCTGGGTTGTCGGCGTCGGCAGCCCCGCGTCGAGAAGCAGGATCCGTGTTCGAGTCTCCTGAGGTGACTCCGATCCGCCGTCGACCATCGCAAGAATGGCCGGCGCCTGCGCGACGCCTCGAAGACCCGGCCATCGCTCGATCAGCGCCATTGCCTCGGCGGTCGACACGCCGCTGGCGTTGGCTAATGAGTCCAGCAGTTGAACGGCACGAAGTCGAGGCAGACGCCGAGCCAGGTCGAACATGGTCCGCGGCACAGTGGTCACGGAAAGTTCGCCGATCGAAGCGATCTCCGAATCGGACACACTGTCGTATCGAATCCGCAGTCCACTGAGCCGACGCCTCCGCTCGTGCCAGATCAGCTCGGCGGGTTCGTCCGGGTCGATCCATTTGGCTCCGTGCAGCGCAGCTGCCGACAGTCCGCACAACACAGCCGAACTCCCTGCGAGCACATGTGCGGCACGCGCTTTGACGACTGCGTCGACGACGACATTCTTCCGGACGTACACGTCGCGGTGAATACGCTCGAATCCATGCGCCAGTTGATGACGGGTCAGATCACCCTTGCGGACCGCGAGCGAACCTCTGAACGGATTGTCGGACTGCACGCTTCGACGATGACAGCGTAGGCCGTGCAGTGGGGTAACGACATTGCATCTGTGGATAGCCGGAAAATCCATCCACAGTTGCCGAGATCGCACTTATGCAGACGAAAGTGGGGTATTGGCCTGCACAAGTGCGAACTCGGCGGAAAGGTCAGTGCGCGAAGTGCCGCGACCCCGTCAGGTAGAGGGTGACCCCGGCGTCCTGAGCTGCCGCAATGACCTCGTTGTCGCGCACGGACCCACCGGGCTGCACGACGGCTTTCACACCTGCAGTCAGGAGCACCTGCAAGCCGTCGGGGAACGGGAAGAACGCGTCCGAGGACGCCACCGAACCCTCGACGCGGTCGCCCGCACGCTGAACTGCCAAGTGTGCGGCGTCGACGCGGTTGACCTGTCCCATGCCGACACCGACCGACGCGCCGTCCTTGGCCAGCAGGATCGCGTTGGACTTCACCGCACGCCCTGCACGCCAAGCGAATTCGAGGTCCTTCAGGGTCTGCTCGTCGGCAGGATCACCGGCGGCGAGGGTCCAGTTGGCCGGGTTGTCGCCGTCGGCGTCGATCGCGTCGCGCTGCTGCATCAGGGTGCCACCGGAAATCGGCTTGAGCTCGACCCCCTGCGGCGACGGGGGCGTTGCCAGTAGGACGCGAACGTTCTTCTTGCGCTGCAGAACTCCGAGCGCACCGTCCGCGTACGACGGTGCGACGATGACCTCGGTGAAGATTTCGGCGACCTGCTCGGCCATGTCGACCGTCACCTCACGATTGGCCGCGATGACGCCGCCGTACGCGCTGACCGGGTCGCAGGCGTGCGCCTTGCGATGCGCCTCGGCGATGTCGGCGCCTACTGCAATGCCACACGGGTTGGCGTGCTTGATGATTGCGACGGTAGGCGCCTCGTGATCGAACGCCGCACGCCATGCTGCGTCGGCGTCGGTGAAGTTGTTGTACGACATCTCCTTGCCGTGCAACTGCTCTGCCTGCGCGATACCGCTGCCGGTGGGACTGACGTACAGCGCTGCGGCCTGGTGCGGGTTCTCGCCGTACCGAAGCACTGCGGACCGATCCCAGGTACCGCCGATCCACTCGGGGAACTGCTCCTCGGAATCGACGAGCACACTGCTCATCCACGACGCCACCGCGACGTCGTACGCGGCGGTGTGCTGAAACGCCTGTGCAGCAAGCGAAACTCGCTCCGCGAGAGTGAACCCACCGCCTGCGACGGCGCTCAGCACATCCTCGTAGCGAGCCGGGTCGACGACCACTGCAACGGACGGATGATTCTTGGCTGCGGCACGAACCATCGACGGTCCACCGATGTCGATCTGCTCGACGCACTCGTCGGGGGTGGCGCCGCTGGCAACGGTGTCGGTGAACGGATAGAGGTTCACCACGACCAGCTCGAATGCCTCGATACCCAAGTCCTCGAGCTGTGCGAGATGCTCGGGTCGCCGGGTATCGGCGAGGACGCCTGCGTGCACGCGCGGGTGCAGCGTCTTGACTCGGCCGTCGAGCGTCTCGGGGAAGCCGGTCAGATCCTCGACCTTGGTGACCGGTATCCCAGCGTCGGCGATCTTGGACGCAGTCGATCCGGTGGAGACCAGAGCGACGCCTGCGTTGTGCAAGCCGGTCGCGAGCTCGATCAATCCGGTCTTGTCATAGACGCTGACCAGCGCACGACGCACTGCTTTACGTTCACTCATGGTTGGATGTGAGCCTTTCGTCCATCGGAGACAACACCTCGGGTGGCAACCGCAGCGACCACGTCGACCAGCAGTCTGCGTTCCACGGTCTTGATTCGCTCGTGCAACGACGATCGATCGTCGTCTACGTACACGGGCACAGCTTCCTGGGCCAGAACCGGCCCGGTATCGACCCCCGCGTCGACGAGATGAACCGTCGACCCGGTCAGTTTGACGCCGTAGGCGAGCGCATCCTCGACCGCGTGGGCTCCGGGGAACGACGGGAGCAGCGCGGGGTGCGTGTTGATGATCCGGCCGGCGAAGGCGTCGAGAAAACGGGGTCCGAGGATCTTCATGAACCCGGCGGTCACGACGAGATCGGGCTCGTGTTCGAGTACGGCTTCGGTGAGGGCAGCGTCCCACGCATCTCGATCTGCATGATCGCGCAGGCCGATGCGGAAGTGCGGAATGCCGGCCGAGTGCGCGTGCCGGGCCGCGTCGCAATCACGATCGACACCGACCGCCGCGATCCGAGCAGGGTAGGAATCGTTCTCTGCCGCCGTCAGAAGCGACAGCAACAGAGAGCCCGCCCCCGATGCGAGGACGACGACCCGAGCGGGTGTCTCACGCGAGGCAGTCAGCGCACTACTCCTGGTTTTGTCGAGGCGGAACGCCCGTCGGTACCGCACCGGGGCAGCATGAACAGTAGTCGCAGCCGTCGCGGGGTCCTGTCAGGGGTGGTCCCGTCAGGGGTGGTCCCGTCAGGACTTGTCGTCCCCGTCCGGGGTAGCCGCGGTCTCGGTGTCGACCGCCTCGCTCGTCTGCTCGTCGTCCGGGACCTCGACGACCTCGGCGTCGACGATGTCCTCGACCGGATCGGCGGCGGGCTGGTCGGCATCTGCCGGTGCAGCCTCGACCAGTTCCGGCTCGTCGACGACCTCCGCGTCGACCGCCCGCTCCTCGTGGACTACGGGCTGACCGATCGCGGCGACTGCAACGGGTGCCACCGGTGCTGCTTCGGGAACCGCAAGCTCCTTGGACCCTCCGCGCCACACCGTCACTGCCGCGGCGATGGACCCGACGACCGCAAGCCAGGCGAACACGAGAAGGCCGAACGACCAGACAGTGACCTGCACGGTTCCGAAGGTTCCGAGGTTGCCGCCTGCCGCGAACCCGAGGACCAGGGCACAGAGGCCGACGACTGCTGCGCCGAGCCACACCGAAGACAGCGCGTAGTGGACGTCGACCGACCGCCGAGCGCAGTCACGCCCGAGGAATATGCCCGCAGAGATGGGGACGATCAGCATCAGCATCCACACGGTCTGTGCAGCGCCCTCGGGTAGGACGGACAGGATCGGCAACGGCGGAACCGGGCCACCGACGGACTGAAAGATGCTCACTGACACCTCACCGATGTGCGTCGAGGATCCGACTGCAACCGCGAGAGACCCCAACACAACGTTGGGTAGGTACAGAATGGACAGCACGGTCAGCCCGAGGACGCCGACGAACCCGTTGCCGGATTCGAGCAGCATTTCCATCGTGGACCAGGAGGCGACCATCGCCACCAGCACGATCGCCCCGCCGCCTGCGACCAGAAGCGATGCTGCTCGAATCGTCGGCGTGACGAGTTCGCCGATCCACGTCGGCACGCGCTCTGCGACGGCGTCGGATTTCCGGGCCCCGACGCAGACACCGATACCCGCCGCCACCGCGTGCACGCTCGCCACCCACGCGAAGGCGACCAAGGCATGGGGGCTGGACAACCCGATCGCCGCGGACGCATCCGCAGCCACCGCGAGCGCCAAGGCCGTCACGACCAGCGGACCGAGTACGGCGGCGCCGACGATCCACGCGCAGTCGCGGCGGGTGGTCGTCTCCGTCATGGTCCTCGCGACGCTACGGACGACGACGGCCGCGACCACCAACGTAGGCAACAGCGGGAAGACACCGAGCGAGGTGCCCGCGATATTCAGCGGGACCAGGTGAACCGCGAACCACATGCCTGCGATGGCGCCGAAAGTTCCGGTGAGTTCACTGTTGACCGACACCAGCGTCACCAGCACGACCGTCGTAATGATCGCGAGGAGAACACCGGGTACGCGGAAAGCGACGCCGATCAACGTTCTGGACTGGGCAGGCGAAAGGACCTGTCGACGCTCCGGCGGACGAGGGGTGCGTCCGGTGCGCTTCTTCTCCTGATTCAGTACGGCGCTCATCGGCTACGAGCGTTGCACCAACCGGCGACCGGTTCGATCAGGCGCGCCGAGCAGAGCTCACTTCTTGTCCTCATCCGGCGGGGTCTGGCCGAACGCTTGCGTCGGAGCGCTGTACGGAGGTGTGCTGTCGTCCCCGGACTCGTCGGTGCGCTCGCTCGGCGCGTCCGACGGAACAGAGTGCTGCGGCGCAGCGTAACCGCCCGAACCCGCAGGGGGCTGACCGTACTGGGGCTGACCGAACGGAGAGTTCTGTCCGGCAGGACCGGTGAGTCCGGACTCCGGCTTCGACGTGCCGACGGGGTAGCCGAGGCCACCGGTGGTGTTCTGGTTGGGCTGATTCTGCTGACCCTGCTGACTCTGCGAGGGGCCGGTGTAGTTGGGCGGAACATAGCCCTGACCGGGGACGCCGTAGTTCTGCTGAGTCGGTTGGGCGTAGCCGCCGTAACCCTGGTTCTGCTGACCGTAACCGGGAGCCTGCTGACCGTAGCCCTGGAAGTTCGTCTGTCCGTACGACTTCGGCTTCGGCTGCGGCGCTTTGATCACCCCGGCACCGAACAGGGTCGCGGCAACGGCGAGAACCGATTGCACGAATCCCAGTACGAGGACGATGATTCCGCCGACCCCGAGTTCGATCGATGCGCCGATCGGGCCTGCATCACCGGTGTTGAACGCCTGGAACACCAGCACCAGCCAACCGGTTATCGACAGTGCTGCAGCGACCCCCATCGTGCCCGCTTGCTTGGGCAGCAGCCCACTGGCGGCGACAAGTCCGCCCGCCAGCAGGAGGGCGATCGACGTCGGATCGCCGGTCTGAACGAAGAAGAAATTGACCGCCTCGCCGGGAACTTCGTACTGTCCGGCCAGTCCGACCAAGAAGCTGACAACGCCGAGACCTGCTACGACGAGAGCCAGAATCCGCGGAAGCGGCGACGGCCGGTCCGATGCGAGCGGCGGGGTGTACTGCCCGGTCGGCGAGGAAGACGGTGACTGCCCGAACTGCGACGGCTGCTGCTGCGACGGCTGCGACTGCGCGCCGTACTGCTGACCGGCCGGGCCGTAGCTGCCGTAACCGGGCGTCGAGGGCCGAGCGCCTTCCGGCGAGTAGCCACTGCCATAACCGCCGGAACCGGGTCCCGACGAACGCGGGCCTTCGGGTGAAAAGGTCATGACACTCTCCTGAAATAGCACTGAATCGGGTCCATAGACCACGCTAGTCTACGGACCCGATTCGGTGTTCTGCCCTTGCGTCAGACGGCCCCGACCAGCGCCGGAGCAGATTCCAACTCTCTGACCAGTGGCAGTACGTTCGCGCCGAAGTACTCGATCTCTTCCTGAAAGTGCAGGAACCCGCCGAGGATCAAGTCCACTCCGCGCTTGCGGTACTCGACGATGCGGTGGGCTACCTGCTCGGGAGTTCCGATCAGTTGACTCTTGAAACCGTCGTTGTACTGAACGAGATCCTCGAACGTCGAATCCGCCCACATGCCTTTGCCGTCCTTCGTCGACGATCCGGCTTGCTGGACAGCGCCCCTGAATCCCTCGACTGCCGGCTTGTTCGCCTTCTCGATGATCTCGCGAAGTGTGTCCCTGGCTTCTTTCTCCGTGTCGCGGGCGATGATGAAGCCGTTCAGACCGAACCTGACCTCACGGTCGTGCGATCGTGCAACCCGGCGGATGTTGTCCAATTGCTCCGTGACGCCGTCGTAGTCCTTGCCGTTGGAGAAGTACCAGTCGGAGTACTTGCCGGCGTTCTCCTGCGCGGCCGAGGAGTTACCGCCCTGGAAGAGTTCAGGATTGGGACGCTCCGGGGTGTCGATCGGCTTCGGCTTCAACGTGAAGTCGTGGATTCGGTAGAAGTCTCCGCGGAAGTCGACGTCGTCCTCGGTCCAGATCTTGCGTAGCACCTGAAGGAATTCGGCACTGCGACGGTACCTTTCGTCGTGCTCGAGCCACGGCTCCCCGAGGTGGGTGAATTCGTCCTTGAACCAGCCGCTGACGACGTTGACTGCGAAGCGTCCGTTCGACAGGTGGTCGGCGGTGGCACCGAGCTTGGCCAACACCGCCGGCTGCCACAGACCTGGATGGACCGCTGCGATGACTTTCAGACGTTCCGTTGCCAGTAGCAAAGCAAGGCTGAAGCTCGTCGACTCGTGCTGGTATTCGGCCCCGTAGCTTGCCTCGTAGCGAACCTGGCTCAACGCATACTCGAAGCCGTTGTTCTCGGCAGTCTGCGCGAGCTTCTTGTTGTATTCGTAGTCCCAACTGGTTCTCTGCTCGATGTCGCTGGTGACGAGACCACCACTGACATTCGGGACCCAGTAGGCGAATTTGATTGCGTCGGCGATCTTTTCGGTGCTCATTGTTCTCCTTGGGCGAGATTGCTCTACGAGTACCAGGTCGGTTCGGGCAGTTCGCCCGTGAGCACCCATCGACCGACCTCGCGACGCTTGTAGGCGACGGGATCGTGCAGGGTGTGGGTGCGCACATTGCGCCAGAATCGGTCGAAGCCGTACTTGCTTGCCGTAGCGCGCGCCCCGAGCGCCTCGAACACAGTCGAGGTGATTTCGAGCGAAACCTCCGTCGCCCGCGCCTTCAGCGCCGCGACGCGAACCTCGTGGTCACCGCGCTCCTGGGCAGTCACGTTCCACGCATTATCGTGAATCTTCTTTCCTTCCAACGCAACTACGTCGGCCAACGCCTCCACGGCCCACAGCTTGGACTTCAGATCACCGTAGATGTCGATGATGTACGGCTCGTCGACGGCTGAGTCGACGGTGCTGTGCAGCCAGGCGCGGGTCTTGGTCTTGGTGTACGACGCGGCCTCCTCGAGTGCGCCCCGCGCGATACCGAGATAGAAGTTGATGAATACCAGCTGGATGGTTGGAACGTTGAGAGTGTTGTAGACGCGGGGCTGAAAGGCTTTGTCCACGAATCCTGCTGCGCTGGCCCAGTCGACGCGAACCTTGTCGATGGTGACGCTGCCGCTCTCGGTCTGACGCAAGCCGATGTTGTCCCAGTCGTCGTGGAACGTCAGCCCCTCGATGTTCGACGGCACGATCGCGAACACATGCTGACCGTCCTGCAACGCTCCTTCGAGCACCGTGACGTCCGAGACACGACTTCCCGTCGAGAAGGACTTCGCGCCGTCGAAGACAATCGTGTCACCCTCGTCGGTGACCGCGACGTCGTTGTCCCGCGGGTTGACGGCACCGCCGAAGAACCACTTGTTCTTCGTGGCGTCGGCTTCGACGGCCTCGATCTGCTCGGGCGTACCGACCAGACGCGCTGCCCAGAACCACAGCAGGTGGTAGCCGAGGAGTTGGCCGATGGAACCGTCGGCTGCAGCGACGGTGCGGATGACCTGGTACGCGGTAGGCCAGTCTTGGCCGCCGCCACCGTGTTCGACGGGTCCGAGCAACGTGACGAGCCCTGCATCCTTCAGCAGCTGGACCTCGGCGGTGGGGACCTCGCGGCCCTTGTCTCGGGCGACGGCATCGACAGCGAGTAGCTGCGCAACCTCACCCGCCCTGGCGATCCATCCTTCGGCGGACGTCGGTGCGTCGGGCCAGTTCTTGGTCGATACTGAGTGATTCTCGGTGGTAGTCATGAGGATCAGTGAAGCCGTTGCGCGGGGTAATGGACACAGTTCTGTTCACCGTGATTCTGAGAATTCGCCGTGTCCCGGATCGCTGGTCGCCGCGCCCCGCATCGCTTGAATGGTCCATCCATACGGTCAGATAGCTTCGGGGGTTCATTCAAGCGGACACCCGCGCACGCAACCGGACACCCGCGCACGCAACCGGACACCCGCGCACGCAAAAAGGCCCGCCACAACAGTTGTGGCGGGCCCTTCCGGTGTGAAAGCTACTTCACGGACATCGATTCGAGAATCTGGCGCGCGAGTGCAGCGGTCTCGGACGGCGTCTTGCCGACCTTGACGCCTGCGGCCTCGAGTGCGTCCTTCTTCGCCTGCGCCGTTCCCAGCGAGCCGGAGACGATGGCGCCTGCATGGCCCATGGTCTTGCCCTCGGGAGCGGTGAAGCCTGCAACGTAGCCGACGACCGGCTTGGTCACGTTGGCCTTGATGTAATCGGCTGCGCGCTCTTCTGCGTCGCCACCGATTTCACCGATCATGACGATGAGCTTGGTCTCGGGATCAGCTTCGAACGCCTCGATGGCGTCGATGTGCGTCGTGCCGATGACGGGGTCGCCGCCGATGCCGATGGCCGTCGAGAAGCCGAAGTCACGGAGCTCGAACATCATCTGGTAGGTCAGCGTGCCACTCTTGGAGACCAGGCCGATGGGGCCGGTGCCGGAGATGTTGGCAGGCGTGATGCCGACGAGAGCTTCACCGGGAGTGATGATTCCGGGGCAGTTCGGGCCGATGATGCGGGTCTTCTTGCCCTTCTCCACGTTGTAGGCCCACGCGTATGCGGAGTCCTGCACGGGGATGCCTTCGGTGATGACGACGAGCAGCGGGATCTCCGCGTCGATCGCCTCGACGATGGCGTCCTTGGAGAATGCCGGCGGGACGAACGCGATGGAGACGTCCGCTCCGGTCTTCTCCATGGCCTCGGCGACGGATGCGAAGACCGGGAGTTCGACGTCGTTGCCGTCGGCGTCGACGTGCTTGACCGTGGTTCCGGCCTTACGTGCGTTGACGCCACCGACGACCTGGGTTCCGGCCTTGAGCATCAGGGCGGTGTGCTTGGTGCCTTCGCCGCCGGTGATGCCCTGGACGATGACCTTGTTGTCCTTGTTCAGAAAGATTGACATGGTTTCCTCTACTTCGCTGCCAGCTCGGCGGCCTTGTCGGCGCCCTCATCCATGGTTCCGGCGAGCGTCACCAGCGGGTGCGCGGCGTCGGCGAGAATCTTGCGGCCTTCTTCGACTTTGTTGCCGTCGAGACGAACCACCAGCGGCTTGTTGGCTTCGTCGCCCAGCTTCTTCAGTGCGCCGACGATGCCATTGGCAACTGCGTCACATGCGGTGATACCGCCGAAGACGTTGACGAACACGCTCTTGACCTGCGAGTCGTTGAGGATGACGTCCAGACCGGCAGCCATGACCTCGGCCGATGCGCCGCCGCCGATGTCGAGGAAGTTGGCGGGCTTGACGCCACCGTGTGCCTCGCCTGCGTATGCGACGACGTCGAGGGTCGACATGACCAGTCCAGCACCGTTTCCGATGATGCCGACCTGTCCGTCGAGCTTGACGTAGTTGAGGTCGTTCTCCTTGGCCTTGGCCTCGAGAGGATCGGCTGCGTCCTTGTCCTCGAAGTCCGCGTGGCCGGGCTGACGGAAGTCTGCGTTGGCGTCGAGCGTCACCTTGCCGTCGAGGGCGAGGATCTGATCGTCCGGGGTGCGAACCAGCGGGTTGACCTCGACCAGGAGAGCATCTTCGTTGATGAAGACCTCCCACAGCTTCTGGATGGTCACCGCAGCGGCGTCGAGCACCTCGGCGGGAAGCTTGCCCTTTTCGGCGATTTCACGAGCAAAAGCAAGGTCGACGCCCTTGACGGCATCGACCGGGATACGTGCGAGCGCGTCGGGGTTCTCTTCCGCCGTCACCTCGATTTCGACGCCACCCTCGACCGAACACATCGCGAGGTAGGTGCGGTTGGTGCGGTCCAGCAGGAAGGAGATGTAGTACTCCTCGGCGATGTCGGAGGCTTCTGCAACGAGAAGCTTCTTGACGACGTGGCCTTTGATGTCGAGTCCGAGAATCGCTTCTGCGTTCTCGGTGGCTGCTGCGACGTCCTTGGAGTACTTGACGCCACCGGCCTTGCCGCGGCCGCCGACCTTGACCTGTGCTTTGACCATTACTGGCTTGCCGATTTCTTCGGCAATCTCTGTTGCTCCGGCGACCGTGTCCGTGACACGACCGGCGGAGGTGGGTACGCCATGCTTGGCGAACAATTCCTTCGCCTGGTATTCGAAGAGATCCATCAGCTCACCGTCTCGTCTACGTTGACGCCCGCTCAAGGGGTGTGAGCGGGTCTGATGATGGACTTTATCCAGATGCCCAGGGAGCGCATCGGGCGCATGGATGCTATGTGGTCTATCTCACCGGAGCGTGGTGTGTGTCCCACGCCTCACTTGCTTGGGCGTCGAGCCGAAAGAGCTGCCGCCACAGCGAGTATCACTAACCCGAGCGCGCCGACGAACGAACCGGCTCCGACGACAGGGTCGAGCACACGCGCTTGCGTCAGCGGCCAACCCAACAGATAGACGACCATCGCGACCGCGCACCCGACGAGAAGGGCAGTCCCTCTGGCGGGCCGCGAACGCGCCGCGAGGACGACGGCCACCACCACGGTCACCGCCATCACTGCCTGACCCCAGGCATCCCAACCCCACGGGAACTCGGCGAACGACGCCGCCGAGGTGTCGACGCCTCGGTAGAGGGGCAATCCGAGAGCCACTGCCGACACGAACCCTCCGAGCCACGCCACCGACCCCACGTTGCCGTCGTTGCGGACGTCGGATGTGTCGACGTCGTCCCGCTCGGAACTACCCGCGAGGAGCACCCCGACTCCACAGACGGCCGCGGCGGCCGCCCCGAGAGCAGTCGCGATGCCGCCGATACCGAGACCGATACCGTCGATGTCGGCAGCCAACACCACCGACTGCAGAACGCCGGTCGAGGCCATGATCGCCGCGACGGCGATGATCCCGAGTGCCGGTCGGACGGTATCGGCGAACAACGAGAAAAACATCGGAACGGACGCGATCACGAGAACGAACCCTGCGATGAGCGCCGTCCGCGTCGCGAGAATCGTCGGATTCGGCACGCCGTCGGGAACATCGAGTATCGGCAGGAATCCAGCAGTACTCAGGAGCACTCCCCCGACCACCCCCGCCGTCCCGGCAACGACGTGCCACCGCATGGACGAACTCGAGTCCTGCAGCTTCCGATCACGGCGCGTGGATTCCCGGGCGTCGTCCCGTCGGTCGCGGACGGCAGAGACGGGGAGGGCGAGAACTCCGACGACGGTCAGCGCGATCCCCCCGACCGCGCCGATCCAGGAACCCGCCGATGCGTCGACGCCAGGACCTGAAGCGGATCCCGCGACGACCCGGCTGCCGAAGACCCCGACGATCCCAAGACCGGCAGCAAGCATCGCGCCGGCAGCAACAGGCGGGGAGATCGATGCGAGGGCTGCTGCCGCGACGATCACCACTGCCAGCGACAGCGCTCCCGAACCGAGCGCGGTCGTGAGGGGCGATTCGACGACTGCTCGAACCAGGACGATCGAATCGGTCGAAATGTACGGCGGTGCCCACATTGCGGCGGCGGCGACGAGCGAGGCCGCTACCGCGATCACAGACAGCATCGCGCCGATTCGAACTGACGACGACCGACCCGTCAGCTCCGCTCGGGGCGAATGGCCGTAGCCGTCGTCGAACGACGCCCTACCGACTGCGACGAGACCGAGCACGCCACCCACCACTGCGAGGGCATGGGCGGCGATCAACGCGTAGGCACCGAGTTCGGGCTCGAGGGCTTCGGCAGTAATCGGCCGGAACAGCTCGAGCCTATTGGCATCGATGGGCGAACTGACCAAACCGAGATCGAGCAGGAGCAGTCCCACCGAGATGGCGCCGTATCCGGCCGTCAGTGCGCCGGCGAGCGCAGGCCGAGCGAGGACGGTGAGAATCGCCAGAATCGCCACAGCGACGACAGGAGCCACCGCAACGACCGCCGCCGCGACGACTCCGGGTTGCGGGCCACCTACTTCGGTCGATCCCACGGACTCGAGGGCGAGGGAAGCGAGGGCGATCAACGCCGCGATCGACGTCGCTGCGGTCGCCGCAAGGGCCGCTGCGCGGGAGCTCGCGCCGTCCGGCGATCGACCCTCGATTACGCGGGGAGGAACTTTGCCTGTGTGCGAAGGAGAGGACACGTGTCAGGACGCTATCGCTCGTCGGCGATCTTCTCGGCCGCCACGCGCCGACAGCCATCTGCCGTGTTTTCGGAGTTTCGTTTTCGAACCGGCGTGCTGGCATACTCGTGACCTGTCGGTGATCACAGCCGATATCCGCAAAACCCCTGCTCGCCTTGTGAGCCATCTCACATATGAGCCGGTTTAAGTCGATTAACTTGCGCGTACCGCAATCGTTTCGTTACCGTCTGCCGAGTCTTAAGTCACGAGCAGATCACGGATCGGGAGGTCGCAAGTCTTGTCGCAACACCGCGCGTCCTTCACTACCAGCCGGTTCGTAACACCGGCGGCGGTAACCGAAAGCGCGCCGACCGTGTTCTCGACACAGACCAGCTGGGGAACCGAAGCGGAAGACTTCGACACGACCGGCTACGACTATTTCGCAAGCAACTACGGCTCTGCCGAGAGCTACCACGACAGCGAGCTGCACAGCATCTCCGAAGTGGATGTCCCGGCGGAGCCTGATTTCGTTACAGAGAGTGTTCCCGCAGACGAGATCGCTGTTTCACGCCGACGTGGCGCGCACCGGATTCCGACGCCTCCCACCGCACTCAAGGGCCGCGCCGCTGTCCTTGCAGTCGCTGCAGGTGCCGTCGTCGCTGCAGGCCAGGCCGTCATCGACCATGGACCTTCCGCGCCGAGCACGTCCGAGGAAGTTGCTCTGGCCGCAGGCGCAGCGCCGGCAGCCCCGGGCATCGCCGCCACCGCCGTTCCGCAGGCAGCCAATTTCGCCGCTGACACCACGACGGACGTTTCGGCATCCTCTGCCCCGCAGATCCTGAATGTCGCGAACCCCGTCGATCTCAGCCAGTTCAACGATCTCCTCGCCAAGGGGCAGCGCTTCAGCGAAGAGCGCGCCGCGCGTGAGGCTGCGGCCCGCCGCCCGTTGTTCGTGCTTCCCGCAGTCGGTACGTACACCTCCAACTTCGGTCAGCGCTGGGGAGTTCTTCACGCTGGCGTGGACATCGCCAACGCTATCGGCACCCCGATTCTTGCGGTCGCCGACGGCAAGGTCATCGACGCGGGCCCTGCGGCCGGTTTCGGAATGTGGGTTCGCCTGCAGCACGCCGACGGCACCATCACCGTGTACGGGCACATCGACAGCGCGAACGTCACGGTCGGCCAGGAAGTCATGGCCGGAGACCAGATCGCGCGTATGGGCAACCGTGGTTTCTCCACCGGCCCGCACCTGCACTTCGAGGTTCACCTTCCGGGCGACAGCAAGATCGACCCGCTTCCGTGGTTGGCTTCCCGGGGCATCGGCCTCGGACCCGAATTGGACTGACTGTTCGACGTAGGTGCGCACCGATTCGTCAGGTGCGCACCGAAATTCCTAACAATCCGCCGCGCACCTGACTATTCGGTGCGCGGCTTTCGTCTGCTCAGAGCTTGGTCATCGGCACGCCACCGATGAGCATCATCTTCACGCGTCCCGACGTGCCGAAGTCGACCAACACCATGGCGGAGGTACCGGTGCCGGTGGACTCCAGAACAGTTCCCAGACCGTACTTGTCGTGATTGACACGGTCCCCCACGGCGAGGACGAGAGCGTTGTTGCGTGCGCGTGCGGAACCGAAGGTCGGCGTCGATTGCTGCCCGCGACGCTCGCCGAAACCACCGCCGCCGAAACCACCGCCGCCGAAGCCACCGGATCGCGGCCGTCCACCGATGCCGGGGTCCTCACGCTTCCATTCGATCAGCGACTGTGGAATTTCCTGCAGGAAGCGCGATTCCGGATTGTTGATCGGCTGACCCCAGGCCGAGCGCATGATCGCACGCGTGAGGTACAGACGGTGCCGCGCACGAGTGATACCGACGTACGCGAGCCTACGTTCTTCCGACAGTTCGTTCGGGTCTCCGAGTGCGCGCATGTGCGGGAATTGTCCGTCTTCCCACCCGGTCACGAAGACGACGGGGAATTCGAGGCCCTTCGCTGTGTGCAGCGTCATCAAGGTGACGACACCTGTTCCGGAATCCGGTATCTGATCGGTGTCGGCGACGAGCGACACCCGTTCGAGGAACGCCGCGAGCGAACCCGGTGCGGGAGTCCCTTCCTCCCGCTCCACTACTACGTCGGCTTCGGCTTCGACTGCGGCGAGGTTGCGCGCTTCGGAGGTGAATTCTCTTGCCACGCTGACGAGTTCGTTGAGATTGTCGAGCCGCGCACCGTCCTGGGGGTCGCTGCTGGCTTCGAGTTCGGCGCGATACCCGGTGCGATCGAGTACTGCCTCGACGACGTCGCCGATGTCCGCGATGTCGTTGCCGTCGTCGTCGGTGCTGTTCAGTACCGAGCGGAGCTCGTCGAGTAGTTCGAGGAACTGGCCGATCAGTTTCTGGGACCGCGAATTGAGCAGTGCGACCTTGCCTGCTGCGGCGTCGTGCAGTGCTGCGGAGAAGCTGATGTCGCGCTGCTCGGCATGGACGGCGACGCATGCTTCGGCACGGTCCCCGATCCCGCGACGCGGCGTGTTCAAGATTCGACGCATGCTCACCGTGTCGTCTTCGTTGGACAGCACGCGCAAGTACGCCACCATGTCGCGTACTTCCTTGCGCTCGTAGAAGCGCACCCCGCCCACGACCTTGTAGGGCAACCCGAGGCGGATGAAGATCTCCTCCAGCGCACGCGAGGAGTTGTTGGTTCGATAGAAGACCGCTACCTCGTCGTAGCGCACGTCGTGGTTGTCGACGAGCCTGTCGATCTCCGAGGCGACGAACGACGCTTCGTCGTGCTCGTTGTCGGCCACGTAGCCGACGATGAGCTCGCCCTCCCCCGAGTCCGTCCACAATCGCTTGTCACGCCTACCGGTGTTGCGAGAGATGACCGAGTTGGCTGCGGACAGGATGTTCTGTGTCGACCGGTAGTTCTGCTCGAGCAGGATGGTTCGGGCGTCCGGGTAGTCGCGCTCGAACTCCTCGATGTTGCGAATGGTGGCACCACGGAACGCGTAGATCGACTGATCCGCGTCGCCGACGACACACAGTTCTCCCGGTGCGATAGTGCCTTCGAGTGCTCCGTCGGAATCCTCGCGGCCGACCAGCTCACGCACCAGCATGTACTGCGCATGGTTGGTGTCCTGGTACTCGTCGACCAGCACATGCCGGAATCGGCGACGGTAGTACTCGGCGACCTGCGGAAACGCCTGCAACAGGCCGACGGTCTCGCCGATCAAGTCGTCGAAGTCCATGGCGTTGGCCGACCGAAGCCGTTGCTGGTAGATGCCGTACACCTGCGCGACGAGCTTGGGCAGCTCGACCATCTGCTTGTCGGCGTCTGCTGCGGCGTCCTCGGGTCCGACGAGTTCGTTCTTCAGATTCGAAATCGCCGTCGAGAGCAGCCGCGCCGAGAACTTCTTAGTATCGATCTGCAGGTCTTTCGAGATCATCGTCAACAGGCGGCGCGAATCGTCGGCGTCGTAGATCGAGAAGTTCGAGTTGAGCCCAGGCAGCAATGATGCCTGGTTGCGGAGGATGCGTACGCAGCTCGAGTGGAACGTCGAGACCCACATGCTGTTGGCCCGAGGGCCGACGAGACCGGCGACGCGCTCACGCATCTCCGCGGCGGCCTTGTTGGTGAACGTGATGGCCAGAACCTGGCCGGGCATGACCCCGCGCTCGGCCAACAGGTACGCGATACGACGCGTCAGAACAGCAGTCTTACCCGACCCGGCCCCGGCCACGATGAGGAGCGGCGATCCCGAATGCATGACAGCCTCGCGCTGCTGGGGGTTGAGACCCTCCAGCAGGGCTTCGGACTTGGACTTTCCGGGCGCAGGTGCAGCAGTGAGGTTCGTGTTCATCGCCTATTCAGGCTACCGGCGCGCACCGACACCCCTTTACACGAACCTATGCGTGACTGCTGGTTGAGGACGCAGCACAAAACCGAACGGAAGATTCGGCTCCCCGACTGACTTTTCAGGACTGCGAACAGGTGGCACACTGGATCGGTGATCGAAAATATCGTTCGTCGCTATGCCCTGTACGCTGCCGATTCTTCGGCGCGGGGTCCCGGGGGTTGTTCCTAGTAACGCGGTCCGTGGTTCTCCGTCCTGGGGATTCGCGGGTCGCAACGATGTGACTCAGCACACAGCAATACATAGTTCTGCGGCAAGTCCTCGAAGTTGGGGGGACGTAACGGTGTCGGATCGAGCAACGATCCACACTAGTGACACGAGGAGACGAAATGGCATCTACGACAAAGATCGACACCGAGACTGCGTTGCCCTCTTCCGAGGCCGAAATCGATGCACTCCGCCAGGAGATCGATCGGCTGGACTCGGAGATCCTCGCTGCCATCCAGCGCCGCACGGAGGTATCACAGCTCATCGGCCGGACCCGCATGGCGTCCGGCGGCCCGCGCCTGGTGCACAGCCGTGAAATGAAGGTACTCGACCGCTTCAGCAGCCTCGGCCAGGAAGGCCACACGCTCGCGATGTTGCTTCTTCGCCTGGGTCGCGGACGACTCGGACACTAGAGACTTCCGTCGTGCATGCCACCAGTGGCATGCACGACGAGACAGTCCAGGCAGGCAGCTCAGGTGAGGGCGATGTACTTGGTTTCCAGATACTCGTCGATCCCCTCGGTCCCGCCCTCACGACCGAATCCGGACGCTTTGACCCCGCCGAACGGCGCGGCCGCGTCCGAGATGACTCCCCGGTTGACTCCCACCATTCCGCTCTCGATGGCGTCTGCCACCCGTAGCGCACGGTCGAGTCCACGGGTGTAGATGTACGACGCCAGTCCGAACTCGGTGGCATTCGCCGCCGCAATTCCCTCTTCCTCGGTGTCGAAGCCGACGATGGGCGCTACCGGGCCGAATACTTCTTCCGTCAGGATTCGCGCGTTCGCCGGCACATTCGTCAGGACCGTCGCCGGGTAGAAGTACCCGTCTCCGCCAGCTGCCTCGCCGCCGAGCGCAATCTTCGCCCCACACTGCACAGCGTCGTCGACGAGTTCTTTCACCGTGCCCAGCTGATCCGCGTTGATCAGCGGTCCGAGCTTGGTATCGGGATCGATGCCCGGGCCGAGCTTCATCTCCTTCATCCGCTCGACGAGCTTCGCGGTGAACTCCTCCCGCACGCTGTTCGCGACGTGGAATCGGTTCGCGGCGGTGCACGCCTCGCCGCCGTTGCGCATCTTCGCGAGCATCGCGCCGTCGACGGCTGCATCGACATCTGCATCGTCGAATACGACGAACGGCGCATTGCCACCCAGTTCCATAGAGGTTCTCAGCAACCCTCCCGCCGACTGCTCGATGAGCTTCTTCCCCACCTCCGTGGAACCGGTGAATGTCAGCTTGCGAAGGCGAGGGTCCTCGAGGATCGGCGCGCTCACCGCGCTCGACTTCGACGTGGTCAACACCGACAGCACACCCTCGGGGAGACCGATCTCGGCGAACAGCTGCGCCAGGAACAACATCGTCAACGGTGTCTCGCTGGCCGGTTTGACGATGATGGTGCACCCGGCAGCGAGCGCGGGACCGATCTTGCGCGTTCCCATCGCAAGCGGGAAGTTCCACGGAGTGATGGCCAGGACTGGGCCTACCGGCATCTTGCTCACCAGAATGCGACCGTTACCCGCAGGTGCAGGCGTGTATCGGCCTTCGATACGGACGGCCTCCTCGGCGAACCAACGGAAGAACTCCGCGCCGTACTTGACTTCCGCTTTCGACTCGGCCAGCGCCTTGCCCATCTCGAGTGTCATGAGCGTCGCGACGTCGTCGGCACGTTCGGTGATCTTCTCGAATGCGGCACGAAGGTACTCACCGCGCTCGCGAGCGGGCGTCTTCGCCCACGACTTCTGTGCTGCCGCAGCTGCGTCGATCGCCTTCTTCGCATCCGCAGCGCTGGCGTCGGCGACGCTGGTGATCGGCTTTCCTGTAGCCGGATTGTTGACCTCGAACGTCGCTGCGTTTTCGGCATCGACGGCGTGGCCACCGATCCATAGCTTCGGTTGGATGGATTCGACGAGTGAATTGGTCTCCATTCTTCCAGTGTGCCCCCAGGCTTGACGTGCGCCCAGAGCGCACGAGAAGACGCGCACAAGCCGGCGAAGCAGATTAGGGTTTGCAGACATGAGCGGTGACATCACGGGCAGCGACGCCTGGAACAACTTGAAAGCACACCACGACGCAATCGGCGAGAAGAAGCTTCGAGACCTGTTCACCGAGGACCCGGATCGCGGCCGAACCTTCACGATGGATGCGGGCGACCTGCACATCGACTACAGCAAGCACATCATCGACAGCGAGACAGTGTCTCTTCTGGTCGAACTCGCTCGCGCCGCGGACATCGAAGGCCGTCGGGACGCGATGTTCGCCGGCGAACACATCAACACCTCTGAGGATCGTGCAGTCCTGCACACCGCCCTGCGGCTTCCCGCCGACGCGACGCTCGAGGTCGACGGCCAGAACGTCGTCGCCGATGTCCACGAAGTGCTCACGCGGATGGGCGAATTCACCGATCGAGTGCGTTCCGGCGAGTGGGTCGGCGCGACCGGTTCTCGAATCTCGACAGTGGTCAACATCGGCATCGGCGGCAGCGACCTCGGACCCGTCATGGTCTACAACGCGCTTCGTCACTACGCCGACGCCGGAATCGACGCGAGGTTCGTCTCCAACGTCGATCCCGCCGATCTGGTCGCCGCCTTGGTCGGGCTCGACCCGGCGTCGACGCTGTTCATCATTGCCTCGAAGACGTTCTCGACGCTGGAGACGTTGACCAACGCGACGGCAGCGCGGCGATGGCTCGTCGATGCCCTCGGCGAAGACTCGGTCGCCAAGCACTTCGTTGCAGTGTCCACCAATGCGGAGCGAGTGTCGGAGTTCGGCATCGACACCGCCAATATGTTCGGGTTCTGGGACTGGGTCGGCGGACGCTACTCGGTGGATTCGGCGATCGGTCTCTCGGTCATGGCCGTGATCGGAAAGGAAGCATTCGGGGAGTTCCTCGACGGCTTCCACCGCATCGACGAGCACTTCCGCACGACGCCACTCGAGCAGAACGCTCCGGCCCTGCTCGGCCTCCTCGGGCTGTGGTACAGCAGCTTCTTCGGGTCGGAAACCCGCGCGGTACTCCCGTATTCGAACGATCTGTCACGCTTCCCTGCGTACCTACAGCAGCTGACGATGGAGTCCAACGGCAAGTCGGTCAAGGCCGACGGCACTCCGGTGACGACGTCGACCGGGGAAATCTTCTGGGGCGAGCCGGGCACCAACGGACAGCACGCCTTTTACCAGTTGCTGCACCAGGGAACCAGGCTGATCCCCGCCGACTTCATCGGGTTCGCCGAGCCCACGGACGACCTCCCGACCCGCGACGGCACCGGCAGCATGCACGACCTGCTCATGAGCAACTACTTCGCCCAGACCAAGGTCCTCGCGTTCGGCAAGACGGCCGACGAGATCGCCGCCGAGGGAACCGCGCCCGACGTCGTGCCGCACAAGGTGATGCCGGGCAACCGACCGTCGACCTCGATCCTCGCGCCGAAGCTGACCCCGTCCGTCGTCGGTCAGCTGATCGCGCTGTACGAGCACCAGGTGTTCGTCGAGGGTGTCGTGTGGGGTGTCGACTCGTTCGACCAGTGGGGTGTCGAGCTCGGCAAGACCCAGGCCCTGGAGCTGACGCCGGTGCTGACCGACGAGGCGGCACCGGAGAAGCAGGGCGATTCATCCACCGACGCCTTGGTCCGCTGGTACCGCGATCAGCGGGGGCGCACGAAGTAGCTCTGCGGGGTCGATCCACCCGGCCGAGGGATCCGAATGGTTGGCCGGTACGTCCAACTCAGTATGGACTTCGATCAGAACCACATGTTCTCCCGTACGGACGCGCTGGCACGCGGTTATACGGACGACGACCTGCGGCGGGGCCGAGCCAGCGGCGAACTCGTCACCGTCCGGCGTGGGCACTTCATCAGGGCCGAGGTCTACCGCACACTCGATGCTCATCGCAGGCACGCAGTCCTCGCCGAGGCTATTTTCGCGGAGTCGAGCGCCGACACGGTATTCAGTCACGTGTCGGCGGCGGTGCTGCACGGGATGGAGACGTGGGACATCCCGCTGGACAAGGTCACGTTCACGATCGGTCGCTCGTATGCGGGCAAGCGCGGTCGACAGCGAGTTCTGCACGGATCACCCGTGCCGTCCTCCGACTTGATGACGCTGAACGGGTTCGCGGTCACCACACCGACACGGACGGTGGTCGACCTGGCCAGATCGCTACCACTGCACCCCGCGGTGTGCGTCGGTGACTACGCGCTTCGCACCGGCCTGACAACGCATGCCCAATTGCTCACCGCGCTCGACGACGCGAGAAACAGAACGGGTGTAGCCAAAGCGCGCCAAGCCGTCGGGTCGATGTCCCCGCGAAGCCAGAGCGCGGGAGAGTCACGCAGTCGCATGCAGCTCGACACGCTACCGCTGCCGCCGCCGCAGCTCGGTCAATGGCTGCGCGACGAATTCGGCCTACTCGTAGCGAGGGTGCCGTTCCTCTATCCCGATCACGGGGTAGTCGGGATATTCGAGGGTCAGGGGCTGTACGGGGCCGATCCCGTCATCGCCGACGTGGACTGCACGCGACAGCGGAAGCGCATGCGCAATCTGGGATGGGTTGTCGTGCAGTGGAACTGGGAAGACCTCGCGTTCCCGAGAGAGCTGACCGATCGAATCGCACGGGCCTTCGTCCGCGCAGCCGGCCTGCCTTCTCCACGCGGATCCTTCACCTGAGAATCGACCTAGATTCGGGCCAAGATCGCCGCGGTGTCCAGTCCCGTCGGCAGGGTCCCGAAGGCCCCGCCCCAATCTTCTCCGAGCCTGCTGGCGCAGAACGCATCGGCCACAGCCGCGTCGCCATGTCGGATCAGCAGCGAGCCTTGAAAAACCAACGCCATCAGCTCGACGACGCGTCGCGCGCGGTATTCGATATCGGAACGATCGGCGAGCTCCTTACCGAGCCGTGACACCGCGTCGTCGAAGCGTGAATCCGCTCCTGCTGCAAGACCGACCTCGGCAAAGTATGCCTCGACAACGTCCGGCTGTTTGGCCAGCGCACGCAGGGAATCGAGTGCGGCCACGTTGCCCGAGCCCTCCCAGATCGACATCAGCGGCGACTCTCGGAACAACCGCGGCATCGACGAATCTTCCACGTATCCGTTGCCGCCCAGGCATTCCAGTGCCTCTGCTGCATGCGACGGGGCGCGCTTGCACACCCAGTACTTGGTGACGGCCAGGGCGATTCGACGCAGTTCGGTCTCCTGACTGTCTCCCCGCGCCGACCGGTCCGTCGCTCCCGCCAGACGCATCATGACGGTCGTCGCGGCCTCGGACTCGACGATCAAGTCCGAGAGCACATTCCGCATCAGCGGCTGATCCACCAACTGCGCCCCGAACGCCGAACGATGGCGCGCATGGTGCACTGCGCGGACTGTCGCATTGCGAATTCCTGCCGCCGATCCGATGACGCAGTCCAGCCGCGTCATGTTGACCATCTCGATGATCGTCGGCACCCCGCGCCCCTCTTCGCCGACGAGCCAGCCGGTGGCCCCTTGGTATTCCACCTCCGAGGATGCGTTGGACTTGTTACCGAGCTTGTCCTTGAGTCGTTGCAGCGCAATACGATTACGAGTACCGTCGGGCAACACCCGGGGCAGCAGGAAGCACGATAGGCCGCCCGGGGACTGTGCCAGTGTGAGGAACATGTCCGACATCGGCGCCGAGGTGAACCACTTGTGTCCGACGATCGAGTACGTACCGTCCGCGGACGGTGTCGCTGTCGTCGTGTTGGCGCGGACATCGGACCCGCCCTGCTTTTCCGTCATCGACATACCCGCGATGAGGCCGCGCTTCTCGGTGGGAGTGCGAAGCCCGAAATCGTAGTGGGTCGACGCCAGCAGCGGCTCGTACAGATCGGCGAGCTGTGCATTGTGCCGCAGCGCCGGTACTGCCGCATAGGTCATCGAGATGGGACACATGTGCCCGGCGTCGGCCTGGCCCCATGCGTAGAACTTCGCCGCGCGGGCCACATGAGCACCTGCCCGGTCGCACTGCCACGGCGTCGCGTGCAGGCCGTTCGCTACCGCCACCGACATCAGGTCGTGCCAGTGCGGGTGGAATTCGACCTCGTCGATGCGGTTGCCGTACCGATCGTGTGTCCGCAGGATCGGCGGGTTCTCGTTGGCGAGGCGCCCCCACTCCTGAACTTCTACGCTGCCTGCATGATCCCCGAGTTCGCGGAGGTCGGGGAGCGAGTACTCGGCACCTTCGCGTTCGAGCCCCTCGAGCAACGAGGCGTCGTCGGACGTGTCGTACGGCAGCAGGTCCGGGACCTGATTGAACACGCTGTGTGTGTCCGGAAAAGTCATGACGAGACTCCTAGCGATCGAAGGGCGAATGCGACGAGATCGGGAACGACGTCGGCAGCGTCTCCGTGGTTGCGGTCGGGACGCAGCGGCCCGACGAGGACCTCCCCCACCGCGCCGACGAGTCCTGCTGCCGCCAGGTCGACGTTCTGCGCCGGAATTTCACCCGATGCGACTCCGGCGGCAATCGCTCCGGCGATCGCGTCCGTGAAACTGCGTCGGAACACCAGCCGTTCGGCGTCGACGGCCGGATCGACGGGCTCGGCCAACAAGGCGTACGCCATGGTGCGGTTCTTCATGGCCCGCCCGGCGAACGTCTCGACGATCGCGGTGACCCGCTCAGTGGCATCACCGGAAGCGCAGGCCTCGGCGACGGCACGGACCTCCCGACCGCACACCTCGCGAAATATCGCCACGACCAGGTCGGACTTGCTCTCGAAGTGGGTGTAGACGCTACCGGCGGAGACCCCGGCCGCTGCGGCGACGGACGCGATGGACAACCCCCGATAGCCCTGCTCGGACAGCACCTCGATCGCCGACGCGAAGAGTTTGTCGCGTCCGGCATCGAGTCGAGCTTGCACGGCCGTCGTGCGGCGATACGGCATGCCAAGAAGTGAAGCACTGATTCATTGCTTCACACAAGCCCCCTCGAGTACCGTCGACACCATGCCAGTGAGGATCGAACGCTCGGGGCCCGTCACCACCGTCATCCTGTCGCGACCGGAATCGAGGAATGCCGTCGACGGCCCCACCGCGGCCGAGCTGGTCGCTGCGTTCGAGGAGTTCGACGCCGACGACGACGCTGCCGTCGCGGTGCTGTGGGGAGAGGGTGGAACCTTCTGCTCCGGCGCCGATCTCAAGGCGCTCGGAACGGAACGGTCCAACCACGCGACCGAACACGGCGACGGCCCGATGGGGCCGACCAGAATGCAGCTGTCCAAGCCCGTCATCGCCGCGGTCTCCGGCTACGCCGTCGCGGGTGGCCTCGAACTCGCGCTGTGGTGCGACCTTCGAATTATCGAGAAGGACAGCACTTTCGGGGTCTTCTGCCGGAGGTGGGGCGTCCCTCTGATCGACGGCGGAACGGTACGGTTACCACGGTTGATCGGTACGTCGCGAGCGATGGATCTGATTCTCACCGGGCGCGCAGTCGACGCCGACGAAGCACTTGCCATCGGCCTCGCCAATCGCGTCGTCGACGTCGGTGGCGCGCGGGCTGCTGCAGAGGCACTCGCAGCCGATCTGGCACTTCTACCGCAGACGTGCATGCGCGAGGACCGCCTGTCATTGCTCGAGCAGGAAGGTCTGGAGCTGGAAGCCGCCATCGCCAACGAGTTCCGGCACGGTGCGATCTCGATGTCTGCCGATGCGCTCGGAGGTGCCCAGCAATTCGCTTCGGGCGCAGGCAGACACGGCGCCAGCCAGTCGAGACACACGCCGTGAGGCGAGACCGTCTGTCCGTTGTCGACGACATCTTCTTGCGAACCCACCGAGGGTTCGGACTGCCCATCGTCCTTCAGGGCATCTGGCGCAGCGCCGAACACGTCGACAGAGTGGATTTCGCTGCGGTGCATGCCAATCTGGCGTCGGGTCAGCTCGGTCGAAGGATCGTCACCCCTCGTGTTCCCGGTGCGCGACGACGCTGGACTCGATCCACCGAGGCACACCCACTTCGGTACGACGCCACACCGCTGAGCGAAGGCACTGTGCTGAGGTGGGCGGACGCGCAAGGAGACATCGAGCTCGATCCGGAGTTCGGACCGGGCTGGCGGATGTCGGTGGCAGCGGTCGAGACAGGCGGGACCGTGATGTCACTGGTCTGCTCGCATACCCTGGCCGATGCTGCAGGCCTCATCGCGGCGGCGGGGAGGGCGTTCGAGGGAAGTGCGCCGGAGTTCCGACTGCGTCGAACGTCGGACATCGGCGATGCGGTCTCGCTCGCCACTCGGGTGGCTGCGGGTTCGGTGCGCGCGTCCGTGAGTTTGATGCTCAGCCGAGACTCCCGGCGCGAGCTGACCGGTTACGTCCGCTCGACGAAGACCGTCGGACTTCACGACGTACGCCCCAGTACTGCCATCTTCGATATCGATGCGAACCTGTCCAACACGGTGTTCATTTCGCTGATCGCCGAGATCGCCGCCTCCCTCGGGGAACACGAACCCATCAGCATCAACGTACCTTTTCGGTCGAATACGCACGGCACCAATCGAATCGGTATGGCCACCGTCGGCGTGTCCAGCACCGACACCCTTGCAGACATCAAGACCGCAACCAAGGCGGCTCTCGCCAAGCCCGCACACGCGCCGAGCGGCTTCCCGGCCGAGGCAGTCCAACTGATGTCCGACGCCAAGGCCGCATCGATGACGTCCTCACTCGGGACTGCGCGGGTGCTGTGTTCGAACATCGGGGCTCTTCCGACGTCGATCGCATCGATCTCGGGACACCGTGCCACCACTGTCGCGACCCGAGCAATCCACCCGAACGCAGGTCGATCGCGTACCAAGACGGTCCTGTCCGCCTACATCTCGACGATGGGATCGACATCGACGCTCTCCCTCGTCGGGACCGAGAACCGGTTCGTCCCGATACTCACCGACCGAGCATCCGCGGTGCTCACGCGCCGCGGATTGCCGCACAAGTCGTGGTAGCAGGGTTAGACCATTCGGTCGGTGAGCTCGTTCGGGAGGAAGCGCAGCGCGGCGTCGATACCCCGCCACTTCAGGCCGGGCAGTGCCGCGCGACGCGGTTCCTTCTCGATCGCGGAGACCATGGCCGACACTCCCTCGTCGAGGCTGGCCGTCATCATCTTGTTGTCTCCGGCCTTCGCCGACATGTCGGTGGCGATGTAGCCGGGCAGCAGCGTCGTGACGACGATGTCGGTCTTCGCGAGTTCGCTGGCGAGCGCCTCGCCGAGGGCCGCGACGCCGGCCTTGCTGGCCGAGTAGACGGCTTTCGGGCCCGGTAGGCCGCGGTCGGCGCTGATCGAGGACACGAGCACGAGGTGGCCGTACTTCTGAGCTCGGAAGATCTCGAGCGCGGCTTCTGCTTGCGACAGTGCTCCGATGAAGTTGGTGCGCGCGGTGGCCAGATTGGCGTCGGCTCGTCCACTGCCGATCTTTGCGCCCTTGCCGATGCCTGCGTTGACGACGACACGATCGAGGCCACCGAGTTCGTCATGGAGTTCACCGAAGACCCTGACCACAGCGTGGTGATCGTTGACGTCGAGCGCCCGGATCGCCACCGTGACTCCCGGGTTGGCGATGATCAGCTCGTCTCGCAGTGTTTCGAGGCGGTCGAGCCGCCGTGCGCACAGCGCCAGGTCCTTCCCTTTCGCCGCGAACCGCCTGGCCATCTCCTCGCCAAGTCCCGAACTCGCACCGGTGATCAGAATCTTGTTCCGTCTCTCGCCCATGGCATTGGACCCTATGCCACCCTGGAGAGATGACCGAGCAGAGTACGGACGAATTCGACGTCATCGTCATCGGCGGAGGCCCCGTCGGTGAGAACGCCGCCAGCTATGCGATCGCCGGGAGCGACCGCACCGCCGTGATCGTCGAACACGAACTCGTCGGCGGCGAGTGCTCGTACTGGGCGTGCATGCCGAGCAAGGCACTGCTGAGGCCAGGCGATGTCCTCGACATCGCACGACACATGCCGGGAGTGAAGGAACTCGTCGGCGAGAAGACTCTCGATGTCGACGCCGTCCTGGCGCGTCGGGAGTCGTTCACTCATTCGCTCGACGATTCATCCCAGGTGACGTGGGCCGAGTCGGCCGGAATTTCGGTTGTCCGCGGCCACGGCCGAATCAGCGGAGAGAAGACCGTCGACGTCGATGGTCGCACCCTGACGGCACGGCACGCGGTGGTGCTCGCCACCGGAACGACGGCATCGATACCGAAGACCCCTGGACTACGCGAGGCGCTACCGTGGATCTCCCGCGATGCCACCAACATTCACGAGGTGCCGGCCAGAGTAGCCGTCATCGGTGGCGGCGTCGTCGCATCGGAGGCCGCAACGTGGATGCTGGCGTTCGGGGCCGAGGTGACGATGATCGTCAGAGGATCGCGCCTGCTGGCGAACGGTGAACCGTTCGCCAGCGACCTCGTCGCCGAGACGTTGCGAAGCCGCGGCGCGAGAATCCTGTTCGACGCCGACCTGACCGCTGTGTCGAGGCCGGACGCGAAGGACACCGGCGTCGGCAGAATTCACGGCGGCCCGGCCGAGCTGACCGTGGACGGACAGAGCATCACGGTCGACGAGATACTCGTTGCGGCGGGTCGCACGCCTGCGAGCACTGATCTCGGATTGTCCACCGTCGGACTCGACGACCGCGGATACGTCGAGACCGACGACCATCTACAGGTACGGGGAGTGCCGTGGCTGTACGCGACGGGCGATGTCAACGGTCGCTCGCCACTGACCCACATGGGCAAGTATCAGGGCCGCGTCGCCGGTGACGTGATTGCGGCCCGCGCCGGCGGAAAACCGCTGAACGGCAGGAGGTTCACCGCAAGCGCCGACCACGGCCAGGTCCCGCAGGTGGTGTTCACACCGCTTCAGGTCGCGTCGGTCGGGCAGACCGAGAAGCAGGTGCGCGACGCCGGGATCGACGTGGAGATACTCGGAGTCGACATCGAAGTGGCAGGTTCGTCGCTGCAGCAGGACAACTTCGCGGGCCACGCGCAGCTGGTGGTCGACAGGGCGTCGGACACCATCGTCGGCGCCACCTTCGTCGGACCGGGCGTGGACGAGTTGGTGCACGCGGCAACGATAGCGATCGTCGGCAAGGTGACACTCGAGGATCTGTGGCATGCCGTCCCGTCGTATCCGACGGTCAGCGAAGTGTGGCTTCGACTGCTCGAATCCCGCAGGGAGTAAGCTAAGTTGGTGTGGTGACCACCGAGACCGGATCGAAGCAGCAGCCACTTCTGGTGCTGGGCAAGATCACCGAGATTCTCGACGCCTTCTCGTTCGACAAGCCGACGATGACCCTCGGCGACATCCAACAGGTGACGGGTATTCCTACGTCGACGGTGCAGCGGCTCGTCACCAACCTCGTGTCGCAAGGGTTTCTGGACCGCAACGGCGACGGTATTCGGATCGGCGTCAGGATGGCCTATTGGGCCGCGACAGCGACGAAAGATCTCGACGTGCTCTCCATCGTCAATCCCGTACTCAAAGAGGTGCGCGATCTGACGACCGAGACGACGTGCTTCTTTCGTCCCGAGCAGCAGTACCGCGTCTGCATCGCCATCGCCGAGACTCGGCACGCACTCCGCCGAGACATGTACGTCGGCAAGGTCATTCCGCTCAATGTCGGCTCGGCCAGCCGGGTGCTGCTCGCCTACGACAGCGAACTGGCCGAGCGAATCCTGGCCGGCACACTCGAATCGATGACGTCCGATTCGATCACCGAAGCCGACGACCTACGCGCGGCGCTCGTACAGACCAGGTCCGACGGCTACGCCATCACGACCGGCGAGCGCGAATCCGGCGCGTCGGGGATCTCTGCTCCGGTGTTCGATTCTGCGGCAGACGTCATCGGCGCCATCACCATCAGCGGCCCGACCGTACGCATGCCCGAAAGTCGGTGCGAGGATTGGGTGGAACTGCTCGTCTCGCACGCCGAGCAGATCACCCGCACCCTCGGCGGTCGCTACCCTGCCTGAGCTACCAGGTTGACCGGGTGCGGCGGAACCGCGCCCCTCGCCATCGCAACCGCGTTCTCGGCGCACAGACGTGCCATCTCCGACCGCACCGACACAGTCGCACTTCCGACGTGAGGTAGCAGCACCGTGTTCGGCAGCCCGGCCAAACCGGGGGTAAGAGTCGGCTCCTCCTCGTAGACGTCGAGGCCGGCGCCGGCAATCACTCGTTCGCGGAGCGCACGCACCAACTCCGCCTCGTCGACGATGGGGCCGCGTGCCGTGTTGATCAGAATCGCGGGATTCTTCATCGCCCACAGGACCTCTGCGTCGACGAGGTGACGGGTCGATTCACTGAGCGGAACGTGCAGCGAGAGAAAGTCACTCGTGGCCACGAGCTCCTCCCAGGACACATGCTCGACGCGCCCGGCGAACTCACCGAGCTCGGACTCGGTCACCGCCCGGTCCGATGGCGGGCGAGGACAGAACTTGACGGTCATCCCGAACCCGAGCGCACGCCGAGCCGTCGCGCGTGCAATGCGTCCGAAACCGGCCAGCCCGAGCACCTGACCCGACACGTCGCTGCCGAGCAGTAGTTCCGGTTCCCAGCCGGTGAATGCACCGGACCTGACGAAATGATCCGCCTCGATCACGCGTCGCGCGGTGGACAGGATCAGCAACATCGCGATGTCGGCCGTCGAATCCGTCAGCACGCCCGGGGTGTTCGCGACGGTGATGCCGCGAGCAGTTGCGGCGTCGATGTCGATGTTGTCGAATCCGACTGCATAGTTGGAGATTCCAGTGATGCGGGCCGATCCGAGCAGCGCCGCATCGAAGCGATCGCGTAACTGGGACACGACAACCGAGTACTCCCCTGATGCACACCGCTCGGCCAATCGGTCGTAGTCGAGTTCGAGAACCTCGACCTCCCCTGCAGCGGCAAGGATGTCCATGCCCGGGGCGGGAATCGGCGTCGTGACGAGGATTTTGCTCATATGACCCACTCGAATGCCTTGGCATTCGATCGCGCTCCCTGAACGGTTTTGGAGCGCATGGGTTCGCCCAGTTCGGCGAGCAACTTCTCGGAGATCTCGACCATGCCCGCCAGCGTATCCGGGGTGAACCACTGGGGTCTCGTCGCGAACAGGATGTCCTCGCTCGAGGTGTTGCCGCTCGCTCCCGGCGCGAAGGGGCAGCCGCCGAGGCCGCCGAGGGAACCGTCGACCATCGTTGCCCCGGCACTGATCGCGGCGAGTGTGTTCGCGACACCGAGGCCCCAGGTGTCGTGGCCGTGGAACACGATGCGACGGCTCGGCGATTCTGCCGCGACCCTGGCTACCAGGGACGAGACCTGCGCGGGCACGGCCTGACCGAGGGTGTCGCAGATGACTATGTCGGTAGCACCCGCAGCGCGTTCGTCGTTCGCGATGGCCATCACCCGATCCGGTGGAACCGGGCCTTCGAACGGACATGTGAACGAGGTCGCGATGCACAACTCGATCTGCCCAGCGACCGAGCGAGCGATGTTCACGGCGTCGGGCATTGCTGCCAGAGAAGCCTCGGTGGTACGCCCGATGTTCGCCTCGTTGTGCGCATCGGAGGCGGAGAAGCAGTACTGGAAGTTTCGAGCCCCGGCCGCGGCGGCCTTCTCGACATGCCGTGGGGTGGCGACCCACACCCAACAGCGCTCGAGCTCCTCCGCGGTGAGTTCAGCGATGACGTCGAGGGTGTTCGCCATAGGCGGCACCAGATCTCCGCGTGCCATCGATCCGATCTCCAGAGCGGGTACACCCGACTGTAGGAGGCCGCGGGCAACGTCGAGCTTGCGGTCGACGTCGAGTAGCTTGCCGGTCAGTTGCAATCCGTCGCGCAACGTGACGTCGCGCAACTGAGCCTG
The DNA here is from genome assembly GCF_057808915.1 of Rhodococcus sp. FG69. Classification (NCBI taxonomy): domain Bacteria; kingdom Bacillati; phylum Actinomycetota; class Actinomycetes; order Mycobacteriales; family Nocardiaceae; genus Rhodococcus; species Rhodococcus sp. FG69. The sequence continues at coordinate 102,082 of NZ_JBMDIX010000013.1, read as the reverse complement.
CGGTTCGAACTCGTACATCACGGCACCATCTCCTCGTCGGTCCTACCCAGCAGATCCTTCAGCACTTCCGCTGTGTGTTCGCCGAGATCGGGACCCACCGAGCGAATCGGAATCGACTTTCCACCGATGACGGGCACGATGCCGACGAAGCCCACGTCGGCCGGCTCGTCGCCGCCGGTGTCCACCGGGAAGTGCTGAATCATGTCCCTGGACGCGTACTGCTCGTCGGCGGCGATGTCGGCTGCGGTGTAGATCGGACCCGACGGCACCCCTGCCGCATCGAGAACCTTCAATACCTCTTCGCGGGAGCGCATTCCGGTCCATGCGCTGATCGCGGCGTCGAGTTCGTCGCGACGGTTCCATCGACCGGCGTTGCTCGCGAGTTCGGGATCGGCGCCGAGATCCGGACGTTCGATCGTGTCCATGTAGCGCTGGAAGATCGCATCGCCGTTGCCCGCGATGACCACGGAGTGGCCGTCGTTGCAGAGGTAGGCGTTCGACGGCGCAATACCCTCCATCCGTCCACCGGTGCGCATCCGCTCGACGCCGTACGCCAGATAGTCCGGGATGAGCGATTCCATCATCGACAGGATCGATTCGTTCAGCGCGACGTCGATCGACCGTTGTTCGAGCGACAACGTCGCCTTCGAGGTCTGGCGTTGGAAAAGTGCCATGACGCAACCGAATGCGGCGTACAACCCGGCGATCGAATCTCCGATGGAGACCCCGACGCGCACGGGCGGTCGATCTGGATCGCCGACGAGATTACGGAAGCCGCCGTACGACTCGGCGACGGCGGCGAAACCCGGACGTTGAGACATCGGGCCGGTCTGTCCGAATGCGGAGATGCGCGTGATGATCAGGTCGGGGTTATTCGCACTGAGAACCTCGGGCGAGAGACCCCACTTCTCGAGGGTCCCCGGGCGGAAATTCTCGAGCACGATGTCGCAGTGCGCAGCCAGGTCGATGACGTCCTGGCGCCCCTGCTCGGTACGGAGGTCGAGGACGATGGACTTCTTGTTCCGGTTGATCGTGCGGTAGAGCATCGAGGTGGTTCCGGAATAGAGCCGCCAGTTTCGGAGCTCGTCCCCAGTCCCGGGCCGCTCGACCTTGATGACCTCGGCGCCGAAATCTGCAAGCATGCGCGCAGCCGTCGGTGCGGCGATGTAGTTTCCGAGCTCGAGTACGCGAACGCCACTCAGTGGTAGAGACATCGAATCCCCTTCGGGCCTCGTAGGACTACGTAGTGGGTAGGTCACAGCTGACACCTCAGTATGACCCGCCACACCGTCACCCACATTATGAGCTCACATTCACTTTATGGGCAATGTGGCTACTGCAGCGGTTGTGCCCTCTTCACCGGAACCGCCGCTCTGGCGGCATCCAATTCGACGGGCGACCGGACCACGGCCACGCCCGTCCGTAGGACACCGTCGGTGAGCGGTTCCGCGCGAAGCCCGCCTCGCCCGATGAGCGCCTTCCGGGCCCCCTGGGCGACCATCGTGTCCATCCATACGCATGGATGCGCTGGACGCCCACCCCGAAAGCGCACCGGGCCGTCGCCGGAGTCGATCTCGAACTCGAGTCCGCGCAGCGGGTCCAACTCGAGACCGCGAACCACTACGTTTCGCCTGGCCACCGCTGTATCCGGAACGGCTGCGCCCAGTTCCTCACCGACGGCTTCCCACGCCTCGAGCGCAAGGAAGGTCACCGCAGCCTCGGTGTGAGCCTTGACCCCGAAGAAGCGATCGCCGCGAATCCCTTTGTTCGCGACGATGTCCACGCGCTCGGCCAACTCGGTCTGCACGTCCATCGCGGGACCGTCCTTGGCCCGGCCGAAATACGCATGGGCGGGTGATACGAGCAACTGAACGATCTCGACGCGGTATTCGAAGGCCATGCGACCGATTCTCTCTTCTTCGATTACCTACCCGTCGGTAAGTTCGATACGTAGACTCGCGAACATGTCTGCGAACACCAGAGTGACCACCTCGGACGGCATTCTCGACGGCAAGTCGGTGGGCGACCTGCTCACCTGGCGCGGGATCCCGTACGCGGCTCCCCCGGTGGGGCCGCTTCGCCTCCGCGCACCGCAGCCCGTACAACCGTGGGAGGGCGTCCGCGACGCCACCGAGTGGGGCAACGCCTCGGTGCAGCACAAGCGCGGCACGATGCTCTCCATCGGCAAGTACCAGCCATCGAGCGAGGACTGCCTGACTCTCAACGTGCTCGCCCCGAGTCGACCCAGCGAGGGCCCCAGGCCCGTCATGGTGTTCATTCACGGCGGCGCGTACACCCTGGGCACCTCGGCTACCCCGCTGTACGGCGGCGGATCACTCGTGCGCCGATCGCTACAGGACAGCGACGGCATCGTCTACGTGTCGATCAACTATCGTCTCGGCGCACTCGGTTACCTGGACCTGACGCAGTTCTCGACGCCGGCAAGGAAGTTCGATTCCAACCTCGGCCTACGCGATCAGGTTGCCGCACTCGAGTGGGTTCAGCGGAACATCGGCCAGTTCGGCGGCGACCCCGAGAACGTGACGATCTTCGGTGAATCTGCAGGCGGGAATGCAGTCACGACGCTGCTGGCCACACCGGCGGCTGCGGGCCTGTTCCGGTCGGCGATTGCAGAGAGTTCTGCCCCCGGGCTGGTCGCAACTCAGGAACGAGCCACCGGATGGGCGCAGGAGTTCGTCGGGTTTCTCGGCGACGGCGGCAACGTCGCCGAGACCTTGGAGCAGGCAGATGTCGCCCGATTGGGCCGCGCTGGAAACAAGCTCGCGTACACAGTGCTGGATCGCACACCAGGACTTCACCCCTTCGGTCCCGTCGTCGACGGTGAATACGTCCCGAAGAATCCGCTGGACGCCTACCAAGACGGCACGGCGCACCGAGTGCCCCTCATCATCGGCACGAACAGCCGCGAGGGCACCTTGTTCCCGAAGGTCCTCGACGCACTGCCTACCAATCCCGAGCGCATCGACACCCTGTTCGCCCTGACCGATCCGCCAGCGAAAGATGTTGTCACCGAGTCGTATCCGGGGTATCCGAACGAGTCCGCCGCGATCGACATCGGCGGCGACTTCACGTTCTGGAAGCCGTCCATCGAAGTAGCCGAGTCACATTCGCGTCGAGCGCCGACCTACAGCTACCGCTTCGATTTCGCGCCGCGAGTGATGAAGTGGCTCGGTCTCGACGCCACCCACGGCTTCGAGCTGTTCGCCGTGTTCGGGATCAGCGAGACGGCATTCGGGAAAATCATGACGATTCCCGGTGGCCGCCGAGCGTTCGCCGAGGTTACCGAGAACGTGCAGTCCCAATGGCTCCACTTCGCCAGGACCGGTCAGCCACTGCCGACGTGGCCGAGATACGACGAGAAGGTCCGCGAGACGATGATTTTCGACTCTCGCACCCGAGTTCAGCGTGATCCTCGGCGTGACCGTCGGCTCGCATGGGAGGGCTACCGCGGCTACGCGAGCCAGAGGACCGAGGCTTCCTCTATTTGAGCAGGCGGGACATCCGGCGGTCGGCGAGGATTTTGCCGCCGGTCTGGCACGTCGCGCAGTACTGGAATGAACGTTCCGAGTAGGAGACCTCCCGAACGGGATCGCCGCACACCGGGCACGGCAGTCCAACTCGGGCATGCACCCTCATGCCCGAGCGCTTCTCCCCCTTCAGCCGCGCGGCATCCTGCCCCACGGATCGAGACACGGCGTCGGTGAGCACTTCTCGCATTGCTCGGTACAGCGCCGAGGTGGCCTCTGCGTCCAACTTGTTCGAGGACGCAAAGGGAGAGAGTTTCGCGACGTGCAGGATCTCGTCGGAATACGCGTTGCCGATTCCGGCGATCAGCGATTGATCGACGAGCGAGGTCTTGAGCCGAGCAGTGGTACCGGCAAGGATCTCACCGAATTCGGGTTCGGTGACAGCCAGCGCGTCCGGGCCGAGGCGCGCGACTCCCGGGACTTCCTTCGGGTCGTGAACCACCCACACCGCGAGTCGCTTCTTGGTGCCGGCTTCGGTGAGATCGATAGCGGGCGTCGACCCCTCAGGGGTGAAGAAGTGAATCCTCAGCGCAAGTGGGCCCTTACCTGGCTTCGGCGGTGCAGCGGAGGGGTTGTCGGTCCACCGCAACCATCCGCCGCGAGAGAGGTGAGTGATGAGCCAGAGGTCACCAGCCTGCAGCGCGAGGTGTTTGCCGAATCGGGCAGCGCCGGTGACGTCCCGGCCCTGCAACTCGGCGATCGGTGGGTCGAACGTCTTGAGCACGCTCAGAGCCGCGATGTCGATACGGCCGATCACGGCGCCGACGGCATGCTCGCGAAGGAAGCCGGCGAGCGCTTCGACCTCGGGTAACTCGGGCATGAACCCATTATGGTGGTGTTCGCGCTGAAAATGCGGGACATGCAGGCGGCTGCGCACACGGGCGGCCGCATACAATGGCCCGCGTGATGGTTCCTACCCCGTACGAGGATCTGCTCCGACACGTGTCGGAGACCGGCACCGCGAAGTCCGATCGCACCGGGACAGGAACGACCAGCGTCTTCGGTCACCAGATGCGGTTCGATCTCAGCGAGGGCTTTCCGCTGATCACCACCAAGAAGGTGCATCTGAAGTCCATCGTGTACGAGCTGCTGTGGTTCCTCCGCGGCGAGTCGAACGTCAAGTGGCTACAAGACCGCGGCGTGAGCATCTGGGACGAGTGGGCCGCACCGGACGGCGAGCTCGGACCCGTCTACGGCGTGCAGTGGCGTTCGTGGCCGACACCGGCCGGCGAGCACATCGATCAGATCTCGCAGGTGCTCGAGATGCTCCGCACCAACCCCGATTCGAGGCGCATGATCGTCTCGTCGTGGAACGTCGGCGAGATCCCGCAGATGGCGCTGCCACCCTGCCACGCGTTCTTTCAGTTCTACGTCGCCGACGGAAGACTGTCGTGCCAGCTGTATCAGCGCAGTGCCGATCTCTTCCTCGGAGTTCCGTTCAACATCGCCAGCTACGCACTGCTGACACACATGGTGGCCGCACAGGTGGGCCTCGATGTCGGCGACTTCGTGTGGACGGGCGGTGACTGCCACATCTACGACAACCACCGCGAGCAGGTGGCTGAGCAGTTGAGCCGCGAGGCTTACCCGTATCCGACATTGAATCTGGCACACCGTGATTCGATTTTCGACTACGAGTTCGAGGACATCGAGATCGTCGACTATCAGCATCACCCCGCGATCAAGGCGCCGGTCGCGGTATGAGTCCGACCCACGTCGGATTGATCTGGGCGGAAGCTGCGGGCGGGGTGATCGGCGACGGCAACTCCATTCCGTGGCACGTCCCCGAGGACATGGCTCACTTCAAGGCGATCACCCAGGGACACCCAGTCGTCATGGGCCGCAAGACCTGGGATTCGCTCCCACCCCGGTTCAGGCCGTTGCCGGGGCGTCGAAACATCGTCGTGACTCGTGACCCCGACTGGCACGCTGACGGCGCCGAGACCGCGAGCAGCGTCGACGGTGCACTGGCACTGATCGACGACGACACGGCCTGGGTCATGGGCGGCGGCGAAATCTACCGGGCAGCAATGCCGTTCGCCACCGAACTACAGGTCACCCGAATCGACCTCGAGATCGACGGTGACACGGTGGCCCCGACCATTCCCGAGAACTGGACCGCTGTCACCGGCGAGTGGATGACCAGCCGCGTCGACGGCATCCGATTTCGCTGGGAGCAGTACGGCAAGGCTTACCAAACTAGTTGATCGGCACTGCCTTTCGGTCGGTTAAGGTGTCCGCGACCGTCCCCGTACGCCATACTGAGCGCATGGACAAGAAGTCACTTACCGCCCTTGCCCGACAACAATTGAAGCTTGCCGTGGGCGCTTCGAGTGGCCGTAGTTCACAGACCGTCTACGGGGGCCATCAGCGCCACCTTCGCCAGACCGTCGTCGCGTTGGCTGCCGGGAACAGTCTTGCCGAGCACGACCTCTCCGGCGAGTCGACCGTACTGGTCATCAGCGGTCAGTTGATGCTGGTCAGTGGCGAGAAGTCGTGGAAGGGCTCGGCGGGCGACCTCCTCGTGGTGCCTGATGCCCGCCACAGCGTCGAAGCGACGGAAGACGTCGCATTCCTGTTGACGGTGGCGGTCTAGCCTCCCCGGACCACGAGCACCGGGCAGTCGGCAGTGTTTATCAGCGCGTAGCTCGTGGACCCGAGCGTCATTCCGGAAAACCCTCCGCGCCCACGACTGCCGACGACGATCAACGACGCTTGCTCGGACAACCCGGTAAGTACTCGCACCGGACGGTCCTGAGCGACGACGCGTCGCACTTCGACGTCCGGGTACTTCTCCTGCCAGCCGGCAAGACTCTCCGCCAACACCGCTTCCTCGGCTGCCGCGATGTCTTCCCATCCGAAAGGCACGGCCGAAATCTGTGCGAGAGAGACGTCCGACCACACGTGCACGGCCATGAGCGGCGCATCTCGATGCGATGCTTCGTCGAACGCGGTCGCGATGGCGCTCTGATTGACGGCTGAACCGTCGACGCCGACGACGACGGGTCCCAACGCCGGCGGTCGGCCGTCGATGCTTCGACCGCGTACGACGACCACCGGTGACGACGCATGCGTGCTCAGCGCAACCGCCGCCGAACCGATGAGGCCCGAATCCGATTCGCCGAGTCCGACGGCGCCCAGAACGACCATTGCACTGGTTTTCGACTCCGCCAGAAGCACATCGATGACCTTGCCGTCGAGAGCCTCGGTTTCGATCCGCAGGGCCGCGCCGTCGACGGTCGCGCGCGCAAGGGTTTCGGCCGCGACGAGGCGTGAACGTGCCATCGCCGAGAACTCAGCGGTGTGTGCGTCGTCGAGATGCGCTGGAATGTCGACCGCGGTGACTATCCGAAGAGTGAAGTCACGCCCGGCCGCTGTGAGCGCAGCCCAGACGGTTGCCAGATCGGACGCCTCGGACCCATCGATTCCGACCACTATGGTACTGCTGCCGCTCATCTGGGCCGCCTCCGCTCGGTGTGCCGCCCAGAGTAATCGACCAGAAGCAAAGAAGGGGTCGGTCAGACGCAAGAACCCTCTCGCCGGTCACCGAGAGCAATGCTTTCGGTCACCGGCGAGAGGGTGCTTTCCCACAGACCCCCCGGGGGTTTCGACACGCGCGTCGAACTACGACGCGCGAAGCTTTTCTGCATCGCGTGCAAGCGCACGCATACGCACTTGTTCGAAAGCCGTGGCCTGAATCTCCAGATCGTCGAGGAAGTCGGACAGGATCTTTCGATTCCGTTCCCCACCTACTGTGTCGGCGCGCTCGAAGACGCGCCATCCACGTAGTGCCGGGAGCAGAACTTCGTCGAGATGGCGTCTCAGGTCATAGATTCCGTCACGGGCGATCAACATCGCGCTGCGCTCGAAGCCGGGCAGACCGCTTCCTGGCATCTGGAAGTTCATCACGACCTCGGTGATCGCCTTCAACGTCTGAGCGGGTGCGATTCCGAGTGCAGCGTCGACGAGGCTCCGATAGAACTCGACGTGCAGTCGCTGATCGGCGACGATGCGATCGAGGATGGCGGTGGCCACCGGGTCCGCACACTCCACGGCTGTGTTCACATGGCTGACCATCGTCGCCATCACGTCGACGGTGGAGTGCACGATCGATCGGAGGAGGTGGTCACCTTCCATGGACGCTTCGATCCCGATGGTCGTGCATTGAAACCGGGCTCGATCGAGCGCAATCGGGTCGACACTTCTGGTTGCGACGAGGTACTGCTGGATGGCGTCGGCGTGCAGTCGTTTCTCGCCGGTCCACTCGTGCAGCCAGGATGCCCACGACCCACGGGTGGCCGCGGGTGCGCCAGGTTCCGTGCGCGCAGTGTTGTTGTGGGTCAACAGGGTAGTGATCAATGCAGCCTTGGCCGTTTCGGTCAACGGCGACCGCCGCTGCCCCCAGTACCGTTCCGGCAGAACGTACTGCGCAGGATCCCATGTCTGCGCGGTTGCACGATGTCGACCGAGACACCGCTCGATCACCGGCTCGAGTTCTCGAAGCAATGTGATCTGACTCAGTGCTCCCACCGCACACCTCCTCGACATTCTCGGGATCGGAGTCGATCCGCCCGATCGGCTGCGGACGACGCTAGGCCCACCGCTGGCCCCGAGTGCACGTTCCGGTGATTGTTTAGGCAATGTCGCAATCGTGATGTCGCCCGTGTTGAGAGCCTTCACAAATTGCTCGCGCCAAACACTGGATAACGCGTTGATAACATCCTATGATCAAGTCTGTTAGCAGCGGGAAAACAAACTTCAGGTTCGAAATCCGGGCATATTCGGTCAAGTTTTGAACCAAAGTTGCGTGGATAGGCAACAATACGCGTCAGTAACTTTCTCTACGCCGGAGCTGACGTTCCTACACGAAGGGCTGATCTGTGACCGTTCACAACACGACGAGCCTCGGAATAATGGTTGCAGGACAGCCTGCATCTGCGCCGCTACGTGACTTCCGTGCCGTGGCACGGCTACTCGTCGGCCACTTCGCAGCCAATACCCCGTGCGGATCCCTTCCTGGTGAGCAGCTGAACGGCGACGTCACCGAGTTCACCGTCAAATGCATCAGCATTGCGGTCCAGATGCTCGACGAGCGTCGCGCGCCGACCGAGAGCGATCTCGCGGAGCTGCGAGCGAAAGCCAGCCAATGGGCGCGCGAAGGCGTCCCGCTCGAGTCGGTACTGACCGTCTACCACGAGGGCATCCAGATCGGCTGGAATCTCGTATCGAAGCGGGCAGGTGAAGGAGACGCGAACGACCTCATCGAAGCGGCTCGGATGTTCGTCCTGCTGTCGGAGAAGGTGTCCATCGCTGCGTCCAAGAGCTACGTCGAGGAACTGCAGGCGGTTGCGAGCGAGCACCACACCGCTGCCCACACTCTGGTGTCCTCGCTGCTGAGCGGACACAATGCCGTCGCGATCGCCCGGCAGTCCGGCATCGAGCTCGCCGACAGTTACCTCGTGTTGGCATTGTCGGTGCCCTCCCACCCGGACGAGAACGATCCTGCGATCCAGCGGACTGTCGCCGCGCGCCGCAAGCTCCGCCGGGTCCAGGCGGAACTGGCGACCATGTGCGGACGGAGCCCGCTCTCCATGCTCAGCACCGAGGGCGGCACCGTTCTCATTCCCGGCGTGCACGACGAGGAATGGGTGGAAGCACTCGTCCATCGCTTGAGCACTGCAGCCGAAGTGCCTCTCACCGTCACCGCCGAACAAGCCGCGACCGCCGACATCCCGACGGCAGCCGATCAGGTCCACGAGCTGCTGGCCTTGGCGCATCAGCTTCATCGCCCCTCCGGTCTCTACCGCATGGACGACCTGGTTCTCGAATACCAGCTGACCCGGCCCGGACCGGGACGGCGCCACCTCCGCCAGATTCTCGAACCACTCGATTCTTCACCGGAGCTGCTGGAAACGCTCGAAATCCACATCTCGCACGACCTCAATCGCCAGCGGTCCGCGCGCCAGCTACACCTGCACACCAACACGGTCGACTACCGACTGAAGAGGATTGCTCAGCTGACCGGGTTCGACCCGACACGACCGTCGGGAATCCGTCATCTGCAGGCTGCGCTCGTCGCACGAAGACTCGAAGCAGCGCAGGGCGCGGCATAGGGAATTAATCGCCCGGGGCGCTGGTTGGACACTTCGACAGTGTTCGATCCATGCCCCGGGTACCAACACAAATGCCGCTTCGAGCGGCCTCTTGCCGAGAGGCGCACTGGCGGACACTGTCACTATTGAACCGCCCACCCTCGTGTGGGCGGTTCTTTACGTTCCAAGAGGAGTCGCATATGGCCACGCCCACTCTTACGGTCCGCCTCGATGGCGTCGTCAAGGAGTATTCGACCGGGGAACAACCGGTACGCGCTCTGGACGGGATCGACCTCACCGTGTCGGGTGGCCAATTCGTCTCCCTGGTTGCACCGTCCGGAGCAGGCAAGAGCACCCTGCTGCACATGCTCGGTGCCCTCGACGTCCCCGACGCCGGGACTGTGGTCTTCGACGGCATCGACATCACGAAACTCAACGACAACGAGCAGTCCGACTTCCGGCGCCATCGAGTCGGGTTCGTCTTCCAGTTCTTCAATCTGCTGCCCACCATGTCGGCGTGGGAGAACGTTGCGGTACCCAAGCTGCTCGACGGGATACCGATGTCCAAAGCCAAGGCCGATGCGCTCCGCCTGCTCGACATGGTCGGGCTGGCGGATCGCGCTGAGCACCGCCCCGCACAGCTCTCCGGCGGTCAGATCCAGCGGGTGGCGATCGCGCGAGCTCTCGTCATGAACCCGGCACTGATCATCGCCGACGAGCCGACCGGCAACCTCGACTCGAAGACGTCGCACTCCGTACTCGACATACTCGCCGACATCGCACACGACAGCGATGACACCCGCGCAGTCGTCATGGCGACGCACGATCTCGAAGCTGCGCGTAGAACCGATCGCGTCATCTCCATGCTCGACGGTCGGATCGATACCGATGTCTTGTCAGGGCAGGAAGTGTGATCGGGACGGCGGTCAGTCGCTTTCGGGTACTCGGACTTCGAGACCTCCGCGCGCACTGGGTTCGATCGCTGGTATCGGCCGGCGTCGTAGCCGTCGCGGCCGCGCTCCTCGTTGCGGTGCTGGGGACGTACGGTTCCCTCACCGGTTCGGTCGAAAAGCTTGCGATCTCCATTGCCGGAAACGCCGATCTCGAGGTCGTCGGTGTGACGGACACCGGTTTCGCTGCAACCGAACTCGACGTCATCCGCGGTGTGCCCGGCGTCGAGGCGGCCGTACCGTTGCTGCGCGGTGAGATCGTCACCGGCAGTGGCTCGCTCACCGTCATCGGAGTCGACGCAACCATCACTGCGCTCGATTCGGATCTACAGAGTGCCGTGTCGGGTTCGATCACCGACCTGGCGCGCCCGGGTGCCGTACTCGTCGGACCGAACACCGGATACACCGAAGGACAGACCTTCGAGGTGGCCGGACGCACGCTCACTGCCGTCGGCGTGGTGACCGGGGAGGGTTCGGAGCGAATCGGCGGCGGCAATTTCCTCATCGCTCCCCTGCCTTTCGCCCAGACACTCACCGACCGAGCCGGACAGCTGGATTCCGTATTCGTCGTCGGCGATGTAGCCGACGCAGTGCGGGATGCAGTCGGTGGACGAGTCGCCGTGATGAGCCCGGACTTTCGTGCCGAGCGAGCCGACACGGCCATGAGCCTGACGCGAAACTCCACACTCATGGTCTCGCTGATCGCCTTCGTCGTCGCGGGCTTCCTGGTGTTCAACGTCATGAACATGGCGATCGCGAAGCGTCGACCGACCATCTCCGTGTTGCGCTCCATCGGTGGTCGGCGCGCGACGATCGTCCGAGACCTGCTGGCCGAAGCTGCTCTGGTCGGACTCGTAGCAGGATCGATCGGCGTTCCATTGGGAATCCTGATGGGGCACCTTGCAATCGACAGCCTGCCCCCGTTTCTGATCGAAGCGTTCGACGTCCGAATCGAATACGTGTTGCCGGGCTATGCAATCCCCTCGGCGATCGTTCTGTGCGTAGCTGCGTGTGTCGCGGCGTCTGCCCTGGCAGCCGTCCAGGTATATCGAATTTCCCCTGTCGAGGCTCTCGCCGTGGGCGGGTCGGAGACCTCGTCGGGGCCGTCCGGTCGGTTCGCCTTCGGTGTCGCACTGCTCGGTGCCGTAGCGATCGCCGGGTCGGTCGTCTTGGCTGTGACGGTCGACGGACAAGCCGCACTGACTGCGGGCGCCGTTTTCCTCATCGGCGTCGTCGCGCTGTGCGTGGGTGGTACCAGAATCATCGTCGGAGTCGCAGGTAACGTTCCACGCCGCTGGGGTGGCGCCGGGCGACTGGCAAGCGCCACCATCGAACGCGCGCCGGGCCGAATCTGGGCAACCGTCATGACGATCGTGGTGGCAGTCGGCGTCATCGTCGGTGTGTCAGGGGCGTTGAACAACCTGACGAGCTCGGCGACGGAGTCGTTGTCGTCCCTGGGCCGCACCGACGTGTTCGTGTCATTGACCTCCAGCTACGCGGTGCCCGCGGGCGCGACATTGGATCCTGCAGTGGTGCAGCAGATTCGCTCGACGCCCGGGGTGACGAATGCCGTCGAAGGGCAGTGGGCGTACGCGGACCTCGGCGACGAACTAGTCGCCATCCAAGGCGTCGCCGAGGGCAGCAACGCCGTGACACTCTCGGTCCTCGACGAGTCCGTCGAAGCTGCTGTGCTGCGCGGTGACGGTGTCGCCATATCCCGCAATCTGGGCCTCGCGCTGAATGTTTCGACGGGAAGCACCATCGAACTTCCCACTCCCACCGGAGTGCGGCCGGTGAAAGTTCTTGCCGTGGTCGACTACCTCAATGCCGCCGGCGGAACCATGGCGATCTCACTCGACTCCATGCAGGAATGGTACGACCGCCCAGGCGCCACCTATCTGGAGATCGCAGTCGACTCGGACACCGTCCAGAAGACGTTGGACGACACCCTTCCGCCCGAGGTCAACGTCTACTCCGGCACCCAAGCACTCGAAGGCGCGAGCGCATCCATCGCGCAGGCCGGTGCGCTCGCCGTGGCACTGCAATGGATCGTGGCCGTCGTCGCGGCTGTCGCGCTGCTGAACACCCTGATGCTGTCGGTCCTCGAACGACGCCGAGAACTGGGTGTGCTGCGGGCCATGGGCGCGAGCCGCGGAACACTCGGACGGATGGTGCTGAGCGAAGCGCTGTCCGTCGGGATCGTGGGCGGTGTGCTCGGGCTGGCAATCGGTGCCGCGCTGCAGTACCTCAGCACCCTCATCCTCGGCGCAAGCACAGGCATCGCCATCGAGTACACGGCGGACCCGTCGATCCTGCTCTACGGACTCGTCGCGTTGCTCCTCGCCCTGGTCGGGTCACTACCGCCGGCCGTGCACGCCTCGCGGTCGACCATCGTCGATGCTATTGCGGCCGACTGATCCGGCGACCGGTACACTCGTCCGTGCACAACTCGCCTTCGTAGCTCAGGGGATAGAGCAACCCTCTCCTAAAGGGTAGGTCGCAGGTTCGAATCCTGCCGAGGGCACCACGTATAACCGCAGGTAGTGCGCCTGCGACGCCAGATCCAAGGGCCGGAACCGGCCTCCGCAAGCGCGAAACGCGCGTGATTTACGCGTGAAGCGCGGGCCGATCAGCTCTGCATCGCATCGAGCAACATGCCGCCGAGACACCTTGTGCAAACCTGTCGGTACGTGATGACAGGATGTGTTCAAGCTCGCTCGATCCACGACGTACCGCGCACCTAGGGGCAACATGAAGCTGAAGTCATTCCGCGTTCGCGTTTTCCGCAACATCATTGATTCAGGTGAAGTCACGGCCGATGACGTCACCTGCATCGTCGGAAAGAATGAGGCGGGCAAATCTGCTCTCCTGCAGGCCTTGCACACCCTGAACCCAGCTAATGCAGCGTCCAACCTAAGTATGCTTGACGAATACCCGCGCTGGCTGAAGAAGGAACACGAAATAACCGGCGTGATTGACGACGCGGTTCCGATCACTGCCACTTTCACCATCAGCGACTCGGAGCTACAAGACATCGAAGACACTTTCGAACCCGGCGTACTGGACTCTCGTGAAATTGTAGCCAGCCGCTCGTACAAACATCCCGGAACTTTGAATATTGAAGCGCAAATAGATTACGCTGCCTACGTTGACCCGTTCATTAATAGCTTGCCAGCAGTCTTACAGAGCGCAATCGGATCGCCAGGCACGGTTGACAAACTACGAGCTCTGGTAAATGAATGCATAAACCAAAAAGACGATTTACCAGAATCCGTCGAGATTGCTGGGGCTGCACGAGATGCGGCAGCCCGACTTGCTGAAACCTTTGGCCCCACCAAGGGTTTGCGAAGTGCAATAGACGACCTACTCAAAGAACTTGTCCCAAGAACGTTCTACTTCAGCACCTATGCGCAGCTGGACGGAAGATACGACTTCGATTCGGTAGCTACGGCCATCAAGAATGGGTCCGAAGTTGAAGCAATACAGACAGCCGCGGATTTTCTAAAGTTGGCAAGAATCGCACCTGACGCTGCTGGTGACTGGAATTTTGAGGAGTCCAACGCCGAACTTGAGTCAGTATCCAGCTTACTAACAAAGCGGGTAACTGACCAGTGGCACCAGAACGCACATCTGAAGTTGCGCGTATCAATCGAGGCAAAGCAGGTTACAGATGGATATCAGAATTCTCGAATCGAGCGTTATTTGCAGTTCCGCGTCGAGGACACCCGCCACGACTTCAGCAATCGCCTTGACCGCAGGTCAACCGGCTTCCGTTGGTTCGTTTCGTTCATAGCCGCCTTCTTGGAGTTTGAGAAGGAGGCCGACCTGATTTTGCTGCTTGACGAGCCTGGGCTGAGCCTGCATGCTCGTGCGCAGATGGATCTACTAGATACAATTGAAGACAAGCTCGCCAAAGATAGGCAAATACTCTATTCGACCCATTCGCCGTTCATGGTCAGGACAAACAGCCTGTCACGCACTCGAATCGCAGAGGATAAGGGTCCAGAAGTCGGCTCTACTGTGACCAACGATGCTGGAATGGTTTCGGACTCGGACACACTATTCCCGTTGCAGGCCGCCCTCGGCTACGACATTGTTCAGAGTCTTTTCATCGGCAACAAAAACGTACTCGTAGAGGGCGTCTCAGACTACATCTATCTCTCGATGATTTCGCAGCACTTAAAGTCAAAGGGACGCGCATCGTTGGCAGATGACACTCGACTCCTACCAGCAGGTGGCGCTACCAATATACCGACCTTCATCTCCCTCGTGGGGACACAACTTGACATTGTCGTTCTTCTTGACGGGAATAGTCCCCGCCAGCGAATAGAGAACACAATAGAGCGAGGGCGGCTGAGTAGCTCAAAGATTTTAAGCATAGCGGATTATACCGATGTGAGAGAAGCGGACATCGAAGATCTTTTCGCCCCTGAAGAATACTTGAAACTTTACAATCAGACTTACAAGACTCGACTCAAGATTGCAGACCTAAACGGCAGTGACCGCATAGTGAAACGGATTGAACGCGCTCGAACTGCATTCGATCACGGCGAGGTAGCAGCCCAATTCCTGCGAACGCTCGACAAATCACTAGCCAGTCTTTCTGACGAGACACTGCAAAGATTTGAAGATACCGTCAAGGCGATCAATGCCGCATTGCCGTAGTCGGTTACTCGTTACTGTGGAGTAGAAGCTGAGGTGGTGCGCTCGCTTACCCCACTGACCTCCTACCGAAGAGCGGCACTACGTTCGACGCCTCTTGCGAGGCCGTCTGCTTCGGTGCCGGTTCCGTCGGGGGACGGGTGAGCGGTGCTTGCTTGCCGCCCTCGTTCTCGGCGATGTAGTCGGCGTAGACGTTGAGCGTGGTCACGTAGGACGCATGCCCGAGCCACTTCGAGACCTGCATGTAGTGCTCCCCCGCGCTCAGGCTCATCACCGCGAAGGTGTGACGGAGGTCGTGCCAGCGGGAGTGCGGCAGGCGGACCGAGCGTAGGGCTGGCTCAAGTAGTGGTCAGCGATGTTGCCGGGGTTGATCGGAACGCTCCACTTGTACCCCTCGGACGGGGCGGGCCGAATGCAGGTCGCCGTCGGGTCGTAGGTCGCGTTGCGGCGGTCGGCGGCTCCGTTCTTCCGACGTATCTCAGGGTCAACGACCGTCGCGCGCTCTGGTCGGATCGCGTCCTGGGTCAGGCCGTCCGGCAACGTCTCCCCCATCGCATACCGACCAGGGAACAACGGTGTGTTCGGGTCGTAGTCCGCGCTGTCGGGGTTGCCGAACGGGTGTACCTCGTAGAGGTACCGACGCAGGTCGTCCGCCAACCAACCGTCAATCGGCACCGTTCGACGGCTTCGCTTGCTCTTCGGGGTGCCTGTCTCGAAACCACCCCGCACCGCTCGTCTAGTCCGGGTCACCCGCAGAGACCCATTGCTCCCCTCAACCTCCGGCAGGCCAACGTCCCCGACATCAAGGCCGGCAAGCTCTCCCGCGCGGAGTCCGCTGTAGGCGCTCGTCGTCACCGCCAACGCGTAGATCGGGTAGCCCTGGATACGCGCGATGTGGTCGGTGACAGCGCCCACCTGTTCTGCGGTAAGTGGCCGCGGCTCGAACTCGGGGGTGTCCGCGTCGACGGTGGCCGTGGTCCGACCGAGCGGAACCGAATGCACAGGGTTCGCCGGAATAGCGCCGTCCACGACCGCAACGTCCAAGATCCTCCGCAACACGTCGTACGCGGGCTTGATCGTGGTCCTCGCCAAAGTGACCATCTCCACCGGTTCGTCGGGTCGGTAGCTGCGCTTCGGACGCGGACTCAGCAGATCAGCCCGAAACCGGCGAATGTCTGCGGCAGTGATCGAGGCGACGGCCCGCGTGGCGAAGGCGTCTGCGATGTAGCGCTTGTAGACGGCTTCGGTCTCCCGCGCATACCTCGGCTTCACCGCCCCGGCCAAGCCCTCGAAGTATTGGTGGGCGAAGTATCCAAGCGCCTGGTCTCCGAGCTTGCGTAGTTCCGACGGCGAAGCGGCAACTACTCTGTGCCGTTTCGCGTTCAGCTCGTCGCAGTACTCCTGCGCTGCTTCCTTAGACCGGAAGGTGCGCTGTCGGTTCACTTCCTTGGCGCGACCATCGGGACGGTTTGGATTGAAGGGGATGGGTCGACCGTGCTCGTCGCGTGCCTTCTCGGTCCACCGCACCCGATACGACGGGACTGGCTTGCCGTCCTTGGTGCGCTTAGTCTCTGCCTTCTCGATGTGGGGCATTGCTACTTCTTTCCGGTTCCGAAGATTGCGCCCAAGACGATGAAGGCGAGGGGCAGGACGACCACGAGGATCAGGGCGAACGTGTCCATGTCAGGCCACGCCCTCTCGCTGGAGCAGGCGGCGAATCGTGCTGTGGTGCCACTGGAGGCCGTCACCTGGGGTGGGCACCCCGTACTCGTCCAGCTTGCGAGCGATGACCTTTGCGCTGAGGCCGTCCTCCTGGCGCATAGCGATGATCTCCGCGACGATGGACGGGTCGATCTTCGACGGCCTGCCGAGCTGCTGGCCCTGAGCCTTGGCCCGACGTAAGCCCTCCTTGGTCCTCTCGCTGATCTTGCGCTTCTCTTCAGCGGCCATCGCTACTCGAATGTCGAAGAGCAGGCGCTGGCTTGCATCGCTGGAGTTCGCTCCCTGCGTATCGAGCAAGGTCCAACCATTTGTATTGGCGCGCTTGGCGATTGATGCCGCATCGAGCTGGTCCCGCGTGGCGCGATCCAGGGCCCGAACCAGCAGGCCGTCCGCGAGACCAGACTCAATTGCTGCGATGGCCGTCTGGCGTCCGAACAACTTGGGTACGCTGCCACTGCTCATGACATCGTATGTGACAGTGAGTAACTGGAGCTCGTTGACTTGGCAGTACCTACGCATCTCATCAGACTGTGCGCCGAGGCCGTGCCCCTTCTCCTGCGCGCTGGTTGAGACCCGCGCATAGCCGATAACCCTGAGGCCCTTGAGCTTTGGACCCGAGTGTTCGCGCTGGTCGAGCGCCTGCATCGTCGTCATTTCGTTCTCCTGTTCGCCTTACTGAGTGGGGCCGGAAACGTCGCCGTCGGTCGTGATGAACGTTTCCGACGCCGAATCCGCTCTGATCCCAAAGACAAACAATCTGAATGGGACCGGTCACGCGGTGACGAGCTTTGCCCGGAGCTTCCGGTGGACTGAGGAATTGGCGAACAGGCCTGGCCCCACCTGGCAGAACTTCTCCCCGCAATAGATATTGCGCCCCGCTACCAGCGTTGCTATTATCGAACACATGTTCGAGAGATTCAGGGGGATCTCGTGGAAGCATCCGAAGTTCTGAAGTTGGTTGCGCAGCTGCAGCAGTCGACGGGCACCGTCGACGCCACTGCCGGGATCGACCTGATCTCTGCGCTCGAAACCTTGAAGTCGACCTGTTCGGCCGTTCAAGCCAGCGCAACCGATGGCGTGGCCACTGCGATCGCCGAGCACAGGCGTGCAATCGGTAAACCGAAGGCGCAGTGGCGCGCTGGGGTTGCCTCGCAGATCGGGCTCGCCAGGCGCGAGTCACCGAACAAAGGGGGCCGATACCTCGGACTCGCCCGTGCACTGGTCCACGAAATGCCACACACGTATGCACGTCTACTGGCTGGTGAACTCAACGAATGGCGCGTGACGCTGCTCGTGCGTGAAACAGCATGCCTGACAGTCGAAGACCGACAGATCATCGACAAGCGGCTGTGCTCGGACCCGGCGACGCTGAAGAACCTCGGCGACAAAGCCATCGAGTCGAAGGCCAAAGCCTTGGCCGCTCAACTCGATCCGGCATCGGTAGTGAAGAAGAAACAGAAGGCATTCTCCCAGCGCCGCACCAGCACCCGCCCACAACCCGACTACATGTGCGAATTCAAGACATTGACGTCGATGGACCGCGCCGTCAGCATGTGGGCAACACTACGCAAGGCCGCCGACTCGATCGTGGGCGTCGGCGACGAAACACGCACCCGCGACCAGGTCATGGCCGACCTTGCGTACGAACGCATCACAGGCGCATCGACCGCCAAAGCCGGGGCCGCAGTAGCCGTCAACCTCGTACTGTCCGACGAAACCCTCCTCGCCGGCGGCAAACAACCCGCCCACCTCGACGGCTACGGCGACATTCCCGCATCGATCGCGCGACAACTCGTCCGGGACGCGTTCGCAGAGGACGTTTTGGTTACCCTCCGAAAGCTCTACGCCGAACCATCGTCGGGAGCGCTCACTGCGATGGAATCGAAATCGCGGACCTTCCCGACTGCGTTGGCCCGACTCATCGACCTCAGAGACCGCACATGCCGGACTCCGTGGTGCGATGCTCCGATCCGCCACCGCGACCATATCCAATCGGTCGCCCGCGGAGGTAAAACCACCGCGAACAACGGTGCCGGGCTGTGCGCAGCATGCAACCATGCGAAGGAAGCCGATGGCTGGGAGTCGGGACCTCGACCGAAAGCGAAAGGTGTGGTCCACATCTACGACTTCGAAACTCCGACCGGACATGCATACAGCTCGGAGGCACCGCGAATGCCGGTAGCACGGCGCTACTCATCATTCTTCGAACACGAGCTCACACTGAACCTGACGGTTGCGTGAATGCCTGATGCATCACTCGGGGAAGGATCGTGACGGGTCAGCAGTTACACTCGGAGATGACGCGCGTAGCAGCACGTCAGACGTCGTGGAATGCTTCTACTTCCGCCCGGCTCCGGCCGCGTAGTCCATGTGCACCCTGCACAGGCTTTTCTTACGGCGATCGAAACTGCCCGCCGGCAGTCTCGCCACCCTTGCATTCTCGGGCCATAGCCCATGGGTGCAACACCCTGCCCGAAAGGCGCAACCCATCACTATGACTACCTTTGCTTCACTCGGCGTACCGCACGCTCTCGCCGACGTTCTCTCTTCACAGGGCAAGACCGAACCGTTCCCCATCCAGGCCGACACCCTGCCCGACACCCTCGTAGGACGCGACGTCCTCGGGCGCGGCAAGACCGGCAGCGGCAAGACCCTCGCCTTCGCAATCCCCATGGTCGCCCGGCTCGCCGGACAGCTCCCCGGCAACCGCAAGCCCGGTCGCCCGCGGGGACTGATCCTCGCCCCGACCCGCGAGCTCGCAACTCAGATCGCCGTCGCCATCGAACCGCTGGCAGCGGCATACAAGCTCAAGGTCACCACCATCTTCGGTGGCGTCTCGCAGAATCGTCAGGTCTCGGCACTCAACGGCGGAGTCGACATCGTCGTCGCATGCCCCGGACGTCTCGAAGACCTCATGAAGCAGCGCCACGTGAGCCTCGACGCAGTCCAGATCACCGTGCTCGACGAGGCCGACCACATGGCCGACCTCGGCTTCCTCCCAGTCGTGACGCGCATCCTCGCCGCCACACCGCAGAAGGGACAGCGTCTGCTGTTCTCTGCGACGCTGGACAACGGCGTCGACAAGCTGGTCAAGCGCTTCCTCACCGACCAGGTCACCCACTCGGTCGACGAGGCAACCTCGCACGTCGAAGCCATGACGCACAGCGTCTTCGAGGTCGACGGCGTCGAAGCGAAGAAGAAGCTCGTCCAGCAGCTCGCGTCGGGAACCGGTCGCCGGATCCTGTTCATGCGCACCAAGCACCAGGCACGCAAGCTCGCCAAGCAGCTCACCGACGCCGGCATTCCGTCCGTCGACCTGCACGGCAACCTGTCTCAGGCAGCGCGTGACCGCAACCTGCTCGCCTTCTCTTCGGGCGACGCTCGTGTTCTCGTCGCCACCGACGTCGCTGCACGCGGAGTCCACGTCGACGATGTCCAGCTCGTCGTCCACGTCGATCCGCCCGCCGAGCACAAGGCGTACCTGCACCGCTCCGGCCGCACCGCTCGTGCGGGAAGCGCCGGAGACGTCGTCACGGTCGTTCTGCCCGAACAGCGCAAAGACACTGCAATTCTGCTGCGCAAGGCTGACATCAAGGTGACGCCCATTCGGGTCACTGCAGATTCGCCCCAGGTAGCCGAGCTGGTCGGTGAGCAGGCCCGATACGTACAGCCTGCACCCAAGGCAGCACCTCAGCCACAGCGTCAGGGAACGCCCCGTCCGCGCAACGGCGCTCCTCGCGGAGGGAACCCGCGGAACAGTGGCAGTTCACGTGGCGGCTCCAGCGAGGGCGGTCAGCGTCAGCATGCCGCCGTCGGTGGACGTCGTCGCCGGCCTGCAGGTCCAGCGGCAAGCCAGCGGACTCGCTGACCTACAGCGTTCGAGCAAAACATAGCGACGTCGGTTCGTCTACGTAGGCGCCGAAGGGGTCGATCTTCGAATACCCTTCGCGCTCGTAGAACCGAACGGCGTCCGGTTGCCCTGTTCCGGTCTCGAGCTTCAGTACGCGAATTCCCAACCTTCGCGCGCTGTCCTCGAGCCGGCGCAGGATTGCGACCGAAGCGCCGCGTCCCCGTTGTGCCGGGACGACATACATGCGCTTGATCTCGGCCTCATGGTTGCCCAGCAACCGGAGCCCACCGCACCCGATCCCGACGGCGTCATCGTCCCGCGCGACGACGAAGACGACGATGTCGTCCACCGACGGTGCCGTACCGGGCTCGTGATCGCTGCTGCCGTACCGGGCATCCAGCTCTGCCCGTTGTGCAGCCCGCAGCTGTGCGCCTACCGGGGTGTCCCATTCTTCTTCGTCGACGGTGATCACCGCGAGAGTCTAAGTCGGTAACTGGCACACTGGACAGGTGACCGACAGCCCCGCGGACGTTCCCAAGCGAACAGCATTGACGCCTGCAGAGTTGGCGACCGCGGCGGTCATGAGCAGCTTCACAGTTGGGCTGTCGGTGGTCGCGATGGTCGTGCCGATGGCCACCGCCCTGCAGATCGTCGCAGCCGTACCGATGGCTGTGGTCGCACAACGACACCGCACCCGTGCGCTCGTCGCAGCTGCTGTCGCCGGCATTCTGGTTGCCTTCGTCGTAGCGGGGACCACAACAGCGTTCACCGTCGGCATGTCGGCGCTGCTCGGCGGTCTGGTAGGCCGAAGCAAGCGCAAGAAGCAAGGCCTCCTTTCTGTGCTCGCTACGTCAGCGGTGGTGGGACCCGCCATCGGACTCGTCAGCGTCGGAATCCTCTTCCTTCTGACCCCGCTGCGCGAGCTGTTTCTCCTGACGATCGAGAACACCGTCGAGGGTGTGGCACGACTGATGTCACGGGCCGAACTGCTGGTGTCCCCCGCAGATGTGTTGCGTGGCAGTGTCGGCGCGATCCTCGACAACTGGTGGTGGATCCTCGGCACAACCAGTGTGTCGATCATCGTCGGGGCCCTGTTCACGTGGCTGATCCTCGGCGCGGTCCTCGACCGACTGGCCACGATTCCGGTCGTCGAACACCTCCCTACGTCAGGCGAAGGCACCGTAGCGCCATTGC
Source organism: Rhodococcus sp. FG69 (assembly GCF_057808915.1). Classification (NCBI taxonomy): domain Bacteria; kingdom Bacillati; phylum Actinomycetota; class Actinomycetes; order Mycobacteriales; family Nocardiaceae; genus Rhodococcus; species Rhodococcus sp. FG69. Next base: position 80,064 of record NZ_JBMDIX010000013.1, on the reverse strand, counting down.
CGCTACAGCTGACAGGCGTCGGATTTCGATACGGTGAATCCCGCACCGCCGCACTGACGGACATCGATCTCACGATCGACTTCGGTGAGTTCATCGCCGTCGTCGGACACAACGGTTCCGGGAAGTCGACACTCGCTCGGATTCTCGCCGGCCGCACTCCGACGTCGGGACATGTCGCTCGCCCCGGAGTGGCCGGACTCGGTTTGGTCGGCGGCACCGCAGTGGTGTCGCAGCGACCCGAGAGTCAGGTGCTCGGCAGCCGAGTGGCGGACGACGTGGTGTGGGGACTTCCGCCGGGCTACGACCTCGACGTCGACGCTGTGCTCGCCGAGGTCGGTCTGACCGGAATGGGCGATCGCGACACATCGTCGCTGTCCGGCGGCCAGCTGCAACGACTCGCGGTGGCTTCTGCCCTCGCCCGCCAGCCTGCGCTTCTGATCGCCGACGAGGCAACAGCGATGATCGACGCCGAAGGTCGGGCGACACTTGTTGCCCTGCTCGCCGCGCTGCCGAAGCGCCATCGAATGTCGGTCGTCCTCGTCACCCACCAGGAGCTCGAGACGACTGCCGCCGACCGCGTGATTCACCTGCACGGCGGATTCCAGGTCGACCATGTGCCCGAGTGGATGCGTGGCCCGCTCACCGGATCGGCAAGGCCCCTTCACACCGGATCGAAACAGCCGGCACTGATGCAGATGCGCGGCATCGCGCACACCTACAACCGCAGGACTCCGTGGTCGCAACGCGCCCTGGACGGACTGGATCTGACGATCGCCGCAGGAGACGGCATCCTGATCCTCGGCGGCAATGGGTCCGGAAAATCCACTCTGGCTTGGGTTCTCGCCGGACTGACGAAGCCCTCGGAGGGATCCGCTGAATTCAGCGGTAGCGACATCAGCCGCAACGTGGGAGCCGTCGGGCTCGCGTTTCAACATTCGAGGCTGCAGCTGCAGCGGAGAACGGTTGCCGAGGACATCGAGGCAGTCGGCGGCCCCGAAGTCGGCTCCGCAGCGGTGTCACGCGCCATGGACGCTGTCGGATTGGATCGACTTCTTGCCGGCCGCGAAATCGACTCGCTCAGCGGTGGCCAGATGCGACGCGTCGTCATCGCGGGACTCGTGGTGAACAAGCCGAGGATCCTCGTACTCGACGAACCCCTCGCCGGACTCGATCCACCGGGACGGACGGAGATCATCGAGGTTCTCGGGACATTGCGTCGGCAAGGGATTGCGGTCGTAGTGATCTCGCACGACGTCGACGGCATGGATCGAATCTGCGACCGGACCATCACCCTCGACAACGGGCGCATCGTGTCGGAACTGGCGACGCCGGGGGTCCCGTCGTGACCACAGTCGTCCTCCGGCAAGTTCCGCGCTCGTCACCGATCCATCGCCTGTGGGCCGGAACGAAGTTGATCGCGGTCCTGCTGATCAGCATCACCATCGTCGTGGCTCCGTCATGGATTTCGATCGGCATCATCGTCGGACTTCTCGTCGTGACCGCCGCGATCGGGCACATCCCTCCTACGGCGCTTCCCCGCCCGCCACTGTGGATCTGGGGCTTGTTCCTGGTCGGCGCCCTACTCAATCTTCCCCTCGGACTCGATGCCGTTCTCCTCTTCCTCCGCTCCACGACGTTCGCGTTCGTATTGCTCGGCGCATCGCTGATGATCGGGTGGACGACATCGATGAGCGATATCGCCCCGGCGATAACAGTGCTCGGAAAGCCGTTGACGAAACTGCGCCTGCCGGTCGGCGAATGGGCCGCAACCGTCGCGCTGTGCCTGCGATCCTTGCCGCTGCTGATCGAGGAGATGCGGACCATGATCGCCGCACGAAGACTGCGCCCGAAATCCGTACTGAACAGTGCCTCGGACAATTCCATCGTGGATCTCATCACCGCCACGATGTCGATCGCGATCCGACGAGCGACCGAGATGGGTGAGGCCATCACCGCCCGCGGAGGATCGGGTCAGATTTCTGCACACCCGAGCAGACCGCATCTGCCCGACGCTTTCGCCCTCATCGTCGTCGTGCTGTGTTGCGGCGCAGCTATGACCCTGACGTTCGTCTGATCCTCGTCATTCCCCGCCGATTCGCTGCGTTCTACTGTTCAGAGCCTGCACGAATACGTCGGGGATGTCTCGCGGATCCTCTGCCACATAGCTGGTTCCGCCGGTGGCGGCCGAAATACGCTGGAGAGCAACCGGATCCGCGTCGGTGGTGATGCCGACGGTCACGATCACGACCGGCCGGACCGGATCCTGCTCTCGCTGCAGGGTATCGAGGAGTTGATCGAGACTCGGGCTGCCCTCGTCCTCGTTGGTGCCATCGGTGAGCAGAATGACACTGTTGACGAATTTCGGGTCGTACCCCTCCTTGACCCGGCGGAATGCTGCCAGCGTGGTGTCGTACAAACCGGTTCCGCCGCCGACCAGCGAGGGAAGCGTTCCAATGGCTGCAAGGATGGCCTCACGCTGCGGAAGACCGTTCACCACGTTCGTAACCGGGCCCAGCGGAACGAGCTCGCGGTAGTCCTGGCTGCCGCCGCCGAGACCGATCGAGAACGCCCACAGACCCATCTCCGTCTGATCACTGAACAGGGCATTCGCGCCGAGACTTGCCTCGACGGTCAGGGCCATCCGCGTCGAGTCTCCGGACTTCGCCGACATCGAACCGGACACATCCTCGACGACGAGGGTGCGAAGCGGCAGAGCCAGCACGGACCAATCACGCAAGGTTGTTTCGATCGCCAGCGGATTCTTCAGCTCGAGTGCCGCGACCGAACCCACTCCGGCGTTGTCGGCCAACGGAATGCCACTCGACTGACGGAACCCCGCAGCGGCGAAAGCGTCCGTGGCCGTCGTCGTCGCAAGCACCGAGGACAGTGCGGCACCGGCTTCCTTGACGCGGTCGTAGTCGGGTCCCGGGGCTGCGGTGATCGCAAGCGGGTAGTTCAAGAAGTAGCTGCCTGTCGGCGGAACCGTGGCTGCCACAGGGGCATCCGCATGTGCTGTGTTGTAGGCGACGACGCTCTGCTCGGTCGCGATACTGCTTCCGCCGTCGGTCGCCGCTTGTTCGACGAGGTCCGCCGTGTCATGGGGTTCGTCTGCGATCCGCCCGAAGTCCTGTGCTTTCGGCACCAGGGCTGCGGACACAGCCTGAGCGTCGGAGATCGCCACCTCGGACTCGGCCAGGGCACCGAGTATCGACGCGAGTGAGGCGCTGCTGTTCAGCGGATCGCCGATCCGCACAGCCGGAGCCTGCAGCACTTCGAGCCAGGTGTTCACCGGAGTCGATTCACCCGGTCGGGTGACCACCACCGGCATCGTATTGACGACCGAGGACTTCGCGACCTCCGGCAACGCGCCGGTCGACCGGAGAGTCTTGAGCAACCACAACGTCGAATCGGGAATCCAGAGATCGGGACGGTTCTCGTCGGTGCCCGCCAACTCGGTTGCGGTGTCGGTGGGAGCTTCCGCCCGCACTTCGAAGTCGGTGCAGCCACGTTCGACGACGTCGGACGTGGAGAGGATGTCGGAGATGACGGGCGCAACGGTCGGATCCACCGCGAGCGACACCTGGTCCACGGTGTCGCAGCCGCCGCTACCTGCCCGTACGGCCTGGACCCCGAAGTAGCCACCGACCACCACGACCACAGCGACTACTGCCATCGCAGCCCATGCATAGGCCGGGTTCCTTCGTGTCCCTGCTCCGTGACGCCCCGACATTCCTTTGACTCCCTTGATTCAGCGACATACGGGCATCGAGCAGACTCCGATGCCAAAAGTAGCGGTTGAATCAGCGACCCGCGCGGCTTTTGAGAGCATTCACAAACACGTTTGGAATTTCTGCAGGATTTCTTGCCAAAAAACTTGTTCCACCGGTTGCTGCCGAGATCTGCTGAAGGACGCCGGCGTCGGCGTCGTCGGTGATACCGATCGTCACGATGATCACCGGCTTGGTCGGGTCCTGCTCGGCGCGCAGAGTGGCGAGGAGTTCATCGAGCGAGATGCTGCCCGCATCCTCGTTCGACCCGTCGGTCAAAATGATCACGCTGTTGATGTAGTCGGGGTCGTACCCTTCTTTGACCTGACGGAATGCAGCGAGTGTCGTGTCGTAGAGGCCTGTTCCCCCGCCCACCAACCCGGGCAACGATCGGATCTGCTGACGGATCAGCTCTCGCTGGGTAGTCCCGTCGACGTTCTCGTCGAGCTGCCGGATCGGGGCCAGTTCTCGATAGTCCTGACTCCCACCTCCGAGGCCGATCGAGAATGCCCACAGGCCGAGTGCAGCGTTGTCGGGAAACAGCGCGCTGCCCGTTTCGCTGGCTTGGACGGTCAGCCCGATCCTGGTGTCGGCGCCGGCGCTGTAGCCCATCGAACCGGACACATCCTCCATCACCAGCGTGCGCGACGGCAGCGCAAGGACCTGATACCGACGCAGCGTCGTTTCGGCGGTTTGTTGGTCGGTGATAGCCAGGGCAGCGACGTCTCCCAAACCGCGACCATCGCTCAGCGGGGCATTGTCAGGTGCGCGGAAACCTGCCTCGGACAACGCCTGCAGCCCTGATTCGGAGGCCAGAGCATCGGCGACGGCCAACCCGGCCGTCTTGGCGGCCTCCCTACCAGCTCCCTCCGGCTCGGTGACCGCGAGTGGAAAGTTCAGGAAGAAGGAACCGGTCGGCGGCGCCGTCACACCGAATTCGGTGCCGGTCGAGTCCTGGAAGTCGACGAGCGTCTGCTCCGACACCACGGATACTCCCCCGTCCGCGGCCGTCTCCTCGAGACGCACTACGGGGTCCGCTTCACCGCGAGTCTCGGCCTGGGCCTGCGCGATCGGGACCAACGCAGCGGAAACGGAGTCGACGGCGTCGGCATCGGTGCCCGCTTCGGCGAGCGCACCGAGGATGGCGGCGTCGGAAACCGTGTTGGTGAGCGGGTTTCCGATCCGTAGGCCCTTCAACTGCAACGCCGTCAACCACGAGTCGAAGAACGGGACCTCGTCCTTCCGCGCCGCGATGAGCACCGGCGAACTTGCGACGGACTGGCTGGCGACATCGACGAGCGAACCCGTCGCTCGCACAGCCTTGCCCACCCACAGCGCTGAATCAGGAATCCACAGCGACGGGACGTCGACACCCATCGACACTGCCGCGGATGCGTTGCCGGATTCGGTCGCGGTGACATCGACGTTCGCGCACCCGAGATCTTCCGCAGGCGTGTCGGCGACGATCTGCTCGACGACGTCGGCGATCGCCGGGTCCGCGGCCAAGGAAAAGGTCTGCGGGTTCTTGCAGCCCGATCCGAAAGCCTTCTGCGCGGCATAGACACCACCGCCGACGACGAGAAGGAGAACGACGGCAATTACGCCGTATTTCACCAGCCCTGTCGAGCTGGACGCCGTGGTGGGCGTCGCACTGTGTCTACCGGGCATTGTTGAACCTCTCCGTAGTGAGCGAGAGACTTGGTGAAACAGACTCCCGCTGTGCGGTTGCGCAAGATCGTAACGCGGCCGCAGGCAGCGAAGTGAGACGCGCTAGAACTACGCGTACAGGGACTCGAAGGTCTTCATCGAATTCTCGATGTCACCCTTGAGTGCTCGCGCAACACCTGATCCGATGGGACCGAACAGTGGCGCGCCGCCGAGCTCGACGTCGAGCGACAAGTCCGAACCACCGTTCTTGGCAGCCGTCACCGACAACAGGAGGCTGATCTTGACGCCGCCCTTACCGTTGCCCTTGAGCTTCAGCTTCGTCGGTGGGTCGTAGCTCTCGATGGTCCAGCGCACCCGGTTACGCATTCCCTTGACACTCGCGACCGACTCCAGGTTGGCGCCTTCTGTCAACTGTTCAGGCAGCTCACAACGCCAGGCTTCGTGAATGGACAACCACTTGTCGTAGTCGGCGAGATCGGACGCATGCGTCCACGCTGTCTCTGGGTCGAGGGGAACGTTGACGGATACCTTCAGCTTGGCCACGCAGGGATAGTAACCACAAGCGTCGAGTTTCCTGCGTGAGGTTGGCCCTCACAGCGCGCGCCGCTTTGTGAGGAGTCACAAATTCACCGCTCTACCTCGCCACGCGACGAGGGCGACCGACTATATGTCGGCCGCCCTCGTCGCGTGGAATTCGTGCCAGTAGAACTCAGTGAGCGCTTGCTTTCTCTGCACCGATACCGGTGAGCGAGCGGACCTCCATCTCGGCCTGCTTGGCGCGAGACTCGGAATCCTTCGACAGCAGAGTGCCGACGATACCGAGGACGAACGCCAGCGGGATGGAGACGATGCCGGGGTTCGACAACGGGAACCACGCGAAGTCCGAGCCCGGGATCATCGCGGTCGGCGAGCCGGATACTGCCGGCGAGAAGATGATCAGGACGAGCGTCGAGATCAAACCGCCGTACATGCTGCACAGTGCGCCGGTGGTGTTGAAGCGACGCCAGAACAGCGAGTACACGATGGTCGGCAGGTTCGCGGCCGCTGCGACTGCGAATGCGAGTGCGACCAGGAAGGCGATGTTCTGACCGTTCGCCAGGATGCCGAGGCCGATCGCGAGGATACCGATCACGACAGCGGTGATCCGTGAAACCTTGACCTGCTTCTTCTCGTCGACGTCGCCCTTCTTGATGACGCTCGCGTAGATGTCGTGTGCAAACGATGCCGAGGCCGTGATCGTGAGCCCGGCGACCACCGCGAGGATCGTCGCGAAGGCGACCGCCGAGATGACACCGAGCAGGATGACTCCACCGAGTTCGAACGCGAGAAGTGGTGCAGCGGAGTTCTGTCCGCCGGCCGACGCCAAGATTCGGTCGGGTCCGACGATGGCTGCGGCTCCGTAGCCGAGCACCAGGGTGAAGAGGTAGAACGCGCCGATGAGGGCGATGGCCCAGACAACGCTGCGACGCGCTTCCTTGGCGGTGGGCACGGTGTAGAAGCGCATGAGAACGTGTGGGAGTCCGGCAGTTCCGAGTACGAGCGCGATGCCGAGCGACAGGAAGTTGAGCTTGGACATGTTGCTGCCGCCGTACTGAGCGCCCGGTTCGAGGACGTCGCGAGCAGCGACGGCCTGGGATGCAGATCCGGAGACGGTCTCCTGCGCACTACCGAGCAGCTCGGAGATGTTGAACCCGAACTTCGCCAGTACCAGCACAGTCATGAACAGCGCACCGGCGATGAGCAGAACCGCCTTGATGATCTGCACCCACGTGGTGCCCTTCATACCGCCGACGAGGACGTAGACGATCATCAGCACACCCACGACCGCGATCACGATGGACTGTCCGGTGCGATCCGAGATGTCGAGGAGCAGCGCGACGAGTCCGCCGGCGCCTGCCATCTGCGCGAGAAGGTAGAACAGCGACACCGTCAGAGTGGACAGTGCTGCCGCAGTACGAACCGGACGTTGCTTCAAGCGGAAGCTCAGCACGTCGGCCATCGTGAACTTGCCTGTATTGCGCAGCAATTCGGCAACGAGGAGCAAAGCGACGAGCCAGGCGACGAGGAAGCCGATGGAGTAGAGGAATCCGTCGTAGCCGTACACCGCAATGGCGCCCGCGATGCCGAGGAAGCTCGCCGCCGAGAGGTAGTCACCGGCAATTGCGATGCCGTTCTGCGGCCCCGAGAATCCGCCACCCGCGGTGAAGAATTCGGAGGCGGTCGCGTTCTTCTTCGATGCCCGGATGACGACGAACATCGTGACGGCGACGAATGCGCCGAAGATCGCAATGTTGATCAGTGGTTCGCCGACGGTGGTGTCCGTGGCTTCTTGAGCTAACAGGCTGATCATCGCTTGGCCTCCTGGGAGGTGATCATCTCGGCGCGCAGCGCTGCGGCGCGCGGATCGAGTTCACGGTTCGCGAACCTCACGTAGATTCCCGTGATCGCAAAGGTGGTCACGAACTGGCCGAGCCCGAGTAGCAGGCCGACGTTGACGTTCCCCCATACCGGGGTGGACATGAATCCCGACGCGTAGGTACTGAGCAGCACATAGACGACGTACCAGATCAGGAAGAACGCGGTCATCGGAAATACGAAGCTGCGCAGACGTCGTCGCAACTCCTGAAATTCCGGGCTGGCTTGCATGTCGATGAACGCTTGCTCGTCTGGTGGCGGAGACGTATCCGGTGTGCTCACGTCGCTTGCTCCCTCGTTTTCCCCATCACGGGCTGTGATTGGAACCGATTCATGACGTTAATGAGAGCGTCATCACAAAGATACGGAGTGGCGCCAGTCACACGGCCAGTAGTCGGACTCTGCGCCGAGCGGTCATCTGACGACGATGAACGGGGAGCTCGTTCGGCTAGAGCTCGCGCTCCCGATCACGGCCGACGCCGAGACGTTCCGGCGCATGAAGCCGAGTGAAAATGCTTCCGACATCGCTCGGAACCGACCGAGCGGTGGCCTTGCTGACGGCGTACATCAGGCCGAAGGCGAGGGGAACACTCACGGCGGCCGGATATCCCAGGATCGCGGCCGCCCAGCCGTCGAGCCAGGAATCCGGAATACCGAAGACCGACAACGACGCGGCGACCAGCGACACCGTTCCGCCGCCGACCAACCCGGCCGCTGCTCCCGCGGCGGTCAAACCGCGCCACCAGATGCCGAGCACCAACAAGGGGCACAGCGTCGACGCGGCGACCGCGAACACCAGTCCAACTGTTCGAGACAGATCGAGCGATACCAGTCCGAGGGACAGCACCAGCGGCACTGCCCCCGCCAGCACCGCAGCGATCCTGAAGTCGCGAACTCGCCCCTTCAGCACATCTGTGCTCAGCACCCCGGCGATGCTCACCAACAGGCCCGATGATGTCGACAGGAATGCCGCGATAGCGCCGGCCGCGACCAGCGCTGCGAGCAACTGACCGCCCACTCCCGAGAGCACCGAACCTGGCAACAACAAGACCGCAGCGTCGGAGGTCCCGGTGATCAGCAACTGGGGCACGTACATCCGCGCGAAGACACCGAGCAGCGTCGGAAACAGATAGAACACGCCGAGCAGACCGAGAACGGTGAGCGAGGTCAGCCTGGCTGCACGCCCATCCGGATTGGTATAGAACCTGACCAGTACGTGCGGCAGGCCGAGCGTGCCGAGGAACGTCGCGAGGATCAGCGAGTAGACCTGGTACAGGGGGTGCATTCCGCCGAGACCGCCACCGGGCGTGGCCCATTCACGATCGGAGGACGGTGCACCCGCCACGACAGGCACCGGTGAATCCGCGTCGAGAACCAGCGATGTGCCCTCACCGAGTTCGTGGGTCCCGGCATCGAGCGCAATCCTGCCGTCGACACCCTCGCCGTCGACCGTCCCGCGTACCGTCACCTCGATCGGCGAATCAACCTGCACGAGAACGTCGGTGCTGATGTCCACTGTTGTCACACGGTCCACCGTCGGCGGGGCCGGACTGCCGACGGCCCGATCGTCGGCGAAGAAATGCAGTGCCAGCACGACGGCCGGCACGGCGACTGCAGTCAGTTTCAGCCAGTACTGAAAAGCCTGAACGAACGTGATCGAACGCATGCCGCCGCCCACCACGTTCCCGATGACGATGATGCCGACGACGGCTGCACCGACCCACCCGGGTACGCCGAGCAGAATGTTCAGCGTCAACCCGGCGCCTTGAAACTGCGGAACCAGGTAGAGGGCGCAGATGACGACGACGACGAACATGGCGAGCTTGCGGAGCAGCAGCGATCCGAGCCGGAATTCTGCGAAGTCCGGGACCGTGTACGCCCCGCTTCGCCGCAGCGGGGCCGCGACGAACAGCAGCAGACCCAGGTATCCGGCGGTGAATCCGATCGGGTACCACAACGCATCAGCGCCGTACTTCGCGATGAGTCCCGCGACGCCCAGGAACGAAGCGGCCGAGAGATATTCGCCGGATATCGCCGCGGCGTTCCATTTCGGCCCCACCGTACGAGAAGCCACCAGAAAGTCCGAGGTGGTACGGGCGAGCCGGACCCCGTAAATTCCGATGGCCACGGTCGCCACCGCAGCGAGCAGCAGCGCGATCACCGTGATCACCGGAATCGACTGGCCGTTCACTGGACGCGTATTTCCTGGTCTTGTACGAAGTCCAACGTGGAACAATGCGACGATGCACACGCCGAGGACCACGTGATGTCCGTAGCAGGGGCCGTCACTGCCGCGCTTCCCTTCGCTGTGGGTGCAGTGTTGGCGCACTTACCCACCACGGCGATGGCAGCAGGTCTGTCGACGTTGAACACCGGCACCGTACTTGCTCGGTTCACGGCCGGGTGGCTGGCCGGCGTGGCTGCCGTCACCGCCACCGGACTGTTGCTCGTCGACACTGCAGTGCTGGCCGTCGACTCGTCCGCCTGGGTGCGGTGGTTGCGCCTGGCCCTCGGTGTCGGGTTGATAGCTCTGGGCGTGCGAAGACTCTTCGGGCTCGTTCGGCACGGCCCTGCAGCCGATGAACCGGGCTGGGTTCGGTCGGCGCGCGGACTCACCGGCGGGAAAGCTCTTGCAACCGCGTTCCTGCTCGGTTCGGTGAATCCGAAGAGCGTCGTCATCGCGCTGTCCGCAGTCGCGGTCATCGTGGACGCGACGACGGTCGTGACCGCGCAGATCGTGGCCGCGGTGGTGTTCGTAGCGGTCTCCAGTCTCGGTGTCGCCGCGCCGGCGCTCGCGTTGCTCGTCTTCGGCGACCGCGCGCGCAGGCCACTCGATGCGTTCGTCGGCGGGTTCGTCAGGCACAGCGACGTCATGATGACGGTGATTCTGTGCGCTCTGGGTCTGTACGTGACACTCAATGCCCTCTAGTCATCCATCAAGTCGATGAACTCGTGCTCGTTGCGCTCGGCCCGTCGTACGTACACCCAGCCGACCCCGAGGAGTAGCGGGTAGACGGCGACGCCAAGAATCAACCACGGCAACCGAATTCCGAACACAGTGGCGTGGGAATAGGCGGGAACCAACAGCCCGACGAGTGGAATCGCGAAAAGGATGCACAGGGTCAGCGCGGCGAGCCGAACCGACAGCCAGAGTTGTGCTCGCACCAGAGAACGCACCATCGCGTCGCCGACCTCGGTCTGTTCCTGCACTTCGACGCGTGTGCGCACGATTCGGGCACCGCGCCGACGCGCCAGTACGACGCGTTCCCGGGGAAGCTTTCGACCGTCGGTCACCGACTCGACCACGACTGCAACGGCCCTCGAACGAGCCGATCCTTCAGCTCACGGGTGTGCCGCCGGCTCACCGGTAGCTCGACAGCGGCCAACGCCCCCTCTCGCCGCAGGCATACGACCAACCCCGACCCCACGCTCTTGATCCCCGTCACCAGCGAAAGCGACACCAGATACGACCGGTGCACACGAAGGAAACCGACGTCGGCCCAACGGCTTTCGAGAGTGGAGATCGGAATCCGCACGAGATGCGAACCGCTCGTTGTATGAAGTCGGGCGTAATCGCCGTCGGCCTCGACCCATCCCACACTCGCCCGGTGCACGAGCGTCGTCGTACCCCCCAGTTCGACGGGAATGATCTCGTCCGACAGCGCCGGCTCCTGCGTCTCGGGGCGTCGCCCTGCGGTGACGATGCGACGCACCGACTCGGTCAGGCGGTCTTCACGCAGCGGCTTGAGCAGATAGTCGACGGCACCGAGGTCGAACGCGGCAACCGCGCGATCGTCGTGCGCAGTCACGAACACCACTGCGGGCGGACGGGCGAAATTCGCGAGAATGCCCGCCAGCTCCAAGCCGTCGAGACCCGGCATGTTGATGTCGAGGAACACCGCATCGATCGCCGGCGACGATGGACCGACCGGATGCTGAAGGCGTCGCAAAGCAGTGGTCGCGTCGGCAGCAGTGTTCACCTCGGCCACCATGTCCTGCCTGTTCAGCAGGTAGGCCAGCTCGTCGAGAGCGGGCTTCTCGTCGTCGACCGCGAGAACGACGAGACCGGACACATCAGTCTCCACCCCCGTCATGCTGCCAGAGGCGCCGATCATGCCCGAATCCCCGCTCTGAACTTGGGCACCCGCATGCTGACCTTGGTCCCTGAGCCGAGTGCCGTGTCCACGACGAGACCGTAATCGTTGCCGAAGGCCGCGCGCAGTCGATCGTCGACATTGGACAGACCGACGTGCGCCGCTTCCTCCGAATCGAGCGTCCCCGAGCGCAGGAGGTCCGGGTCCATGCCGACACCGTCGTCCTCGACGCTGATGAGGCAGTCCGTTCCTTCGTCGGCAGCGACGATCGTGATGGTGCCGCCACCTGCCCGCCCGGACAGGCCGTGCCGCACTGCGTTCTCCACCAGCGGCTGCAGAGCCAGGAATGGCAGCGCCACGTTCAGCACCTCGGGCGCCACCTGCAGTGTGACCTGCAAGGAGTCGCCGAAACGTGCACGCTCGAGCGTGAGATAGCGGTCGATGTTGCGTAGCTCGTCGGCGAGGACAGTGAACTCACCTGTGTTCCGGAACGAGTAGCGGGTGAAGTCCGCGAACTCGAGCACCAGCTCCCGCGCCCGATCCGGATCGGTACGCACGAACGAGGCAATCGTTCCGAGCGCGTTGTAGATGAAATGCGGACTGATCTGTGCGCGGAGTGCGCGCACTTCCGCTCGGTCGAGCCTGGCCCGGGATGCGTCCAGTTCGGCGAGCTCGATCTGTCCGCATGCATACCGCGCGACCTCGGTGATGGCACCGAGCATTCCCGGGCCCGGCACCGATCGGGTCACGACGCCGATCACTCCGACGACCCCGACGTCCTCGACAAGCAGCGGCTGAGCGATCAGCGCACGCACGGCGTCATCGTTTCCGAGCGGGCCCAGCAGGAGTACGCGACGTTCGCCGTCGACCGCACGCTTCGCTGCCGCGGTGAATGTGTCGATCAGCTCGTCGTAGGGTCCGTTCCACGTCAGCAGTTCGGCGTCCGCGTCGGCAATCCCGAGGGCATCACCACCGGTCAATGCGCGTAGATGTGGAGCGGCCTCGGCCGCCGACTCGGGGTCGAGTCCTCGGCGCAGCGGCCGTGCGGCCATCGACGCGGTGTGCAGCGTCGCATGTACGGCACGCTCTTCCGGGGTCGTCAGATCGCGTCGACCCCGGAGACTGATGATGGCGACGGCGACGATCGCGCAGGCCACCAGTACCGCGAACCACAGCAGCGCGGATGTCATTCAGCCTCCCGGGCAGCTGTTCGGGGCAGGCAGGCCCGCGAATCGATCGGACAACCAGGTCACTCCGGCGTAGACCGCAGCCTGGTCGGAATGCCCTTGGCCCGGCTCCAGGCGTTCGGCGACGACGTCACCCATCGAGCATGCCTGCCCGACGGCATCACGTGTCCACTTCGGGTCGATCAACTGATCCTGCTCCCCCACCACGACGAGCAGTGGCACCTCGGACGGCTCTCGCGGAAGGGCCACTGAGGTCAACCAGTCGACCATCCGTACGCGCGACGCCTCGGTCTCGGGTGTCGCATCGCTCGGGAGGAGCCGCGTCGCCGCCTCCGCTTTCTGGACTCCGAGCAGATCCGTGCACGCAGTCAGTGCCCGCTGGTCGGTGACCAGTGCGCCACGAATGAACTCCGTATCCGCGGCGTCCGGATGCCGGTACTGCAGCCCTTCCACCAGAAAAGGCGTCAACAGGGTCTGCGGCAGCGTGTTGGTGTGGCCCGCGGCGAACATCGGTGCCATGTTCAGCACGGGTGACAACGCGGCGCTACCCACGAGTTCGAGCCCGTCGCCGTAGTCGCTCTTTTCTGCGGCAGCCCAGACAGCTTGTCCACCTTGCGAATTACCGATTGCACCCCAACGGGTCCCCGCACCGGGAACGATGTTCCTCGCGGCCCGGACAGCGTCGACGACGTTGTATGCCGCTGCATCCGGATCCAGGTACGGATGCGGGCCAGGCGTGCCGATGCCTTCGTAATCGGTGACGGCAACGACCATTCCACGCTCGAGGAACGGCGCGGCCATTCCGATGGTTCCCAATAGATTCGGGTACAGCGACGGCGCACATTCGTCGGTGACACCGGTGGTGCCGTGTCCGACGGACACGATCGGCCAACCACCCTCCGGCGGAACACCACTGGGAGTGAAGATCACTCCGGACACCTCCGTGCCACGATCGGCGCCACGGGACGTGGACCGGTACACGACGCGGGTGGCCGTGGCCCCGAGGAAGCGCACGGCCAGATCGGTATGCCCCATCTCCACCCGCGACACGATCGCGCCCCGCTCGTCGCCGACGGGCGGCGCCGGTGCCGATTCAGCGGGTGGCGTCGTAACCGCCTGCGGCTCTGCACAACTGGCGACCAGGCAGGCTGCGGCCAGAACGAGCATGAGGCTATGAGAGGTCTGCACTATCTGTTCCGCCGTTCCAGGCGCGCTTCTGCCGCCGCCTCTTCCACGTCCAAGCCGTCGAGCACCGCTCGCAACACTTCGTCGTCCAATTCGCCGGAATCTCGGGCCTTGACCAACGCATCGCGTTGAGCTGCAAGTACATGTCGACGCAGGGTGTCGAACACGGCACCGGCGGCGGCGACCCGCTCCTCACGATCCTCCGTCTCGTCGGCGTCGAGTCTGGCCCGTACCGACCTGCGGACCCGTTCGAGTACGGCCTGCACCGACTCCGTGCTGGCACCGGGGATTCCGTTAACCGCGGCATCGGACAGATATTTCTCGGCCGCCGAGCGTGAAATCGCCCGTGCGAGGGCCTGCTGCTCGTCCGTCTGCCGCTGCTCGAGCGGGTCTGCTACGTCGAGTCGACGAATCAACAGCGGCAAGGTCAACCCTTGAATCAGCAACGTGCCGACGGCGACGACGAAGGCGACAGCCTGGATGACTGCTCGACCGGGGAACGGATCGCCGGCGACCGTCGCGAGCGGAACACCGGATGCTGCTGCCAGGGTCACGACCCCACGCATGCCCGCCCAGGACAGCACCAGGTTCTGCTTCCAGGTCAGACCCAACGCATCGGATTCGGCGGCACGTTTTCGGCGAACGGTCTTGCGCGTCATCGCACGCCGGCCTGTGTTGACGAAGATCCATGCGGGGCGGACAGCGATCACCACGGCGAGAATCAGCAGGGCGTACGCGAAGATGTGCAGCACCGGCAGGCCATCGCGCTCGACCTCCTGGATCACCGACTTCAACTGCAAGCCCATGTATGCGAACACGAACGCTTCCAGCAGCAGATCCATCAGCGGCCAAACCTGACGCTCCTGGATGCGAGTCGTCACCGCGACGTCGGCGGTCACCCTGCCGAGAACGAATCCGGCGGTCACGACGGCCAACACACCCGAAGCGTGAATCTCTTCGGCAGCGAGATAGGCAGCGAACGGAAGAACAAGGCCGAGAACGGTTTCGAGTGCCGAGTCCTGGATGCGGGATCGCACGAAGCGAACTATCCTGGCAAGGATGAGCCCGACGATCACGCCGCCCACGATCTCGTAGGCGAAGAACAACACGGGTGAATCGATCTCGATCTTCTTCCCGGTCACCGATGCCACCGCCAGCGTGAACAAGGTCAATGCGGCGGCGTCGTTCACGAGGCTCTCCCCGGTGAGGATTGCCATCATTCGAGACGGTAGTCCGAGCTTGCGTCCGACGGCGATTGCCGCGACCGCATCCGGCGGAGCGACCACCGCGCCGAGAACCAGGGCAGCACCGAGAGTCAGCTCGGGCGCGAGCCAATTTGCGAAGTAGCCGACAGCGACGGCAGTGACGATCACCATCACGACCCCGAGCCGCAGTATGTGGCCGAGGTTCTTCCGGAAGCTGACGAACGAGAAGTCGAGCGCGGCCGAGTACAGCAGCGGGGGTAGAACCACCCCGAGAATCAGTTCGGGCGCCAGCGTCACATGTGGGACGCCGGGCACGAACGATGCAATCGATCCGGTCGCCACGAGCACAAGCGGTACTTGAAGGTCCAGGCGCTTGGCGAATCCCGCGACCGCGACGGCCGCGATCACGACGAGAAGTAGTACCGGTCCGTCCACAGCTAGATTGTGCCGTCAGCTGTACTCGGACGCGCAGCTGACGCGCACATACGACCCGCTCTACTTGTCCGGGATCGCCTTCTTGGCGGCGTCCTGCGCTTTGTCGACCTTGTCGGCGTACTTTCCACCGGTCTTGTCGTCGATGAAGTCACCGGCCTTGTCGACTACGTCCTCGATCTTGTCCGAGTTCTCGGCGGCAAGCTGCTTGCCCTTGCCGACGAGACCCTTCAGGTTGTCTGCGAAACTCATTTTTCGCTCCATCTCGTTGAGTGAAAGAACTGGCGAGACGCAAGCTTACTTCGTGCCTGCGACCGGCATTGCTCCGAAGAGCCGACGTTTCTCGCCGTGCAGAGCCGCGCTGATCCACCAGGCGCCCTCGACTGCGACGATGCCGATTGCACCGATGACGACCGCCGACGTCGTCAACGCGATGTTCGACGGGTCGAGTTTGAAGAACGTTCGACAGAACGGGATTGTGAAGAGCGCGAGGTAGCCGACGATCGATCCCGCGATCAGCAGAATCTTCCACCACACATAGGGCCGCGCTACGACGGCGAGCACCCACACGGCGATCATGATCAAGGTGATCAACGCCGTCGTACTGGCCTGCGTGACCTGCTGTTCGGTGGCGCTGGGCCCCTGATATGCGAGCAGGTAGGACACGAATGTCGCGACACCGACGATCACTCCCGACGGCACTGCGAGGCGCATGACGCGCGGCACGAACCCGGAGCGGGCCCGTTCGTTGTTCGGTGCCAACGACAGGACGAAGGCCGGGATGCCGATAGTGAACCACGCTGCGATCGTCACGTGCCGTGGCAGGAACGGATACGGCAACGGCTCGAAGTGGAAGACCTGCGACAGCACACCCGACAGGCCGATGAGGAAGGCCAACAGCACCGAGTAGACGGTCTTGGTGAGGAACAGATTCGAGACCCGCTCGATGTTGCCGATCACTCGTCGTCCCTCACCGACGACGTAGGGAAGGGTGGCGAACTTGTTGTCCAGCAACACGATCTGCGCGACGGCTCGGGTCGCCGCACTGCCCGACCCCATGGCGACACCGATGTCTGCGTCCTTGAGTGCGAGCACGTCGTTGACTCCGTCGCCGGTCATCGCGACGGTGTGCCCTCGTGACTGCAGAGCCCCGACCATCCGACGCTTCTGGTCGGGACGTACCCGACCGAACGTCGTCGCATTCTCGACGGTGTCGGCAAGCTTCTCGATGTCCTCGGGGAGGTCCCGAGCGTCGATCGGATGCCCGTCGAGACCGAGCGAACCGGCGACTGCGCCGACGGACACGGCGTTGTCCCCGGAGATGACCTTGACCGCGACGGACTGGCTCGCGAAGTACTCGAGCGTCTCGCGGGCGTCGGAACGCACCTTCTGCTCGAGAATCACCAGCGCCCGAGGCGTCACGACGCCGGGGGCGGCATCGTCGTCTACCGGGAGGTTGCTGCTGGCGAGCAGCAGAACGCGCAGACCCGCGGAACCTGCATCCTCGGCCTGGCGGGCGATGTCGGTACCAGGGTCGAGCAGTACGTCGGGCGCACCGAGCAGCCAGTTGCCGTGCTCACCGTACGACAGCCCGCTCCACTTCTTCGCCGACGAGAACGGGGCAACCGCACTCTCGGTCCAACCAGGGTCGTTGTCGAACGCTTCCCCGATGGCGAGAACGCTGGCATTGGGACGAGGGTCGTCGTGCGCGAGGGCAGCAAGAACCGACGTCAACGTGCTGGTATCGCTCTCGTCGACGACGCGCAGCTCGGCGAGGCGCATTCCGTTCTCGGTGAGCGTGCCGGTCTTGTCGGCGCACACGACATCCACGCGTGCGAGGCCTTCGATCGCGGGAAGTTCCTGCACGAGGCACTTGCGCTGGCCGAGGCGAATGACGCCGACCGCGAATGCGATGGACGTCATCAGAACGAGTCCCTCGGGCACCATCGGCACGAGCGCCGCGACCATGCCGTTGAGCGCCGGGCCGAGTGACTGCCCCGAGGAGAACAGCTGGTTGTAGATGATCAGTGCCCCGGCAGGAATCATCAGGTACGTGATGAACTTCAGAATCTTGTCGATGCCGCTGCGCAGTTCGGAATGCACGAGCGTGAACTTGCTTGCTTCCTCGGCCAATTGGGCAGCATAGGCATCGCGGCCCACCTTGCTCGCACGGTAGGCACCGCTTCCCGCGACGACGAAGCTTCCCGACAGAATCTGATCCGCCTCGAGCTTGTGAACCGCATCCGCTTCGCCGGTGAGCAGGGACTCGTCGACCTCCAGGCTCGACGCCTCGATGACCACGCCGTCGACGACGATCTGATCACCTGGACCGAGTTCGATGACGTCACCGAGGACCACCTCGTTCGGCGCGATCTCACGTGCCACACCGTCGCGTCGTACCACGGGTTTGCTCTGCCCGACGATTGCGAGCTCGTCGAGAGTCTTCTTCGCACGGATCTCCTGGATGATGCCGATGCCGCTGTTCGCGATGATCAGCAGACCGAACATGCCGTCGACGATGGAACCCGTCGACAGGACGATGATCAGCAGGACACCCAGGATCGCGTTGATTCGGGTGAAGACGTTGCCTCTGACGATGTCCTTGACCGAGCGGCTTGCGCGTGCGGGGACGTCGTTCGATTTTCCTTCGGACCGAAGCTGCGCTACCTGCGCCTCGGTGAGCCCGCTGTCTCGCTGTGCGTCCGCCTCGATCGACATGGGGGTAAGCCTAGGTGCTCTTCGGCTCAGCCGAGGCGCGCCCACCACCGATCGTCGTGCGTGCGGCGAGAGCCGTCGATGCGCTGGCCCGGCATGGGCACAGCCGTGTCGACGCCGCCGTCTTCGGCTGCAGCCTTCAGCCGGACTATCGGCTCCGACCACGGATGGAACGCGAGGTTGAACGTGGCCCAGTGGATGGGAACCAGGAGGCCGCCGCCGAGATCGCCGTGTGCGCGCACTGCCTCTTCCGGGTTCATGTGGATGTCGGCCCAGCGTGGGTCGTAGGCGCCGACCGGAAGCAGGGTCACATCGAACGGGCCGTACTGCGCGCCGATCTCGGCGAACTTGACCGTGTAGCCGGTGTCGCCGCCGAAGAACACGCGGTGTTTCGGTCCTGCGAACGCCCAGGATGCCCACTGCGTCAGGTCGCGTTTGAGACCGCGCCCGGAGAAGTGCCGGGCCTCGGTGCAGGTGATGGTGAGCCCGGCAACCTCGGTCTGCTCGTCCCAGTCGAGTTCGATGATGCGATCCTCGGGAATTCGCCAGTGACGCAGATGGGCGCCGATTCCGATCGGGACGACGAAGGGCGCGCTCTGCAACGAGGCCAACCGCTGAATCGTCGTCTTGTCGAGGTGGTCGTAGTGGTCATGGGAGATGACGATCGCGTCGACGGCCGGGAGCGCGTCCAGCCGAACCGGTGTGGGGTGCAGCCGCGAGGGCCCGACGGCCTGCGACGGAGAGACCCGGTTGCTCCACACGGGATCGGCGAGAATGCGTCGACCGTCCAGTTCGACCAGCACCGACGAGTGGCCGTACCAGGTCACTGCGATCTCGCCGGCGTTCACGGGTGCTACGTGAGGTGCGAGCGGAATGGGTCGCAGAGGCTTGCCCTGCGATCGACGTCTGAGGAACGAGACGAGGATCGACTCGTCACCGCCACCGGTGAAGCTCGAGCTCGGTTCGCTGTTGTGGAACTTGCGATCGCGATACCGAGCCGAATTGGCGGCGTACGGCGCAATCTTGGCGGTGCCGGCGCCGATTTGCGTCGGCAGACCCCATGCGGCCCGAGCGACAAAGGCCGCACTCAGTACGCTCAGCGCGATCGGCACGATCTTCGAGTTCGTCACTCACTCCACAGTAGGTGAGGTGCGACGCGGCGAGGCCTCGGAGCCGGGCATGTTCTCGCTCGGCTTAACGCTGGACAATGGGTAACGGGAGACGAGTCCCGCAGCGTTCTCGCCGCAGCTCGCAAGTAGACTACTTGCGACGGTTTTGCTCTAGAAGGAGATCGCACACAATCATGACCACCGAACAGCGCGAATTTCAGGCCGAGACACGTCAGCTCTTGGACCTGATGGTTCACTCCATTTACTCGAACAAGGACAGCTTCCTCCGGGAGCTGATTTCCAACGCGTCCGACGCCCTCGACAAGCTGAGGCTCGAGTCGTACCGCGACAAGGATCTCGACGTCGACGTCTCCGACCTTCATATCGAGGTCGACATCGACAAAGAGACCCGGACACTCACGATCCGCGACAACGGCATAGGCATGTCGCGCGAGGAGGTCATCGACCTCATCGGCACGCTGGCGAAGTCCGGCACCGCCGAGGTCCGCAAGAAACTGAAGGAAGCCAAGGACGCTGCCGCATCCGAGGAGCTGATCGGCCAGTTCGGCATCGGCTTCTACTCGACGTTCATGGTGGCCGACAAGGTCACACTTCTCACCCGTAAGGCAGGCGAAGCCACCGCGACGCGGTGGGAGTCCTCCGGTGAGGGCACTTACGAGATCTCCGACGTCGACGGTGCGGCGCAGGGTACCTCGGTCACTTTGCATCTCAAGCCGACCGACGAAGAGGACCACCTCTACGACTACGCGTCGGAATCGAAGATCAAGCAGCTCGTCAAGAAGTACTCCGACTTCATCGCCTGGCCGATCCGGATCGACGTCGAGAAGCGGGTCAAGTCCGAGGAGGAAGGCGCCGAGGACACCGTCACGATCGAGACCGAGACGATCAACTCGCAGAAGGCCCTATGGACTCGCCCCAAGGACGAAGTGTCCGAAGAGGAGTACAAGGAGTTCTACAAGCATGTGAGCCACGCATGGGACGAGCCGCTCGAGGTCATCCCATTCAAGGCCGAGGGAACGTTCGAATACCAAGCGCTGCTCTTCATTCCGTCGCAGGCGCCGTTCGACCTGTTCATGCGCGAAGGCAAGACCGGCGTGCACCTGTACGTCAAACGTGTCTTCATCATGGACGACTCCGAGGAGCTGCTCCCCGAGTACCTCCGTTTCATCAAGGGCGTCGTCGATGCACAGGACCTCTCGCTCAACGTTTCTCGTGAGATCCTGCAGCAGGATCGTCAGATTCGCGCGATCCGTCGTCGTCTGACTCGCAAGGTCCTCTCGACGATCAAGGAAATGCAGAACGAGCATGCCGAGAAGTACCAGACATTCTGGTCGCAGTTCGGCCGGGCGCTCAAGGAAGGCCTGATCTCCGACACCGACAACCGCGAGACGCTGCTGACGGTCTCGTCGTTCGCCTCGACCAACAGTGAAGAGGGCTTGACCACTCTCGCCGAGTACGTCGACCGGATGAAGGACGGCCAGGAGCAGATCTACTACATGACGGGTGAGTCTCGTCAGCAGATCGAAAGCTCGCCGCACATGGAGGCGTTCAAGGCTCGCGGCCTGGAAGTTCTTCTGCTGACCGACTCGGTCGACGAGGTATGGGTTGGAAATGTTCCCGACTTCGACGGCAAGTCCTTCCAGTCCATCTCCAAGGGCGAGGTCGACCTCGACACCGAAGAGGAGAAGAAGGACGCCGAGTCCAAGCGCGAAGAGCAGGACAAAGAGTTCGAAGGCCTGCTGAAGTGGATGAGCGAGACGCTGAGCGAAGACGTCAAGGAAGTTCGCCTGTCCTCACGCCTGACCACATCACCCGCCTGCGTCGTCGGTGATGAATTCAGCTTCTCCCCGCAGCTCGAAAAGATGTACAAGGCGTCGGGACAGTTCGTTCCGACGTCCAAGCGCATCCTCGAGCTGAACCCGACGCACGATCTGGTCACTGGGCTCAAGAAGGCTCGCGAGGATCGCAGCGATGATCCCAACCTCGCCGAGACGGCCGAGTTGCTCTACGCCACGGCGCTTCTCGCCGAGGGGACCGAGCTCAAGGATCCGGCAAAGTTCTCCCGACTGCTGGCCGATCGGCTGACCAGGACGGTCTAGCTCGCCAGGTTTCTGGGGGCTCCGCCCCCAGTGGCGCGGTTAAGTGTGCTCCGCATACTTAACCGTGCCACTGACCCGGAGGGTCAGAGTGGGAGCAGATCTAGGGCAGCCAGATAGGCGTCCGCGTCGAAGTCCGGCATCAAGACCGACTGCAGAATGAACCCCTGACAGAGACCGACAACAAGCGGCGCGAGGGCATGCGCACGCGCGTCGGCATCGTCGAAACCCTTGCTCTCGAACCACACTCGCAGATATCGCTCGTACAGCGATCGCAGCTCCACCACAACCGACGACACGGTCGACACATTGTCGGGATCGGCCGCCGCTGCCGCCCATATCTGTACGAGAATGCTCGGATTGCCGAGGTCCCTGGTCATCCCGTTGAGGAAGATCCTCACGACCACCGCCGGTGGTGGCAGCGGGTCCTGCTTCTCCAGGCCGTCGAGATCGTCGGCCCGAGACTGCAGCACATCCCGGGTGACTTGCACGATCAGGTCCTGCTTGCTGGTGAAGTAGCTGTAGATCGCCCCGGCCGACAATCCGGACTCGGTGATGATCTCCGCCATCGACGTGCCCTCGAAACCTGACCGGGAAAAACACGTCAATGCCGCATCGATGATCTGACGGCGGCGTTCTTCGCGATGGACATCGCTGACTTTGGGCACACCTCATATTAAAAACGAATGCTCGTTCTTGACAACTCTCAGCATCGCGCTCACTATAAAAGAACGATTATTCGTTTTTTAAGGAGCTGGCATGAACCTCACCCCATGGCCACGCGTCGTAGCAGTGGCCCTCACCGGATCCGCGATCCTCGCCCTCGTCGTACTGGCATTCCTGTGGCCGTCCGTGACATCGACCGTCCACGACATCCCGATCGCCGTCGTCGGCGACAATCCCGCTGTCACCAGCCAGTTGTCCCGGCAATTCGACGTCCTCCCCGCCACGTCGCGCGAGGACGCAATCGCGCAGCTTCACTCGCGCACGGCCTACGGCGCGATCGTGCTCGGCACACAACCCGAGGTACTCAGCTCGTCAGCCAACGGAACTGTCGTCGGGCAGATGCTCGACTCGGTGGCTGCGCGCCTGAACACCACGGCAACCGACGTGGTGCCGTTCGCGTCGTCCGACGCCCGCGGCGCGGGTCTGTCCGCGATGACGTTTCCGCTCGTCATCGGCGGTATTGCAGGCGGCGTGATCATCTCGATGCTCGTCCGCGGAGTGTGGCGACGCCTCCTCGCCACTGCCGCGTACGGCGTGGGTGCCGGCGTCGTCATCGTCGCCATTGCGGCGGAGTGGTTCGGGATATTGCAGGGCGACACCCTCGCACTGGTCGCAGCGGTGACCATGGCCGTGCTGGCTGTCAGCGCTCCGATCGTGGGGTTGACCTCGGTCGTCGGACCGGCAGGCATCGGCGTCGTCGCCGTGGTGATGATGTTCCTCGGCAACCAGATTTCGGGCGCGGCCGCGCCGTGGCAATTCCTCCCGTCACCATGGGGCGTCGTCGGCCAGTTCTTCCCGCCGGGAGCCGGGGCGACTCTCATGCGCAATCTCTCCTACTTCCCCGACGCTGCGACGGCCCAGGCCTGGTGGGTTCTGGCGTCGTGGATTGCGGCCGGTGTCGTCTTCATGGTGGTGGGACACCGAAAGATCACGGCCTCGGCACACTCGACGGTGCCCGCGTCGTCGATGCCCGAAGCGGCGCGTGTTGCACTGTAGTCATGACCGAACCGCTGTTGATCGAACGCCGCGACAATGTCCTGGTGTGGACGCTGAACAACCCCGACGCTCGGAATCCGATCTCGGAGATCGAGACGATCGATGCCCTCGAAGACGCGGTGCTGGCCGCGAACCGTGATCCCAGCGTGCGCGTCGCGATTCTGACGGGAGCCGGTTCGGCGTTCTCTTCCGGCGGCAACGTCAAACACATGCGCGACAAGGAAGGGATGTTCGGCGGGAGCCCGGCCGAGCTTCGGCAGGGCTACCGGCACGGGATCCAACGTATACCGAAAGCGCTGTACCACTGCGAGATCCCGACGATTGCAGCCGTCAACGGTGCTGCGATCGGTGCGGGTTGCGACCTGGCGTTGATGTGCGATTTGCGCATCGCGTCGACGACGGCCAAGTTCGCCGAAAGTTTCGTCAAGGTCGGAATCATCCCCGGCGACGGCGGCGCATGGCTCCTGCCCCGTGCAATCGGGATGGCGCGGGCGAGCGAGATGGCCTTCACCGGTGAGCCAATCGACGCGACGACGGCGTTGGAGTGGGGGCTGGTATCCCGAGTGGTCGAGCCCGACGAACTACTCGCCGCCGCACACACTTTGGCCGATCGCGTAGCTGCCAACCCGCCGCAGGTTCTGCGGATGACCAAGAAGCTGCTCAGAGAAGGGCAGCATCAGAGCCTGGACAGTCTTCTGGAACTCTCCGCGGCATTTCAGGCCATTGCGCATACGACGTCGGATCACTCCGAGGCTGTGAACGCGATGCTCGAACGCAGGGATCCGAGGTTCGAGGGTAGGTAGCTCCAGTAGCGCGGTTGAGTGCACCCCAACGCACTTAACCGTGCCACTGGCGGCGGAGCCGCCCGACACCAGGCGGAGCGGCTACTTCTGCTCCGGCAGAATGTGCTCGCCCGTCTTGTCGGTACTCAGGGACAGCGAGGAGATATACAAGATCTCCCCTTCCGGACCCGTCTTCGCCGATCGGATCATGTCCGGCCGCTCGAACTCCATACCCGAGACGTGGCAGAGAAGCGTTGCATCCGAGGGGTTTCCATGCTCGTCGAACATCGGAAGGTCGATCCCGTCGTCCGTGCGACGCAGGTAGTACTTCCCTTTGGTCGCGACGGCCAGGATCGGCGGCATGACGATCGCGATGACGAGTGCGACGATCGGCGAGTACGGCTCGAGAGCACCGCCAAGTCCGCCGAAAAATGTCAGGATCGCCAGCCCGGCAGCGAGAAGCATCGACACGAAGCCGACTGGATTGAAGTTGTAGAGCATGCCGCGTCGGAACTCGGGCACTTTCGGCGACAGCTTCAGGATGTACTTGTTGAACACGATGTCCGATGCAACGACCGCGATCCACGCGATTCCGCAGTTCGCGTAGAACCCGAGGATGTCGTTGAGGAAGCTGAACATGTTCGCTTCCATCAAAATCAACGCGATCGCGAGGTTGAACAGCACGAACACCATGCGGCCCGGATAGGTCTTGGTGACGCGGGTGTACGCGTTGGTCCACGCGAGTGAACCGGAGTACGCGTTGGTCACGTTGATCTTGATCTGACTGATCACGACCAGGATCACCGCGAGTGTCATGGCAAGCCAACCGGGCATCATGTTCTCGTAGATCTCCAGGAACTGATGAACCGGCTCGTTCGCGATGGAGGCACCGTCGGCGACGTTCGCGATCAGGTAGACCGCCAGGAACAGCCCCACGACCTGCTTCAATGCACCGAAAATCACCCAGCCGGGGCCTGCGAGCAGTACCGCGGTCCACCAGCGCCGCTTGTTCTCCGGTGTCTTGGGCGGCATGAACCGTAGGTAGTCGATCTGCTCGGCGATCTGCGCGATGAGCGAGAGACACACGCCTGCAGCCAGCATGACCGAGCCGAAGTTCACACCTTTACCCTCGGCACCGTCGGCGCCGCCGTAGGCCATGAACGTGCCCACCGAATCCGGATGCGCTGCAACCAGATAGATGAACGGGAACACCATCAGCACGAGCCAGAGCGGGGTCGTCCAGACCTGCAGCTTCGCGAGCGCCTTCATCCCGTAGATCACCAGAGGGATGACCATCAGGGTGGACACTGCGTAGCCGATCGGCAACGGTATCTTCAGCCCGAGCTGTAGGCCCTGCGCCATGATCGAACCTTCGAGCGCGAAGAAGATGAACGTGAACGTTGCGAATATGACGTTGGTGACGACGGAACCGTAGTAACCGAATCCGCTTCCACGAGTGATCAAGTCGAGATCGATGTTGTATCGGGCCGCATAGTAGGCCAGCGGCAACCCGGTCAGGAAGATGACGACCGCGAACACCAGAATGCCCCACAGCGCATTTCCGGTGCCGTACGCGATTCCGATGTTGGCGCCGATCGCGAAGTCGGCGAGGTAGGCGATTCCGCCGAGCGCGGACGTGGCGACGACGCCGGTGCCCCACTTGCGGTAGCTACGCGGCGCAAAGCGCAGCGTGTAGTCCTCTAGCGTTTCCTTCAGCGCCGTATCGGTCGGCGCGGGCTGCACAGCGGTCATGGAACGACGGTAGAAGCGGCACATGTCGCCGACGTCACGCAAAGTACAGGCGCTGTTACATGAACGGACAAAACCGGCTAATCGGACGCATCGATCGTGCGCGGACCTCCCCCACAGGCGTCGACCAGCAGTTGCAGAAACCAGCCTAGGACCGGCGCGCGCATCGTCCATCCCACCAGCGCCCACCCCAGCGACACGTGTTCGAGCGCGGCTGCGACCGCGCGGGTGCCGGTCAGCGTGACCGCTCCCTCGTACCGCACCCGAGTGAGCTCGTCGGGATGTGTTTCGGCCGCCGCGACGACGAGCCCGGTCGGTGCCCTGCGTTCGAACCACTGCCCGACCCTCGAACACGGGTCGCACGTGACCGACACATAGAGAGTTGCCGGCGCCAGGTTCACGGGCGTCCATCGCGGACTCCATTCTCGGACGGACGCGCGGTAGTCGAGCCACGCCGGACCGAATCTGTCGTCGAGCTCGGTGAGCTCGTGCCACGCGGCAAGACCAGCACCGAAGGCAACACCGACAACGGCAGCCACGACAATCGAGGGCTCCCGAAACAGCGCCGCAGCGATCACCAGGAGCGCGACCGCGGACATTTGCATCGGGTTGGCCACGTACGCGTACGGCCCGATGACCACCATTCGTTTCGGCGGATCCCACGGGAACGGAGTACCACCGCCCACCGTCGCGAATTCGGTGACGGCACGAAGCGCGAAGATCGATATCAGGACACCGATTTGAATCAAGAGCCAATCGAACACGCCGCCCACCTCCCGGAGCCGGAAGAGCCACCCGGTTCCCCCGAGCTCGAACGCGACAGTGGGAATCACGAAGCCGATCAGCATGCCGAAAAGGACGACCTGCAGGCTCGCCCGCACTCGAAGTGCGCGCTCGCGCGCCGTCAGAACTCCGAGCACGACGCCAGGCGCCAATGCGACCGAAACGGCAAGCAACTCGCCCCACCACCACGTCGACTCCAGCGTGACGAGCGGCCGTAGGCTGCCCATTGCGAATACGTCGGCGACAACCAGAACACACACGGTGACTTCGGGTCGCACCCATTCCATCGACAAGACCGGCACCGCACCCCACAGCGCGGCCCATCCCAGAATCACATCGACGGGCACGCCCGCCCACATGGCGCCCTCGGTGCCGAAGCTCCACCATTGTTGCTGAACGGCAAGAGCATTCACCAACATCAGCGCCACCACGTTCCACAGCATCGACAGGAAGGCGGCGCCTCTGACCCGTCGTGTCGCAGTCAGCCACAACGTCCCGGCAAGCAGCATCGGCACCAGGCTCGCGAAGGAACGAAGCGCTGCGACGGACAGACCCGTCTCGACACTCACGATTTCAGGTCGAGCGAATCGATCAGATATTCTGCTGCCCGCTCGGTGACGGCTTTCTCGATCGGACCGAAGTACCAGGCGGGGGCCAGTTCTCGGGTGTAGGTCAAGTCGAGTTCGATGGAGGTGCGCAAGCCGTCGACTGTGCGCCAACTGATGTCGGCGACATTCCAGGTCAACCACGACGAGATGGGAGTGGTGTCGTCGACGATACGAAGCCTGGCCGAGTTCGGCGTTCGGTCCACGACTTCGAAGATCAATTCGGTGGCGTGCTCGCCCCAATGGTGGTCGGCGACGAACAGTGGTCGATGGTGCGCGCCGGTGAACGACACGGTGCGGCGTTCACCCACCTCCAAAGCTCCACCGCTGTCGGACTGCGGTTGCGGAAATCCCCACGACAACACTCCCGGCAGTGACGTGCCGTCGAAATCCAACGGCCGTTCCCAGGCAGCTTCGACCTCGGCAGAACCGACATCGAGCACCCTGGCTGCAGACACCGTCGTAGGGCCCGAGAACGTCGTGGCAGGCACGACGCCTTCCATCGAGGCGAGAACCATCAGCGCCGGCACTGCAACGATCTGCAGACCGGTCTTGTCGTCACGCCCCGGGACGATCTTTTCCACGGCAAGCGCCACGAGAGCACCGACCAGATAGAAGATGGGTGCCGCAATGATGACGCAGATGAAACCCTCACCCAACAGCATCATCGACATCAACAGAAGAACCGTGATCACCTTCATCACGATGCCGACGGCGCTGCGTCCAGGGGCGGACAGCACCACGATGACGGCAACGATTGCGGGAATCCCGACGTAGAACGCTGCCGACTGTGCGGCACCGGATTCCTGTAGCGCCTGCCGCAGGAAAGCCGCCACTGCGAATGCGAGTACGACGCCTACAACGATGGACTGGGCGTAGGTCGGCCTCCGCTTCACCCGACCGGAATCGAGCTCGTCGCTGTGTTCCATTCGCTCAGCGAAGCATACCGATCAGTTCGACCCGATTTCGGGTCTCGGGGCAAATGGTCGACGGACTCACGCCGTCAGCAACGAGAAGTTCGACAGTTCTGCACGCAGCTGAGTCATGGCGCGGTGCTGCGCCACTCGAACTGCGCCCGCGGTCATGCCCAGGGCTCGTCCGGTCTGGGGAGCCGTCATCCCCCATATCACCCGCATCAGCACGATCTCTCGATGCCTCGGCGGCAAGGTGTCCATCAAAGCACTTGCGTGGCTTCGCAATTCACCCTCGACGGCGTGTGATTCAGGCGACTCCTCGGTGAACGGTTCCTCGATCACCAATTCGAGCGAATACGCACGACGTGATGCGGCTTTCCGTCCAGCATCGGCGATCTTGTGCGCCGCGATGCCGTATACGAACGCCATGAAGGGCTTGCCGACGTCGCGGTACTTCGGAATCGCCGAGACAAGAGCCAGACAGACATCCTGAACGACGTCGTCTGCCATCACCTCCGAGTTGCTCACCCGGGTCGCGCAGTAACGCTTCAGCTTGGGCCTGACCAACCCGATCACGTCGGAGAGAGCTGCCATGTCCCCGCCCACCGCGAGTGGAACTCGCGCCTCGAGCATGTCCACGATGTCGTCGTTCGTCATCGCCTCAGTCCTCCCTGCTCACCCTGCGTTTCTTGTGTGATTCGATCCTGTTTCACCGGCGGCTTGGTGAGTACCCACCCCAGGGTGAGGAAAGCCACCCCACGGGGCGGGCATCTTGCACTCTTCGGGAGGGTCCCGATGCGAAACCGCGCAAGCAGAATGAACATCACGTAACGCGGCGCCCGGCGCCGACGAACACTCTTACACACCTGCAGCGCATCGGAGACGAGCATGAGCGAGCGAACACGCAGTAGAAGCCGCGGTCGATCCACAGTGGTCACCGAAGACGGCACCGCTCTCGCCGTGTACGAAACAGGCGCGCAGGATGCCTCCATGACCGTCGTCTTCGTGCACGGCCACTGCCTGGCCAAGGAGTCGTGGTTCGACGTGGCCGCGGCGCTGGAGAAGACGTGGGGCGAGGACATTCGCATGGTGTTCTACGACCACCGCGGCCACGGTTCGTCCTCGGCTGCCGATACCGACTCGTACACGATCGAGCAGCTCGGACTCGACCTCGGAGCGATCGTCAGGACGATGGTTCCCACTGGCAGATACATCGTGGTCGGACATTCCATGGGCGGAATGACGATCATGTCCTACGTCCGCCAGCACCTCGCCGAGCTCGGTGATCGCCTGGTCGGCGTCGGGCTGGTGGCGACGGCAGCACACGGAATCGCCGAGGAGGGAATCGGCGCGTGCCTGGCGCATCCGGCTGTCTCACTCTTCCGAACCGTCGTGAGGCGGGCGCCACGAGTCATGGGCGCATCGAAGCGCCTGAGCAGGGGAATTTGCGCACCGATCATGCGTGCAGCCGGCTGTGGATCACGTCGAGTGAGTCCCCGGGTCGTCGCATTGGCGTCGGCGATGCTCAACGAGACGTCGGTCGTGACGATGGCGGGATTCCTGGGCTCGCTGCACGATTTCGACGAATCGAAGTCGCTGTCGGCTCTCGCCGTGGTTCCGACGATGGTGCTGTGCGGGTCGGACGACCTGATGACACCGCTGCGTCACTCACAGGCGATCGCCGACAATCTCCCCGCCGCTCGCCTCGTCACAGTCGACAATGCCGGGCACATGGTGATCCTCGAGCGTGCGACGGAGGTCGCCGACGCTATCGCTGTCCTCCTCGCCCAGACGTCGGTGACAGCACCACTAAAGGTCGCGCTGTGAGATCACTCCACTCTGGATGGCGCGCTCGGCCAGCCTGACCCGCTTGACGTTCTGCGGCAGATCCTCCACCCCGAATTTCGCGAACAACACCCGCAGGTGCGTCTTGACGGCATCAACGCTGAGGAATATCTCCGTCGCGATCTGCTGATTCGACGCCGGATTCGCGAAGGTCGCGTTGTGTTTGTACGGGCGACACAGCGCAACGAGAACGGCCCGCTGTGTCTCGGTGAGCGATCGAGTGTCCGGCATCTCCGACGCGATCCGTGTGGCCTCGTCGCCGATGCCGGAGAAGTCATGGAACGTGAGCAGGGATGTGCCGATGCGAATGGTGTCTCCGTGCCGCAGCCGTCGTCTACCGGTGAGCCTGTCCCCACCCACGTAGGTGCCGTTGCGCGAGAGGCCGTCGTCGACGATGGTCCAGTGCCCTCCCATCCACTCGACCGCCGCGTGCAGCCGGGACACCTCGCTGTCGTCGGCGAACGAGATGTCCGCCTGCGACGATCGGCCCAGGGTCAGCCGAGCGCGCTCGGGTAAGAGCAGCACTTCGCGGCGCACTCCTCCGTCGCCCTCGTACTGCAGACGCGCGCTATCCCGGTCACCAAGAACCACCGCTACATCCTGCTCCGGCACGGAGGCCGGAGCAAGACGAACAGCGCTACTTCTTGACGGGCGGAGCGTTCAGCAGCGTGATGAACGGTCCCGCATTGCTGGCGATGGCACTGAGGCCGCCGATGGCGGTACCTGCGAGCGATGCGGTGGAACCGAGAAGCAAGGCACCGCCGATGCATCCTGCGACCGGTCCTGCACCGAACAGCAGCGCTGCCGGCGCGGAGACGACGCCGACGGCAATGGCCCCGAGAAGGCATCCACCGACGAGACCTGTTGCCGCACCGAGAAATCCACCGACCGAGGCGGACAGTCCGATGTTGTCCTTGGTTCCCGCGACCGCAGCCGGGAGGTCGACCTGCTGCAGTCCGGGAATCTGAGTCGAGGCCGGCGTCGCAGCTGCCGGTGACACGTCGGCGGTCAGAACAGCGTGATTGCCGTCGATGTCCGCTGCGACCGGGTGCGCGAGTCCATCGAAGGCGATGGACAGCGGAACCGAGTCCACCAATGCGCCGCCGGCGTCGCGGACGACCAGGTGATTGTTCTCGTTGCTGAGCGTTCCTGCGGACGTATCGACGATGACCTGGTCACCGGCGGCACTGACGTTCCACCCCACCGGCGCGGGGGCGGGAGCAGGGTCCGCGTACGAGGTCCCCATTGCAGTCGTCATGGCCGCGATCACCAATGCCGACGTTGCTGCGAATTTTCCGATCTTCATGTTCCCCGTCTTCCAGGTGTGTACGTGCGCGCACCCATCTGGGTGCGGCGCACAGCTAACGGGCCGGCGGGGACCGAAACCTGGCCGACCGGGGCACGTAACACGACTACAGGGTTAACAGTGGAACAGCTCTACTCCAAAGGGACAGAACGGAATTGACGATTCCCAAGGGTCGCTAATCGGTAACCGTCACCTTGCTATGGCAATCAACGCCCGAGGAACTTTGGCTTGCGTTTCTCTTTACGTGCGCGGCGCGCTTCCTTCATGTCCTCACTCGTCCACGCAGCACCGAACGCGGCCCACTGATCCGGCGTCGGTTCGTCGTGCGTGCCGTCGTCGTTGAACACGAGCTTGAGATGTCTCAACGCCAGGGGTGCGAGTTCGGTGATCGCTGACGCCCATTCCTGTGCGACGGCAAGATCACCGCGCTTGTTGGCGAGACCACTGACGAATGCGGCATCGGCGTCGACACGCTCGCCACCCATCAGAATGGTCCGGGCGACGCCCCCACCCGCGAGAGATGCCAGCCTCTTGATGGTCCAGTTGTTGACCGCGATACCGAGACGAGTCGACGGAATCTCGAAGAAGGCACCGTCGGCGACGACCCGCAGATCGCATGCGATGGCGAGTTGCGTCCCGCCACCTACCGCCGGGCCGTTGACAGCGGCAACGACGGGCACGGGCGCACCGTCGACCGCTCTGAGGAGCCTCTCCAGCGCCTCGGGGAACTCCTCGGGGAAACTGTCACCCTCCAGGTCGGCTCCTGCGCAGAAGCTCGAACCTTGACCGGTGATCACGATGACGCGCGCGTCGGATTCGACGGCTGTCTCCACTGCCTCGCGCAGCGCGACGCAGTGGGCGGTGTCGAGTGCATTGCGCCGCTCGGGACGCCTGAGTTCGAGGGTGACGACGTCGCCGTCACGAGTCTGTCCGATCATGGACACAGACGTTACTCATGGGTAGATGTGACCGATGCCCGCGGGCTGATGTACTGACCACCGTGATCGAAACAGATGTGGCCGTCATCGGTGCCGGACAAGCAGGACTGTCCGCCGGCTACCACCTCCGCCGAGCGGGTCTGGCAGCTGGATCCGGGTTCGTCATGCTCGATCGCTCCCCCGCAGCAGGTGGCGCCTGGCAGTACCGCTGGCCGTCATTGACACTGAGCACGGTCAACGGCGTCAACGACTTACCCGGTATGGAATTCGCGGACACATTGACGGGTGAGAATCCCGACGAAGTCACCGCGGCCGAGGCAGTTCCGCGGTACTACCAGGCCTACGAGGAAAAGTTCGACCTTCAGGTTCGACGGCCGGTGACCGTCACCGTCGTCTGCGATCGCGAACCGCGGTTTCGCGTCGAAGCCGGAGAACTCGTGGTGTCCGCCCGTGGCCTGATCAACGCAACCGGCACGTGGGAGAAGCCGTTCATCCCGTCGTATCCGGGCGCCGAGGCGTTCGGTGGTCGTCAGCTGCACACCAAGGACTACCGGACCGCCGACGAGTTCGCGGGCAAACACGTGGTCGTCGTCGGCGGGGGAATCTCGGCCGTGCAGTTGCTCGACGAAATCTCTCTCGTCACCTCGACGACGTGGGTGACACGTCGCAAACCCGAGTTCCGGGACGGCAACTTCGGCCCGGACGCCGGGCGCGCGGCTGTCGCGATGGTCGAAGAACGCGTGCGAGCCGGTCTTCCACCCGGATCGGTTGTCTCGGTGACGGGCCTGCTGCTGACCGAGCGACTGAAGGCCGCGCGTGATCGCGGTGTACTGGAACGACTCCCGATGTTCTCGGAGATCATTCCCGGCGGACTCCGCTGGGCGGACGGTACATCTCTGAAGGCAGATGTCATTCTGTGGGCCACCGGATTTCGCAGCGCGCTCGACCACCTCGCACCGCTGCGCCTTCGCGGCCACGGCGGCGGCATCGCCATGGACGGACGGCTCGCGACGCGCGTCGCCGCCGACCACCGAGTGCACCTCCTCGGCTACGGCCCGTCGGCCAGCACCATCGGCGCCAACCGCGCAGGACGCGCAGCGGTCGCGGAGCTGTTGACGACTCTCGACATCGAGTAACGGGGCCTCGCTACTCGAAAGCAGCTAGACGAGACCGCGAGTACCACGTAGAAATTTCCGGCGAATCGCCCACTTCTGCACTGAGTGTCAGATACGTTTCTTGTCATGTCCTCCACCTTGGACATCCTGCCGCGAGACGCATCGGCGACCGATGCGAAGCGTTTTGCGCTCGTACCGATTTCACTCGAATCGACCAAGGAAGTTCGATCATGGGAAAGCTCGACGGGAAAGTTGCATTCATCACCGGCGCCGCGCGCGGTCAGGGCCGCAGCCACGCGCTGAAGTTGGCACAGGAAGGCGCCGACATCATCGCGATCGACCTCTGCGCCCAGGTCGCCAGCGTGGGATATCCATTGGCTACCGCCGAGGATCTAGCCGAGACGGTCAAGCAGGTCGAAGCTCTCGACCGCCGCATCGTCGCGTCCACGGCCGATGTGCGAGACACCGCACAACTGAAGAAAGCAGTCGACGACGGTGTCGCCGAACTCGGCCGCCTCGACATCGTCCTGGCCAATGCCGGGATCGCGAGTTTCGCACCCATCGAAGACCTCACCGACGAGGCCTGGGACGACATGATCGACATCAACCTGACCGGTGTCTTCAAGACCGTTCGCGCTGCAGTGCCACACATCAAGTCCGGTGGCCGCGGTGGTGCGATAGTGCTGACCAGCTCGACCGCAGGAATCAAAGGCCTCGCCAACCTCGCGCACTACGTCGCCGCGAAACACGGTGTCGTCGGCCTGGTGAAGACACTCGCAAACGAGTTGGCACCGTTCGAGATTCGCGTCAACTCCGTGCACCCGACATCGGTCGACACCGACATGATCCACAACGCGCAGACCTATGCGACATTCATGCCGGACAATCCCGATCCGAAACGGGAAGATGCAGCCGAGGCGTTCAAGACCCTGAACGCGTTGCCGATCGAATGGGTCGAACCCGTCGACATCTCCAACGCGATCGCCTTCCTGGTCTCCGACGACGCCCGCTATATCACCGGCGTCCAGCTTCCCGTCGATGCGGGATCGGTGATCAAGTGACCGGCACACTCGACGGCAAGGTCGCGTTCATCACCGGTGCCGCGCGCAGCCAGGGACGCAGCCATGCACTTCGGCTCGCCAAGGAGGGCGCCGACATCATCGCAATCGACCTGTGCGGTCCCGTCGACACCATCGAAATGTATCCCGGTGCAACGGAATCCGACCTTGCAGAGACGGTGAAGCAGGTCGAGGACCTCGATCGCCGGATCGTCGCCACCAAGGCCGATGTCCGGGATTCTGCCGCCGTGAAGAAGGCCGTCGACGACGGAGTTGCCGAACTCGGTCGTCTCGACATCGTGCTCGGCAACGCCGGTGTATTCGACATCGCACCTGCTCTCGAGATCACCGACGAGGCCTGGCAGACCATGCTCGACGTCAACCTCACCGGCGTGTGGAACACGTGCCGAGCGGCGCTGCCCCACCTCATCGCCGGTGGACGGGGTGGTTCGATCGTGTTGACGAGTTCGACAGCGGGACTGAAGGGCACGCCGAACACCGTGCACTACACCGCAACCAAACACGGTGTCGTCGGCATCATGCGCACGCTGGCGAACGAGTTCGGCCAGCACAGCATTCGGGTCAACACTGTCCATCCCACCGGGGTTGACACGGTGATGATCCAGAACCCCAAGACGTGGGGATTGTTCCTTCCAGACGACCCGAACCCGAGCCGGGAGAAGGCCGAGGCGATCTTCGCCACGACCAATACTCTGCCGATTCCATGGGTCGAACCGATCGACATCTCCAACGCCATCGCGTTTCTGGTCTCCGACGAGGCCCGATACATCACCGGTGCGACACTTCCCGTCGACGCGGGATACACGATCAAATGACGGTCACTATGTCGATCGCCGAGGTGCGTCGCCGTATCGCGACGCACCTCGTCGGTCGTAGTCATGAACTAGACCTGCTCCTGGCGGCGGTCGCGGCCGGGCGGGACCTGCTGATCGAGGGCCCGCCCGGCACCAGCAAGAGCACCCTGCTCGGCGCGATCACAGCGGAATGGGGCATTCCCCTGTTGTTCGTCGAGGGCAATGCCGACCTCACCCCGGCGCGAATCGTCGGACACCACAATCCAGCTCGGGTACTGCGCGAGGACTACAGCGAGGACAACTTCGTTCCCGGCCCACTCGTCGAGGCGATGCGCACCGGCGGATTTCTCTACGTCGAGGAGTTCAACCGCGCACCCGAGGACACGCTGAACACCCTGCTGACTGCGATGGCCGAGCGGAGAATAGCCATTCCGCGCGTCGGAACCGTGCACGCATTGCCCACTTTCCGGGTCGTCGCGTCGATGAACCCCTACGACAATGTCGGCACAACACGACTGTCGACGAGCGTCCACGACCGTCTGTGCCGTCTCGCGATCGGCTATCAGGACGCCGAGTCCGAACGCGGAATCGTGGCACTGCGAACAGAATCCGACTCGATCAGGCTCATCGCCGATTCCGTCGCAATCACGCGCGCAACCCGTGAGCACGAGGACATCACTCAGGGCAGCAGTGTGCGAGGAGCGATCGACCTGACTCTCGTCGCGCAGCAGCTGGCGGACTTGCGTGAAGTTCCGATCCCCGAGGTGCCCGACATCGATCCACCGCGGAATCTCCCCGAGCCGTACCAGCAGGTGATGCTCGACGCGATCTACGTCGCATTGTCGGGGCGCATCCATGTCGACGAGACTGCCGACGCGACGCCGGAGGGCATTCTGTACACCATCTGGCAGGACCATTTTCTGCTGAAGCCGGCGGCCGCCGCACCGGGTTGAAGAGCAGTCGTCGCCGATTCTCCCGTACGCAAGCCCGGCTCGGGTTCCCCGGCCCGCACCCTGAAGCCGTTGCGCCGCAAGCCCAAACAACTCACCGAGTCGCCGTCTGTGTTCCGCCCGGGTGCAGGCGGTGTTGTCCTGATCGCCGACGGGCGAAGCAAAGCCGGCAGTGCATCGACGGACAACAACCCGTCGGCCCCGGGGTTCACCGACGAATCCGCGGAGGTCATCTCACTGCGCGAGGCTACCGAAGAGGAGTCGACGGCCGACGCGAAGACCCGCGCTCTGGCCCGAAAGATCGCCGCGAGGCTGGCGGTCCGACGCCCCCGCCGTGATCCTCGTGCACGACGAGGAGTCGGAGAGCTGACCTCGCTGCGGTATCGAGACGGTTCCGACGAACTCGACATGGACCGCACCATCGACGTTCTCGCTGCCGACCCGTTCCCCGAGGACGACGACATCATCGTGCGGGAGCGACTGCACACGGCACGGTCCATCGTTCTCGTCGTGGACATCTCGGGATCGATGAAGGGCGAGCGTGTTCGGACGGCCGCCGGGACGGTTGGTGCGCTGGCGGGCGAACTGAGCCACGACGATCTGGCCGTTGTCGCGTTCTGGTCCGACGCGGCAGTGCTGAGCCGCTTCGGTGATCCGATGACGCCGCTGGGGATCCTCGACACAGTGCTGAGCATTCCCGCTCGCGGTCTGACGAACGTACAGTTCGCCCTCGAGACCGCAGCGGGAATGCTGCGCATGGTGTCGTCGCCGGACAAGCGGGTTCTGCTGTTGTCGGACTGTGTGCACAACGCAGGTCCCGACCCTCGGTACGTCGCGGCCTCTATTCCTCGACTCGACATTCTGCTGGACACATCCGGCGAGAACGACGCCGATCTGGGCCGCGATCTCGCGCGTCTCGGCCACGGCCGTATCCGCGCGGTACGCACCTATCGTGACGTCGGACCTGCGCTGACGGCATTCTTCGACGGGTGACCGTGCACCCTCTGGTAGTCGGCTTCGAACTTCCTCCTGCCCAGCACCTTCCACGCGATGCGCGCCGGGAGTGGACTCTGCGCCAGGAAGTAGGCGCGCTGCCTGTCGGTGGCGCTCAGCAGAATGTAGCCGAGGAAGACCAGCATGCGATCCTTCGGGATCGACGCGTGCCCGATCTCGCCGACATGGGCCCACTCCGCCACCGTCAGATGCTTCTCGGCCAGAGGCAAGGCCACCGCTTCCTCGTCGTCGAGATGAGCGTTCAGCGCTGCCGACAGCGCCGTCAAGGTTACTGCCAGTTGCTCACCACGGTGCTCCCGCGCAGAGGTGCGAAACGCCGAGGCCTGGGCCAGGGCACGATCGATCAGCTCACCGATCCGCTCGTGCTGCTCCTCCATCGTCAGGATCGCCGAGGTGTCGCCCACCCTGTTCAGCAACAGTGGCCACAGGGCTTCGTCCTCGGCGACGTGGTGATGGTGGAGCGCGGTCGTCAGTTCGATGAGAAAGTCGACCAGAACGCCTGCTCGATCGGTATCGCCGTCGGGCACGGCGGTGATCAGCGACGGCATTGCCGCGAATCGGTCTCGGAAGCACTGGTGGATGATGACCATGTTGTCGGTGTCGGGCTGTGTAGTAGTCATGGTAGGTACCATCGCGCGGCGCACTAGTAGTTCACTTGGAGCCCACTAGCTGCTCTACGCTGTTCGCGTGCAGGTGACGGTGCTCGGCGAGACGAGTGCGGAGGGATCGACCGGGCAGATCAACCTCGGAGGCCCCCGGCAACGAGCCGTGCTCGCAATCCTGCTCATCGCGCGCGGAGACATCGTGTCCGTCGACAAGCTCACCGACGACCTGTGGAACGGAGAACCTCCTCCACGAGCGATCGGCGCGCTGCAGGCGTACATCTCCAACCTTCGTCGCGTCCTGGAACCCGATCGCGCCCCGCGGACCGCGTCCTCGATCCTGGTCAGCAAGGCACCGGGGTACGCGATCCGATTGCCGACCGAAGCCGTCGACGCCTGGCATTTCGAGAAATCGATCCGCGACGCCGATGGCAGAGAACCCGAGATCCGTCGACGCATTTTCGCCGATGCGCTCGCTCTGTGGCGCGGCGACGCGTACGCCGAGGTCGCCGGTGAGCCATGGGCGGAGGGAGAGATCGCACGCTTGAACGAACTGCGAACCATCGCCAGAGAACGTCTCGTCGCAGCAACGCTGGAATGCGGCGACGCTTCCGATGCTGCGCTCGACGCGGCGACCCTGACGCGCGACCATCCCTTACGCGAAGAGAGTTGGCGCTTGCTCGCGCTGGCGCTGTACTCCAGCGGTAGGCAAGCCGATGCCCTCGCCGCGCTACGACAGGCCCGCACGATCCTCGGCGATGAGCTCGGCCTCGATCCTGGCCCGGCCCTGATCGAGCTGGAAGCAGCGGTCCTGGCACACCGAGTGGTGACGCCTCGCACGGGTCGGTCCGTGGGCACTACCGTCGTCGAACCGCCTGCGCCCACGTCCGATAGTGAAACGTTCTTCGGTCGCGCCGACGAGCTTCGCCGGCTCATCGACCAGGCGTCGTCGATCGTTCTGGTTGCAGGCGAAGCAGGTTCAGGCAAGAGCGCGCTCCTCGCAGCCTCGAAAACGGCGCTCGACTCCGTCGGGTGGACATGCTTGCTCGGACGCTGTCCCGAGGCCGACGGAGCCCCACCAGCGTGGGCGTGGACTGAGATACTGCGCAGCGCCGCAGCCGAATTCGACGTCGGAGCCCATGCCGAGATGCTTGCACCCCTGCTCACGGACACCGCGGTGACACAGCAGGGCAATCGATTCCGTCTTCTTCGAGCCGTCGTCGATTATCTGACCGACGTCGCCGCTACCACTCGCGTCACGGTGATACTCGACGACCTGCACCGCGCGGACCCGGAGACTCTCGCTCTGCTCGTCGCTCTCGCGCGCTCATCCTCGGCGTCCCTGCGCATTCTCGGCGCATACCGTCCCGACGAACTCGGACCCGACCATGAGGCCACGCTGGCCGCATTGGCTCCGCTGTCACCGGTGCGGCTCCGACTCACAGGGCTGTCCGACGACGAGGCCACCGAACTCGTCCAGTCGGTGTCCGGTCTGACACCGGAACGAAGCACGATGGAAATCCTCACCGAGCGGACCGCCGGAAATCCGTTCTACCTCCGCGAAAGCGCGCTGCTGCTCAGCAGCGAGGGAGCCGTGGTCGCAACGTCCGAGGTGCCCGAGGGCGTGCGCGACGTACTTCGCCGACGCTTCGCCCGACTCCCCGAACTGACGATCTCCATGATGCGACTTGCGTCGGTGTTCGGGCGCCAGGCCGACCTCGAGGTCCTGCTGACCGCCGCGGAACTCGACGCCGACACCGCCCTGGACGCACTCGAATCCGGCGTCGTCGCCGGCCTGCTCGACGACTCGGATCCGACCAGGATTCGGTTCACGCACGTCCTCGTCCGCGACACGCTGTACTCCGATCTGACCCTGATGCGTCGCCGTCGGTGGCATGCCCAGATCGCCGGAGTACTCGAACAGCAATCACCACACGACTTTTCGGCTCTCGCACTGCATTGCGGACAGCTGCACGGCGACGCGCACTCGCGCAAAGCGCTCGACTACGCGGTCGCAGCTGCCGCCGAGGCCGACGATCGTTTCGCGCACGGATCGGCCGCACTGTTGTACTCCGACGCCCTCGCTGCCTGGGACCGGCTCGAGGACGGTTCCGTCGACGAGCAGGTCGAACTGCTGGCGAGAAAGATATCCGCCCAGGTTGCCGCCGGATCGAGTATCGGAGCGGCCGAGGCCCGTCGGCAAGCGGTGTCGATAGCCGAGCGCACCGGCCGCACCGATCTACTGATTCGTACACTCACCGCGGGAGAGCTGCCGACGACCTGGCTCAAACGTGAATACGGCATGTACGACGCCGATCTCGCCTCGTTGATCGAGCGAGCCCTCACGTTCGACGACATCGACGAGGACTCCCGATGCCGACTCCTGTGCGCGCTCGTCGACGAGATTCGCGGGGAAGCGGACGAGCGCGC
Organism: Rhodococcus sp. FG69; assembly: GCF_057808915.1. Lineage (NCBI taxonomy): Bacteria > Bacillati > Actinomycetota > Actinomycetes > Mycobacteriales > Nocardiaceae > Rhodococcus > Rhodococcus sp. FG69. The sequence continues at coordinate 39,542 of NZ_JBMDIX010000013.1, read as the reverse complement.
GATGGAGGCGGCCGAGGAGGCGTACACGTTGGCGCGCACATTGCAGAGCCCGGAAGTGCTCGGACTGGCAACGAACGCACTGTGGAATCTGGTCGGTGCCGACCTCGATCCCGAGCGTCGAATGTCGTTGTCCCTGCAGCTCATCGAGCTGGGTACCACGCACGACATGCCGGTCTTCGCGATGATCGGACATCACGGGTCGTTTCTCGTCGACGCAGTCGAACGTCGATTCGACTCCATGCGTGAACATCTCGCCGAGGAGTTCGCGCTCGCCGAGCGGTACAGCTGGCAGCAGTCGCTCGCCACATGCCACCTGTCGCGCGGAATGTTGGCCCACGCTGCCGGCGACATCGATGCGGCACATCGCCACTTCGACGCGGGCGGTACCGCGTTGCGTTCGAGCGTCGCCGTCAACGCCGATGTCATCCATGCCCTTGCGTACGTCACGACGGCTGTCTCGACGGGGACCCTTGGGGCGTTCGAGCACGGTCTGCGCACGTTGTACTTGCAGTACCCGGCAGTCGCGGCGGATCTACTGGCGCTGGCCTTGGCCGACCTCGGCAGAGCCGGCGAGGCGCTCGAGGTTCGCCGGGCAGCAGGACCGATCCGGCACGACTTCTTCGAGTCTCTGTTCCTTGCCCTCCGAGGTATGGCCGTCCTCGAAACCGGCGAACTCGACGAGGCTGCTGCCGTCGCGCACTCGCTGTCCAGATTCACCGGCCAGCTCGCCGGCATGGCAACCGGAACCTACGTCGTCGGGCCCGTCGACACCGTTCTCGCCCGGCTCGCGGCCGCGCTCGGCGACACCGATCGTGCCGCCGACTACCAGGCTACGGCGCTGGAACTGGCCCGAGCGTGGGGTAATCCGCAGTGGATACTCGCGGCTACTAGAAAGCCACAAGAACGCTCCAAGTGACTGCGTCCACGCTGTGTTCACCACAGACGAAGGAGCATTCACATGAGGATCTTGCTCGGCAGACTCGGCGCAATTTGCGCCGATCACCCCTGGCGGACGCTGGGAGTATGGGTCGCGTTGTTCGCCGCGACGATCGGCACAGCGGTGGCATTCGGCGGTCAGATGCAGGACAACTACCACGTCGAGGGGCTCGACTCGATCGCCGGAAGCGAGCTGCTTGCCGACAGGTTTCCCGACCTCGCCGGGACCGATGCTCGGGTCGTGGTGCACGACGACGTGGCACTCGATCCGGGGGTTCTCACGAGCCTGCAGAGCAGACTGCAGGCGTTGGACGGTGTCGGCACGGTCTCGCCGGCGCGCATCTCCTCCGACGGCGAGACCGCGCTGATCTCGGTGCAGTACCGCATTCCGGTCACCGACTTTCAGGGCACCGACGGCATCGACGCACTGCGCTCTGCCACTGTTCCACTCGAGCGCGAGGGCATCCAGGTCGAACTGGGAGGACAGGTAGCGGAAAACATCAGCTCGCCCAGTGGTGCCGCTGAAGCCGTCGGAATCGTCGTAGCGCTGGTGATCTTGCTGCTGGCTTTCGGGTCCGTGGTCGCTGCGGGACTTCCCATTGCTGTGGCGATCATCGGCGTCGGCATCGGCTCCGGCATCGTGGCCGTCCTGGCGTCGTTCACTCAGATCAGCCCGATGGCTCCGACGATCGCCACGATGGTGGGCATCGGGGTCGGGATCGACTACGCGTTGCTTCTCGTCACCCGCTTCGCCGACGGCCTGCGATCCGGCATGACAACCAAACAGTCGGCTGTGCACGCCAATTCGACGGCAGGAGTGTCCGTAGTCTACGCGGGTACGACGGTCTTGCTGTGCCTGCTCGGACTCAGGTTGGCAGGTTTGCCGGTGTACGCGTCGATGGGTTACGCGACGCTCGCCGTCGTCGGCACGGTGATGCTGACGTCTGTCACCGTCGTTCCTGCGCTGTGCGCGTTGGCAGGGACGCGGTTGTTGCCGAGGACGCCGCGGCGCCGGGTCGGCCCGGCCCGTACGGAGAAGTGGGCTCGGATGGTATGCCGCAGGCCCGTGGTCTGGGCGCTGGCTGCATTGTTGCTTCTCGCCGCCCTGGCAGCGCCGGTTCTCGACATGCGTATGTGGCCGCAGAATGCAGGTACACAGCCGACGTCGAACACCACGCGGCTCGCGTACGACCTGATCGAGGGTGAATTCGGGCCGGGAGCGAACGGTCCCTTCATGGTGGCGGTCGATCTCTCCCAGGTCTCGACGAGCCGATTGGGCGCTCTGACAGAAGAACTCGCCCGGGATCCTGGAATCGCCCTCGTCGGTACACCGATCACCAATCCTGCCGGCGACACAGCGGTGGTGGTGTTCGAGCCCACGACCGGACCGAGTGACGAAGCGACAGTTGCGCTCCTGACGCATCTGCGACAAAACGTCTTACCGGAGGGCGCGATCGCTACCGGTGTGACCCCGATCTTCGCCGACATCACCGACCGAGTCGCCGAACGCATCTGGCTCGTCATCGCGTTCGTCGTCGCACTGTCGGTCGTGCTGTTGACGGTGGTGTTCCGATCGATCGTGGTGGCAATCAAGGCCGCGGCGATGAACCTGATGTCCGTCGCCGCAGCCTACGGCGTCATGGTCGCGGTGTTCCAATGGGGATGGGGCGCAGAACTACTCGGACTTCCCCATGCGGTTCCGGTGTCCAGCTGGGTACCGATCCTGATGTTCACCATTCTGTTCGGACTGTCCATGGACTACGAGGTGTTCCTGCTCTCGCGGATTCGCGAGCTGTGGCTGCAATCCGGCGACGCGCACTCCTCGGTGGTCGACGGCGTGGCGTCGACGGGCCGCGTGATCACCAGCGCCGCCGCGATCATGGTCGCCGTGTTCCTCGGATTCGCACTCGACGCCGACGTCACCATCAAGATGATGGGTGTCGGTCTTGCCACCGCGGTGTTCGTCGACGCGACGGTCGTCCGGATGGTGTTGGTCCCGTCGACGATGACGCTTCTGGGACAGTGGAATTGGTGGAATCCGTTCAGTCGCTCAGCTGGTCGACCACATACGTCGCCAGTGACCCCAGCCGAGCCCGTTTCGGCATCGAAGTAGGAACACCGAGAGCATCGAGTGGTGCCGATGTGACCGGCCCGACGCAGATTGCAGCGACGGGACCGCGCAGCGCAGTGAGGAATTCGTCGAGCAGACCGTTGTCCTTCGCCGTCGACAGCAGCGAGGCGACGGCGGGAGCGCTGGTGAATGTGACGGCGTCGACCTCGTGGTTCAAGATTTTGGCCAGCATGTCCACGAGTGGCCGTTGATCGACCGGCCGAATCCAGCGGTACACAGAGAGCGCTCGGACTTCGGCGCCGAGTCTGCGGAGAGACTCGGCGAGGTCGATGGTCGGCTCCCACTCGGTGATGGTGCCGTGCAACTGGACGGCCACGTCGACGCCGACGATACCTTCGGTCTCGAGATGATCCGCCACTTCCTGGGACTCCTCGGTGGTCGGCGACCACACCTCGCGGAGGCCGGCACCTCGGATCGCACCACGAGCTTTGGGGCCTCGCGCGATGATGCGCGAGGCCCGGAGTGCGTTCAAGAGTTCTGCGCGTAGATCCCAGGTGTCCGCGGCGTCGAGCCACCCCCGGAATCCAATGCCGGTACTGATGACGACCAGTTCCGGTGGCTCGGCAATGATGCGGTCGGTCTGCGCACGGAGTTCGGAATCGTCGACAAGGGGAAGCACGTGGATGGCTGCGACGTGAACCGTGTCGGCGCCGCGCCGCTCGAGCAGGGCCGCGAATTCGTCCGCTCGCCGCTCGGCGGTGAGCGCAATCGTCTTACCTGTGAGCGGTCCCATGCCCGAAAGCTTAGGCGGCTCCGCCGCCGGACCCTAGGCGGCTCCGCCGCAGGACCCTAGGCGGCTCCGCCGCAGTGGCACGAATAAGTGCACTGGCATGTACTTATCCGTGCCACTGGGGCGGAGCCCCAACGCTTAGCCGACCTAACTGCTGAACTTGTCCGGATCCGGGCCGGTACGGCCGTCCGGGGTGTCGAGCGCGTTGATCTGCTGGATCTCGTCGTTCGACAGTTCGAAACCGAACACGTCGAAATTGCTCGCGATCCGCTCCGGCGTGACCGATTTGGGGATCACGACGTTGCCGAGCTGGATGTGCCAGCGCAGGATGACCTGCGCGGGAGTGACTCCGTGTGCTTCGGCGATCGGAGCGAACGCCGGGTCGTCCAGAACCGTGCCGGAGCCGAGGGGGCTCCACGCCTCGGTCGCAATGCCCTGCGAGGTGTGGAACGCACGCAGTTCTTCCTGGATGAGGCGCGGATGCAGTTCGATCTGGTTGACGGCCGGGGTCTCGCCGACAGCGTCGATCAGCTTCTCCAGCGTCGGAACCGTGAAGTTCGATACGCCGATGGATCCAACGCGGCCGTCCGCCTTCAGCTTCTGGAATGCCTTGAAGGTGTCGATGTACTTGTCGCGGTCCAGCTGCTGCCAGTGAATGAGGTAGAGGTCGAGGTACTCGAGGCCGAGGCGTTCCATGCTGGCGTCGAACGCCTTCAGAGTCGAGTCGTAGCCCTGGTCGTCGTTCCACAGCTTGGTGGTGATGAACAGCTCGTCACGGGCGACGCCCGATTCCGCAATGGCCTTGCCGGTGCCCGCTTCGTTCTCGTAGACCTTCGCGGTATCGATGCTGCGGTAGCCGACCTTCAGCGCTTCCGCTACTGCGGCCTGCGCACCGTCGTCGGGAACCTGCCACACGCCGAAACCGAGCTGAGGGATCGCATGACCGTCGTTGAGCACGATGGTCGGGACAGTACTGGTCTCCGGTGAAAACGTCATATGAATGCCAACCGATGGCCGTCCGAGTCTGTTCCCGGCCGGTCTTGGATACTTCAGAGGTGACTGCGACGCTCCGAATCGACGACCTTGCTGCATTCCACGGCGATCGCACCCTGTTCTCCGGGCTCGACCTCACCGTCACCGAGGGCGACGTCATCGGCCTGGTGGGCGCCAACGGCGCAGGTAAATCCACATTGTTGACCCTGCTCGCAGGCGTCGGAACTGCCGATGCAGAGGGCACTGTCCACCTGAGTCCGCCCGACGCCACCGTCGGCTATCTCGCCCAGGAACCCGACCGGATCGACGGGGAAACCGTCGAGGAATTCGTCGGCCGACGAACCGGCGTCACAGCCTCCGAGCAGGCGATGAACGAGGCTGCCGAAGCGCTCGGCGCCGAAGACGGTGAGGATCGTTACACCCCTGCCCTGGAACGCTGGCTCGCGCTCGGCGGCGCCGATCTGAGCGAACGGACCGCGAAGGTGCTCACCGACCTCGGACTCGACGTCGATGGCGCCACACACATGACGGCACTGTCCGGTGGTCAGGCCGCACGCGCAGGACTCGCCGCCATTCTCCTCGCCCGGTACGACATTCTGCTGCTCGACGAACCCACCAACGATCTCGATCTCGCCGGTCTCGAGCAATTGGAGCGATTCGTTGTAGAGACGAGGGCCGCAATCGTCGTCGTCAGTCATGATCGTGAATTCCTCGCGCGAACCGTCACCGGCATCGTCGAGCTCGATCGCGCGCAGCACCGTATCGATGTGTACGACGGCAGTTACGAGTCGTACCTCGCCGAGCGCGAGATTGCCCGAACGCATGCGCGCGAGAAGTACGACGAGTTCGCCGATACCAAGTCATCCCTCGAATCCCGCGCCCAGATGCAGCGGAACTGGATGGAGTCCGGCGTGCGCAACGCACGTCGCAAAGCGACGGACAACGACAAGATCGGCCGCAAGACTCGCGCCGAGTCCACCGAGAAGCAAGCCGCCAAAGCCCGTCAGACACAACGTCGTATCGAACGTCTGGAGGTAGTCGAGGAGCCCCGCAAAGAGTGGGAGCTGCGCATGGAGATTGCTGCGGCACCGCGAAGCGGCACCGTCGTGTCGGTACTCAGCGGTGCAGTCGTCCGGCGTCAGGGTTTCACATTCGGTCCGGTGACGAACCAGATCGAATGGGGCGACAGGGTGTTGATCACGGGTGCGAACGGTTCAGGAAAGACCACCCTCCTCTCGGTGCTCTTGGGGAAACTCGCTCCCGACGAGGGGACCGCATCACTGGGGTCCGGAGTTGCCGTCGGTGAAATCGACCAGGCCCGTGAGCTTTTCACCGGAACGGAGACGGTCTCGGACGCCCTGAGCGCCGCCGTCCCCGAGTGGCCCGACGCCGATGTCCGCACGCTGCTCGCGAAGTTCGGCGTGCGGGGCGACGATGCGCTGCGGCCTGCTTCCTCGCTGTCTCCCGGTGAGCGGACCCGCGCAGCACTGGCACTACTGCAAGCCCGCGGGGTGAACCTGTTGGTTCTCGACGAGCCGACGAACCATCTCGATCTCCCTGCGATCGAACAGCTCGAACGCGCGATGGAGAACTTCGAGGGAACCCTGCTACTGGTCACCCACGACCGGCGCATGCTCGACACTGTCCGGGCAACCCGCCGTTGGATCATGCAGGACGGTCGCCTCACCGAGGAGTAGCGGGCGCTCCGCGCCAGTGGCATCGAAGCGCTCCGCGCCAGTGGCATCGAAGCGCTCCGCGCCAGTGGCATGGATGAGTGCACCCCTATGCACTCTTTCGTGCCACTGGGACGTAGCCACCGATTGACAGATCGTTGGGTTTATACAACACTTTGTTACATGAGCCCCGTAAAGCGTGGGAACACGCTCCCGATCTACAACCGGGTGGGAGTTCTGCGAGCCGAACGAAAGATGAGCCGAGCACAACTGGCAGAGCTCATCGAAGTGAACCCACAGACGGTGGGCGCCCTCGAACGGGGCGATCACTACCCGAGCCTCGACCTGGCGATGAGAATCTGCGACGTCTTCGACCTGCCCGTCGAGGCGGTGTTCTCCCGCACCGAACTCGGGCCACTGTCTGCCGAACTCTTCCGAAGGGCACCATGAACCTCCCTGATTCGACCATCCTTACCCGCTACCAGAGCTATCGCACCCGGCGATTCCTGGAGAACGACAGCAAGACTCGCCACTGGCTTCCGAAGTGGCGAACGCAGAAGCGCCGCCGTGCGCTGTCCGTCGCGGTGATCGCAACCCTCCTGATTCTTCTGACACTCTCCATTTCGTCGCTGTTCTGGAAGTGGGCACCGCTCCTGTGGGTACCCATGACAATCGTCTTCATCGTTGTGTGGACGATGCTGCAGACGGTGTCGGGCAGGCACAGCGATGCACCCGTAGGCGCACTCGACGAATGGGAAGTACAGCAGCGCAACGAAGCTCGCTCGATCGGTCTGACGATCACACAGGGCCTGGTCATGGTCGCGGTGTTCATCCTGATCGTCCTCGCGAGCGGTTACGACAACGAGCGCCTCGCGTATGCCGGTGGGACGTGGACCCTGATTGCACTGATGGCGGGTATCTGTTCCCCGGCAATCATTCTCGCCTGGATCACCCCTGACCCCGACCCTGAAGACACTCTGACCGAAAGGGCACCATGAGCACCCTCACGATCGATGGCATCTCGAAGAAGTACGGCGACAAGATCGCTCTCGAATCGGTGAAGTTCGATGTCCGCCCCGGCGAGCTGTTCGGATTCGTCGGCAGCAACGGCGCCGGCAAGACCACCACCATGCGCATCGTCCTCGGTGTTCTGTCCGCGGACTCCGGCCAGGTCCTGCTCGGCGGCAAGCCCGTGGACCTCGACGTTCGCCGCACCATCGGGTACATGCCGGAGGAACGCGGACTGTATCCCAAGATGAAGGTCGGGCCACAGCTCGCCTATATCGCCGAACTGCACGGACTTTCATCGACGCAGGCAAAGTCCGCTGTCTCGACCTGGACCGAGCGCCTCGGTATCGCCGAGCGACTGAACGACACCGTCGACGCACTGAGCCTCGGCAACCAGCAGCGGGTTCAATTGGCCGCAGCACTTGTGCATGATCCCGCTGTTCTCGTTCTCGACGAACCGTTCTCGGGCCTGGATCCGGTCGCGGTGGACGTCATGAGCGAGGTACTACGAGAGAAGGCGTCCTCCGGCGTACCGGTCATCTTCTCCAGTCACCAGCTGGACCTCGTTCAGCGCCTGTGCGATCGCGTCGGCATCATCGCAGCAGGTTCGATGAAGGCAGTGGGAACTGTCGACGAGCTTCGCGGCAGCGGAGACTCACAACTCGAAGTACACGCACCGGCTGCGGCTGCCGGGTGGGCCGACGGCATTCCCGGCGTCCGCGAAATCAGTCACCGCACCGACCGCACGATTCTGAGCATCGCACCGGGAACCGACGACCAGGCCATCCTTCGAGCTGCCCTGGCTACCGGACCGGTACACGAATTCTCCCTCCACAAGCCGTCACTGAGCGATCTGTTCCGAGAGGCCGTCGCATGAGCCAGCAAATGTCGTCCAGCCGCGCGATCGGTTTGATCGCCAAGCGCGAGTTCACAGTTCAGGTGATGAAGAAGAGCTTCATCATCAGCAACGTCATCATCCTCGCCGTCATCGTCGGTGGAATCATTGCGTTCTCCATATTCTCGGGTGCCGACGGCGAGGAGCGAGACGTCGTCGGAGTCGTCGGCGACCAATCCATCGCGTCCGTCCTGAGCGCGACCGGGGACGCCGTCGGCAATCCCGTCGAGGTGCGCGAGATCGGCGACGCGAACACCGCGCGCTCGGACGTCGAATCAGGTGACGTCGCAGTCGCTCTCGTCCCTGCGGGCTCGGGTTCCTACACGGCCATCACCGAATCCGAGCTCACCGGTGCACTGCGAGCCGTCGTCGAAGGAAGCGTCCAAGCCCAGGCAACCGACGCCGCCCTCGCTCAGCAGGGCGTCGACCGGGCAACCCTCGCATCGGACACGGCCAATGCGGTCGTGACCGTCGACGCGATCGACCCACCGGATCCCGAGGCGGGGCAACGCGTTGCACTGTCGTTGGCGGCAGTGTTCATCCTGTATGCCCAGATCATCGGCTTCGGAATGTACGTCGCGATGGGCGTCGTCGAGGAGAAGTCCTCGCGCGTCGTCGAACTGCTGCTCTCCACGGTGCGCCCCCTGCAATTGCTGTGGGGCAAGATCCTCGGTATCGGCGCAGTCGGCATTCTGCAACTCGCGGCGTACGGCGCAGCGGGTGTGGGCACCGGCCTCGCCACCGGTTTGTTGACCGTCACCGGAACGGCGATCAGCGTGTTCGCGGGCACACTCGGCTGGTTCGTGCTGGGCTTCGCCTTCTTTGCAGTCCTCTACGCCGCCGGCGGATCGATGGTCTCGCGACAGGAGGACGTCAACTCGACGACGATGCCGCTACTGATCCTGATCATGGCGATGTTCTTTGCGGCGTTCTACTCGGTGGGTGATCCCGAGAGCACACTCAGCAACGTGCTGAGCTGGATTCCGCCGTTCTCAGCCGTCATGATGCCGCTGCGGATAGCGGCCGGAGTCGCACCGCTCTATCAGATCGTGGGCACCGCGCTCATCATGGCAGCAACCACCGCAGCGCTCGCCGTCGTCGCAGCGAAGATCTACCAGCGGTCGATCCTGCGTATCGGCAAGACCGTCACGTGGAAAGAGGCGTTCGCTCGCTAAGCTACCTCCCATGACCACGCGAACGTCCGCCGCCGAGATACTCGATGCAGTTCTCGACGGCGGATCGTTCGCGTCGTGGGATCGCACCCCCCTCGACGTGTCCCCCAACCCCGAATACGCCGCGGACCTGGTACATGCGCGAGAGAAGAGTGGCGTCGACGAATCGGTGCTGACCGGGCAAGGCCTGGTCGACGGCAGACCGGTCGCGATCATCGCCTGCGAGTTCGCTTTTCTGGCGGGTTCGATCGGCGTCGCGGCCGCCGAACGCATCGTCACCGCCATCGAAAGGGCCACTGCCGAGGAACTTCCGCTCATCGCATCGCCCACGTCGGGCGGCACCAGGATGCAGGAAGGCACGCTCGCATTCGTCCAGATGGTCAAGATCGCCGGCGCCGTGACCCTTCACAAGCAGGCTGGATTGCCGTATCTGGTCTACCTCCGCAATCCGACGACCGGTGGGGTGTTCGCGTCGTGGGGATCGCTCGCCCACGTCACGTTCGCCGAACCGGGTGCGCTGATCGGGTTCCTCGGCCCCCGCGTCTACCAGGCGCTGTACGACAAACCGTTTCCGGACGGTGTGCAGACGGCAGAAAATCTATACCACCACGGCGTCATCGACGGCGTGGTCCCGGTCGGAAGCCTTCGTCACCTCATGGTGCGCGCACTACGGGTGGTCAGCGGCGATACCGAGACTCCGAGAAATCTCGAGCCTGCACCCGCCGTCACCGACATTCCGGACCGCTCTGCGTGGCATTCCGTGGAAGCCTCCCGACGCGCCGATCGGCCCGGCGTTCGTCAACTCCTCGAACATGCTGCCACCGAACAAGTTCCACTGAGTGGCACCGGCCAGGGCGAATCGGACACCACTATCCTGCTGTCACTGTGCAGATTTCGCGGGATCTCCTGCGTGGTGTTCGGCAACGACCGCAGCAGCCACAGCGTCACCGCGACGATGGGCCCGGGTGCTCTTCGCGAGGCACGCCGCGGAATGAAGCTGGCCGAGGAGCTCGGCATTCCACTGGTGCTTGTCATCGACACGTTCGGCGCTGCCCTGAGCAAGGAAGCCGAGGAGGGCGGCCTCGCACCCGAGATCGCCCGCTGCATCAGCGATCTCGTCACCGTCGACACTCCCACTGTCTCGGTCCTTCTCGGCCAGGGAACAGGCGGTGGCGCGCTCGCACTGCTACCGGCAGACCGAACTCTGTGTGCCCAGAATGCCTGGCTTGCCCCGCTGCCACCCGAGGGAGCGAGCGCCATCGTCCACCGCGATACCGCCCACGCCCCTCAGATGGCCGAGGCTCAGGGCATTCGATCGATAGACCTGTTGCGCGATGGGATCGTCGACGCGATCGTTCCCGAGTATCCCGATGCGGCCGAGGAACCAGTCGAGTTCTCGAAGCGGGTGGCCGGAGCCATTGCCCGCGAACTCGCTGGCGCCCAAAGTAATCCAAGAGGCGATCGCATCGCGAGGCGGATGGGCCGCTACCGGCATCTAGGTCTTCGGGATCACGGCTAGAACGTCGCCGGCACGCACGTCGGACGGCAATTCGATCTTCGTGTCACCGAGTGCGAAGAATTCCCGCGCCGCGACGGAGTGCCTACTGGCGATCTCGGCGTCCGCCGGGCATGCGCATTCACCGTCGATACGTACGACACCCGCGATCACCGATCGCACCCGAGTGACGAGGACACCGTCGAGCAGGCTCGGGGTGCCGTAGCAGTCGGCATGGTCCTCCACGGCCACGCCGTCGAGCATGATGCGGCCCAGGTGATACCCGGTCGACGACGGCCATACGGCAGGATCGAATCGAGGTCGGCACGCGGCCTTCAGTGAAGGCAGTAGTTCGAAGATGGTCACATCGAGAAGTGTCGTCAACGACGAACCGGCGCCGCCACACTCTTGACGACATCCTTACGCCGATAAGCAGGACAGGAACGCCGCGGTGACACAGCCGCAATACGAACGCAACTCTTCGCTCCTACTGTCCGTGGAATGATCGGCACCAGCACTGGCCTGAACATCTCCGGCCTCGGTAAGACCTTCAGCCTCGGCCGAAAATCGGTCGAGGCACTCACCGACGTCACCTTGGAGACGCCCGAGGGATCGTTTCTCTCCCTACTCGGCCCGTCGGGTTGCGGGAAGTCGACGGTTCTGCGCATCCTGGCCGGGCTCGACACCCCGACCACCGGGACCGCACTCGTCAACGGCCAGTCCCCCGCCGAACTGCGCACCCGCCACGAACTGGGCATCGCATTCCAGGACTCGGCGCTGCTTCCGTGGCGCAGCGTCGTCTCGAACATCACGCTGCCGTTGCAGGTCGCCGGGCTCCCGTCGGATCCCGAGCTCATCGCCGACCTCGTCAAGCTCGTCGGACTCGAAGGATTCGAGAAGGCCAAGCCCGCGCAGCTGTCGGGCGGTATGCGTCAGCGTGTGTCGATCGCGCGGTCGCTCGTGGTCAAGCCGAGCGTTCTTCTCCTCGACGAACCCTTCGGCGCACTCGACGACATGACCCGCCAGCGGCTCAACCTCGAACTCCTGCGCATCTGGACCGAAAAACCGGCCACGACACTGATGGTCACCCACGGTATCGCCGAGGCGGTGTTCCTGTCCGACGTCGTGGCCGTCATGACCCCGCGTCCGGGCCGTGTCCTCGAGGTCGTATCCATCGACCTGCCGCGACCGAGAACCCCGGAGATGATGCGTACTCCAGAGTTCCACAAGCTGCACGACTATCTGTCCGGCCTGCTGTTCGGCAGGGCAGGCGTCGCATGACGCTCGCAGATATCGAGAAGGTCACCCAAGCTCAGACCGAATCATCCACGCGCCGAGCCTCTCTCGGCCGGCCGAAGTGGCTCGGGGGCGCGATCGGCATCATCGGACTCGTGCTCGCGTGGTGGCTACTCGCCGCGCTCGGCGTCGCCGGCGGCACGATCCCGAGCCCGTGGACCGTGCTGGCAACGATGTTCGACGACGGATGGGCGCTGTACGGCCCGAACTTCTCGATCACCGCCGCCGGTGCCCTGCAGGGTTTCGTCTGGGGGAATCTGCTGGCGATCGCGCTCGCGGTCCTGGTCGTTCTGGTTCCGCCCGTCGAATCGCTGGCGACTCAGCTCGCAATCCTCAGCTACTGCACACCCCTGCTTGCATTGGGCCCGATCATTCTCGTCGTATTCGGCGGACGCACACCCACGATCTTCCTGGCCGCGATGTACTGCTTTTTCACGACCATGGTCGGCACCCTCACCGGCCTCCGCTCGGCCGACGTGGCGAGCCTCGATCTCGTGGCCGCATACGGCGGCGGGCGGTGGCAGAAGTTCCGGCGTGTGCAGTCGATCGCAGCGTTGCCGTCCATGTTCGCCGCACTGAAAATCGCTGCACCGTCCGCCGTCCTCGGCGCGATTCTGGGTGAGTACCTCGGCGGCGTCGACAGCGGAATCGGCGTCGCGCTCACCGCGGCGCAGACGTCGTACAACGTTCCCCGAACGTGGGGCATGGCTTTGGCCGCAGCACTTCTCGCCGGGCTCGGATACGCCATCGTCGCGATCATCGCCCGATTCGTTACCCCGTGGACCTCCGGGAAGACAGCATGACGCTCGCTCGCGGAATGTTCAGCTTCCTTGCCCCGATCGGCATCGCCTTCGCTCTCCTGCTGGTCATCTGGGTCGTCTTCCTCGAAGCGTTCCCTCAGGTGGGACCGCGCGTCGGCCAAACTCCGGCTGCGGTGTGGACGTACCTGTTCGGCGGCGAGAAGTCCGCCGCGAATCGCGAAACCATCTTCTCGAACCTCGAAATAACCTTGCGCGACGCCGGAGTCGGCTTCCTCGTCGGCATGGGCGCCGCGTTGATCGTCGCGTCGATCTTCGTGGTCTCGAGAGCCGTCGAGCAGACGTTCATGCCGGTTGCGATGCTACTTCGGTCCGTGCCGTTGGTGGCGCTGACTCCGATCATCGTGCTGATCTTCGGGCGTGGGATCGTCGGCGTGACGGTCATGGTCGCCATCGTCGTGTTCTTCCCTGCCCTCGTCATGATCATGGTCGGGCTCCGTGAAGCGCCAACGGGTGCACAGGATTTGATTGCGGCGTACGGCGGAAACCGGTGGATGGCACTGCGCATGGTCGCAGTTCCGTCGGCCTTGCCTGCGGTGTTCGCCGCAGCACGCATCTCCGTTCCCGGTGCGCTGATCGGCGCCCTCATCGGCGAATGGCTGGGCAGCGGGCAGGGTCTCGGCTCGTCGATGATCAAGGCAATCCCCCGATACCAGTACAACGAACTCTGGGCGTCGATCGTCGTCATCACCGTGGTGTCGATCGTGCTCTACGCGATCGTCGGCGTGCTGGAGAACTTTGCGCTGCAACGGATGAAATGAGTTGTTTACAGTAGGGCGCTTGCGAGCAATTCGATCGAAACGGAGGACACCTACAGTTCCGATTCATGAACCTTTCCTCACAGTTCGACCGACGGTCGCTGCTTCGCTACGGCGGCATGGCTTCTCTGGCCATCGGCGGCGCAACCGTCCTCGCAGCATGCAGCAGCGATTCGTCGTCGAGCGGTGGATCGACGGACGATGGCTCGCAGTACGGAACCGTCGCGATGCAGCTGTCGTGGATCAAGAACATCGAGTTCGCCGGTGAGTACTTCGCGACCGAGAAGGGGTACTACGCCGACGCCGGTTTCGGCAGCGTCGACCTCATCGCTGGTGGCGCGGCCGGCACCGGCGTCGAAGCAGGATTGGACACCGGAAAGGTGTGGATCGGAACGTCTGCCCCGCAGCTGACGGCTCCTGCAGTACTCGGCGGGCTGGAGGCCAAGATCGTTGCAGCCACGTTCCAGAAGAACCCGTTCTGCATCGTCTCGTCCGCTGCGTCACCGATCAATTCGCCGCAGGACATGGTCGGCAAGCGCATCGGGGTACAGGATTCGAACCAGCTGGTGTTCGCGGCATTGTTGGCGGCCAACGGGCTCGAGGAGAGCCAGATGACGATCGTCCCGGCTCAGTTCGACCCGAGCCCGCTGGCCAACGGCGAGGTCGACGGCTGGGTCAGCTACGTGACGAACGAGCCGATCACGCTCGCTGCCAAAGGTTTCGAGAACGCGAATTTCCTGTTCGCGGATTACAACCTCCCTCTCGTCGCGGAGACGCTGACCGTCCTGCAGTCGACCATCGACAACGAACGCGACAAGCTCAAGGCGTTCCTGAAGGCCGAGATTCAGGGCTGGCGCGACGCCGTTGCCGATCCACGCGAGTCTGCACGTCTGGCGGTCGAGGTGTTCGGCAAGGACCAGAACCTCGAACTCGAGGAGCAGGTCCTCGAAGCGACGGCGCAGAACGATCTGGTTGTGTCCGCCGACACCGAGGCGAACGGCCTGTTCACGATGACGCAGGCACTCATCGACGAGAACATCGCCGCCCTCGCAACAGCGGGTATCGAGATCACCGCGGACGAGCTGTTCGACATGTCCGTGCTCGCGGAGGTCTACGAGGAGAATCCGGACCTGAAGTAGCGCAGGGTTGCACACTATCGTCACCAATCGGTGATTTCCCGTCGATTCGCGACGATAGTGTGCAGTCAGATCCGAGGAAGCGTCCGCGACGACGAATCGATCGACTTCCGACGCCGACGCACGACGGTGATGATCTCCTCGACCACCCGATCGAGGTCGGCATGGACCGTTGCCGCAGAGTACCGCAGCACCAACCATCCTTCGAGGACGAGCTGGTTCTGGCGTCGGCGATCGCTATCGAACGTCGCCGGATCGCTATGGAACATGCGACCGTCGATCTCCACGATGACACGCGCACGAAAGTCGACCAGGTCGCCATAGAACTGGCCGACTCTCGCGTTGAGTTCCAGGTAGAAGTTGCGGGCAGTCAGCGCTCTCGCCACGATCCGCTCAGGTTCGGAACGAGTCCCCGGGCAGCAGCGTCGTAGTTGTTCCCGGAGTGCTTTCATCCCGTTCATCCCGCTCGCCACCTCAGAGACGCCAGCAACCCTGCGCCAGGGGATCTGGTTGTCGATGGACGCGTCGAAGAACCGCTCCAACTCCGGTTTCGGCAAGATCGCAGCGACGTCGACGAAAGCTTGCTCGATGGTCACGACACGAAGTCCGCGGAAGGTCGTGATCGTCGGCAGCGTGCGTCGATAGAGCCGAATCCACTGCGGACAACGAGCCGACCCCGACGGATCGATTGTTGCGTCCACCCGATCCGGCTCGTGCTCCACGAGTCCCCATAGCCACGCCGCCGTCAGGTGACTGATCACCGCATCCGACTTCCAGAGGGTGACAGCCGTGCACAGGTCTACGAAGTCGGGTTTGTCGGTCGCATAGACCTGAGGAAGCACCCTGGTCAGCGTCCCGGACTTCGCCCGACGAGCGATCGCACCGCGGCTCATTCCCGACTCCACCAGCTGCGCGGCTGTTCGTACCCCCATGCGAACACCGTTGCCGATGGAGACCTCGGGCGGTAGGGGGCAATGCGGAAATGTGGATAACTCGAGTTATCCACAGGCTGAAGCAGACCTAGTTGCACACTATCGTCGCGGATCGGCGATTTCCCGTCGATTCACGACGATAGTGTGCAGTCGGATCCGGCCGAAACGGCCCGCCCGCGCACTAAGCTGCACACATGAGCGGCGAGTATCGAAATGCATTCGACAGCAGCATCTCCGATCGGGAAGGTTTCTGGCTGGAGGCTGCCGGTGGTATCGACTGGACGACGCCCCCGACCACGGCGTTCACCAACGGACGCTGGTTCGAAGATGGCGAGCTCAATACGTGCGTCAATGCGCTCGACCGGCACGTCGATGCCGGACACGGCGACCGGACCGCGCTGATCTACGACTCCGCGATGCTCGGCACCGTGCGCTCGTTCACGTACTCCGAACTTCTCGACGAGGTAGCTCTGTTCGCCGGTGTGCTGCTCGAGAACGGCGTCACCGTCGGCGATCGCGTCGTCCTGTACCTGCCGATGATTCCCGAGGCCGTCGTCGCGATGCTGGCGTGTGCGCGGATCGGTGCCGTGCATTCGGTGGTGTTCGGCGGGTTCGCGGCCAAGGAACTCGCTGCGCGGATCGACGACGCCGAGCCGGCACTGCTGATCACCGCCAGCGGCGGCTTCGAACCGGGCAAGGTGATCGAGTATCTGCCGATTGTCCAGAAGGCCCTGGCCCTCACCACGGCACCGAAACCGGCAGTGATCGTCAAAGCACGCGAGGGCATCGCGAACGCACACAGCTGGCTCGATTGGGACGAGCAACTCGTCGACACCGTTGCAGCCGAGCCGGTTTCGGTGCGGGCAACGGATCCGCTCTACATTCTCTACACCTCGGGCACCACCGGCAAACCCAAGGGAGTGGTACGCGACAACGGCGGCCATGCCGTCGCTCTGATGTGGTCGATGCGCAACATCTACGACGTCGGCGAGGGCCAGGTGATGTGGACGGCGTCGGACGTCGGCTGGGTCGTCGGGCACTCCTACATCGTCTACGGCCCCTTGCTCGCGGGTGCGACGTCCGTTCTCTACGAGGGCAAACCCGTCGGCACTCCCGACGCCGGGGCGTTCTGGCGGGTGATCCAGGACCACGGTGTCCGTGCGCTGTTCACTGCACCGACCGCGCTTCGAGCAATCCGCAAGGTCGACCCACGCGCGAGCGAACTCGAGAAGTACGACATCTCCTCTCTCGCCACTGTCTTCGTGGCAGGTGAGCGACTCGACCCGGACACCTACGAGTGGGTCAGCCGCACCCTGGACCGCCCGGTCGTCGACCACTGGTGGCAGACCGAAACCGGCTGGGCGATCTGCGCCAATCTTCGTGGTTTGGAACCACTTCCGATCAAGTCGGGATCGCCTACGGTGGCAGTGCCGGGCTTCCAAGTCGGGATTCTCGACGCGAGGGGCGCCGAAGTCGATGCCGGGACCGAGGGCAACATCGTCGTCAAGCTCCCGCTTCCGCCCGGCACACTCGTCGGGTTGTGGAACGACGAGGACCGCTTCAGGCGCTCGTATCTCGAGACGTTCCCCGGCTACTACCTGACCGGCGACTCCGGTTACGTCGATGCCGACGGATACGTCTATGTCCTCGGCCGCAGCGACGATGTCATCAACGTTGCCGGCCACCGACTTTCGACGGGATCGATGGAGGCCGTCGTGGCGAGCCATCCGGCCGTCGCCGAATGCGCGGTGATCGGAATCCACGACGACCTCAAGGGGCAGCGCCCGAGCGGTTACGTAGTTCTCAAGGCCGGGGAGAGCATCGAGGAAGAGCAATTGCGCACCGAGCTCGTCGCGATGGTGCGCGATCAGATCGGCGCGCTCGCGACGTTCAGGGACGTCACGATCGTCGGGGCTCTGCCCAAGACGCGGTCCGGAAAGATTCTACGGAAGACGATGCGGCAGATAGTCGCCGGCGAGGAGTACGGAGTGCCGTCGACGATCGAGGATCCGGCAGTGCTCGACGCGTTGGAGAAGTTGCTGGGCAGGTGACCCTGCTGGCCCGCACGGCAGAAACCCGAGCAACAATGTCCGAAATCCGCGCGACCAAGACCTGGGCGTGGCCGTAGCGTGAGCGACATGACTGCGCTCGACACCACGAAGAAGACCGACTGGCTCGCACTCGGAGCTGTAACCATCACAGTGCTGGCCTGGGCGTCGGCGTTCGTCGCGATCCGGGGCGTCGGGACGTCGTTCGGCGCCGGACCCCTTGCGCTCGGGCGATTGCTCATCGGGACAGTCGCACTCGGTGCGATTCTCATGCTGAGGCGCACGTGGGTCAGGCCAGGACGAACGCAGTGGATACAGATCATCAGCGTCGGCGTGTTCTGGTTCGCGATCTACAACGTGTCGCTGAACGCCGCAGAACAGCGGGTCGACGCAGGTACGACCTCGATGCTCATTCAGATCGGACCGATCCTCGTCGCCCTGTTCGCGGGCCTTCTGCTGGGCGAGGGATTCCCGCGGTGGCTCGTGATCGGGGCGGCGATCGCATTCTCGGGTGCGGTCCTGGTCGGCGTCGTCACGGCGGTCACGACCACGGACACCACCAAGACCGACGCGGACTTCCTCGGCATCGCACTGTGTCTCGTTTCTGCCGCCACGTACGCGATCGGCGTGCTCAGCCAAAAGCCGGTTCTCAGAAGCGTTCCCGGATTGCAGGTCACGTGGATGGCGTGCGCGATCGGCACTCTGTGCACGTTGCCGTTCGCGCCCGCACTGATCGAGGACCTCGGCACGGCATCAGCCGGGGCGACCGGCGGATTGATCTACCTCGGCCTCGTTCCGACCGCCCTCGCGTTCAGCACGTGGGCGTACGCGCTGACGCGGATGGACGCTGGGCGGCTCGGCATCACGACGTATGCCGTTCCGCCGCTGACGATCCTGATGGCCTGGCTCCTACTCGGGGAAGTCCCGCACTTTCTCGCCGTCGTCGGCGGCATGATCTGCCTCGTCGGTGTCGGCTTGTCGCGTCGGCGTTAGAGGGACTTGAACCGCGCGATGGCAACTTCGCGTTCGTGTTTGTGGTCGACGATCGGTTCGGGGTACTCCTTGGGTCGCCCGAATTTGAGTGTGTGTACGGCCTTTCCCTCTTCACCACGCAGCTCCGGCACCCACCGCCGCACGTAATCGCCTGTCGGATCGAACTTCTCGCCCTGCGTGATCGGGTTGAACACCCGGAAGTACGGCGACGCGTCGGTGCCCGTTCCTGCCGTCCACTGCCACCCATGCTGGTTGCTCGCGAGGTCGCCGTCGACGAGGCGATCCATGAAGTACCGGGCCCCCCACCACCACGGAACGTGAAGATCCTTGACGAGGAACGACGCCACGATCATGCGGACCCGATTGTGCATCCAGTTCTCGGATTTCAGTTGGCGCATCCCGGCATCGACGATGGGAAAGCCCGTTCGCCCGTCCTTCCATGCATCGAACATTTCCTGGGCGTGCTTGCCGGTGTCGAGTTCGATCGCGTCGAACTTCTTGTCGTAGTTCTCGCGGGCACTGTCCGGCCGCTGGAAGAGTATGTCCGCGTAAAAGTCTCGCCATGCGATCTGCCGCCGGTACGACGCGGATCCTTCGGTGCGCAGCTTTCCGAGGTCCGCCAGCATGGTACGAGGGTGAATGGTTCCGTACTTCAGATGCACCGACATTCGCGACGTCGAATCCAGGTCCGGTCGGTTGCGCTCGTCGTCGTAGGACGACACCCGCTCGAGAAACTCAGCCCATGCGTCCGACGCCGCCTTCTCCCCTGCGGGCGCGTCCGACGCATCCTTCTCGGTAGGGATCTTCACGCGCGCAGGCAGGCCATTCACCTCGCTCGGGTCGAGCCAGTCCACGGTCTCGGACGACGTGTCTGCCGGCCCCCGCCACCCATGCTCCATCCACTGCCGGAAGTACGGGGTGAACACTCGGTACGGCTCACCGTCGCTCTTGGTCACCCTCCCCGGCGCAATAGCGTACGGCGACCCCGTCGACACCAACGTCACGTGTTTGCCGACGCGTTCGTCACGACTGCGCCCGTAGGGCCCGTAGTCGGAGCTGATGTGTACCTCGTCGGCATCGATGGCCTTGCACACCTTCGGCACCACCGACTCGGGATCACCCTTGACCACCAGCAACCGACCGTTCAACTGTTCGTCCAGCGCCTCCAGGCTGCGAAACAGAAAATCTCGACGCGGCCCGCCCGACGCCTTCAGCAATACGTCGTCGAGAACGAACAAACCCAGTACCGGCCCACCCGAGTCCGCTGCGGTAGTCAGCGTCGGGAGATCGTTCGTTCGAAGGTCGCGTCGAAACCACACCACAGTCATGGAACAAGTCATACCCGCACATTGTCGGCACAATCCACCCGCGTCGAGTTCTCACAGTTCTCCCATACTTGCCTCACCGAGCGCCCAATATTGTCTTCTACCTTGGGAAACATGAGAAACACAGCAACCCCGATCTTCCCGGGAGCTGCGTCGTTGGTGAACAGCACCTGCAGCTTCGAATCGTTCTACGCCAAGCTCTACGCAAACGCTCCGGCGGTTGCGTGGACTCTCGACGCCGATCGCGAACGCCGCGAGGCGCTCGAAGAGTTCTTCGCCAAATCGCCCGAGGAACGCCAGATGACGGTGGACAGCTGGGCGGCTTGAGAACATAGAGGCGTGCCTGAATCTGCCACGGTCCTCGTCGTCGACGACGATGCGGACGTGCTCGCCTCGCTGCAACGCGGACTTCGCCTATCCGGATTCACCGTCATCACCGCGGTGGACGGCGGACAGGCACTCACGGTCGTCGCGCAGCGCACACCTGACGTCGTTGTCCTCGACATCAACATGCCGGTGCTCGACGGCGCCAGCGTCGTGAAAGCCCTGCGTGCAATGGGAAACGACGTCCCGATCTGCGTGCTCAGCGCGCGAAGCTCGGTCGACGATCGAATCTCAGGTCTCGAGTCGGGTGCCGACGACTACCTGACCAAACCATTCGTGCTGGCCGAGCTGGTGGCGCGCATCCGCGCGATGCTGCGCCGGAGGTCGACGGCTCCTGCAGTGCCCGACACCGGATCGGCCGTCACAATCGGCGCCCTCCGCGTGGACATCCCCGGATACCGCGCCCACGTGAACGACCGCGAGCTCGATCTCACCAAACGCGAATTCGAACTGCTCGCCGTCCTGGCCCGTAACTCGGGCGTCGTCCTCACCCGTGAACGACTCCTCGAGCTGGTGTGGGGCTACGACTTCGTCGCCGACACCAACGTCGTCGACGTGTTCGTCGGCTATCTACGACGGAAGATCGAGGTCGACGGCCAGCCGCGCATCCTGCACACCGTCCGCGGCGTCGGCTTCGTCCTGAGGGCATCGTCTTGAGGTTCTCACTCCGTGCACGCGTCGCCGCCGCGACAGCCTTGGGCGCAACCATCGTCGTCGCCACCGTCGGCATCGTCGCCTCCGTCGCCATTTCGCGGAACAACGTCAGCAACCTGGACGAACGCCTCACGACGGCATCCCAGGTCCTCAGTCCCAACTCGGCGAGCCTCGAGCTCTTCCTCGATCAACTCGGCAGTTCCGGAGCCTTCGCGGTGACGATTCGGACCGGTGACCTGGTGATCGCATCGACGCCGACGCAATTGCCCGAGCTCGACGAGGGTTCCGCGACCGTCGACGTCGACGGCGATCGATTCCGGGTTTACACCTCCGAGGCCGTATCCGCGACGGACATCGTCATCTCCATCGGCGTCCCGGCGATCGAGGCCCAACGGGTCACCGACGATCAGCAACGCTGGGTGATCGTCGGCGGACTGGCGGCAGTTGCGGCATCGACGGGACTGGGGTGGCTCTTCGGTGGTCGGGCCGTGAAGCCTCTGGTGACGTTGACGCAACAGGTCAGCGCCCAGCCTCCTCGCGCTCCCGCGACGAGAACCGGCGTCAAGGAAGCAGACGAACTGGCCGTCGCCATCGCCGACATGCTCGACCGCCTGGGCGACGCGCAAGCCCGTACCAACGAGGCGCTCGGGACCGCTCGCGATTTCGCCGCGGTGTCGGCACACGAGCTGCGCACTCCGCTGACGGCGATGCGCACCGACATAGAAGTCCTCCGGACACTCGATCTCGAGCCCCCGCAACGATTCGAGATTCTCGAGGACCTACAACGCACCCAGGGCAGGGTGGAAGCGACCCTGTCCGCGCTGGAACGGCTCGCGTCCGGAGAACTGTCGAGCGAGAACGACCGCGTGCCGGTCGATGTAGTGGAAATATGCGACGTCGCAGCGCAGGACGCCATGCGCCAGAATCCTGATCTCGACGTGCGCGTCGACTCGGAGCCGTCGCTGGTGATGCAGGCGCTCCCTGCAGGCCTTCGGCTGGCGCTGGACAACGCGATCATCAACGCCGTCCGGCACGGCAATGCCCGTCGAGTCTCGATTGCCGTCGCCCGAGATGATGCGCTGGTGCGAATCACCGTCGACGACGACGGAACGGGGATTCCCCCGGCCGAACGGGAGTCGGTGTTCGAGCGGTTCTACCGCGGGGCGTCGGCGACGAAGGGTGGGTCCGGTCTCGGGCTCGCGCTCGTCGAGCAGCAGGCCGAGTTGCACGGTGGCCGCGCCTTCTTCACCGACAGTCCGCTGGGTGGGGCGCGCCTTGTGATCGAGCTCGCTGCCCCCGTGAACGAGTAATCACGGCCGCGGACCGTGACTACACACAGGGGTTATTTACACCGAAGAAACCCACAGAACCGGCCGATGTTGCAAAGATCGTACGATGTCGCTCACCCAGTTCCACGTACCGACGATCGATATCTCGCCGTACGTCGGGCACGGCACCGAAGAGAGCAGGCGGGAAGTCGCGTCCGATTTGGATTACGCGTGCAGCGCAGTCGGATTCATGTCGATCACGGGACATGGAATCCCCGATTCCGTGCTCGCCGGCCTCCGACGCGCACTCGACGGCTTCTTTGCACTCGACGCCGCAGACAAGGCGTCGTACATCATGCCGCCGGATGTCAATCGTGGTTACACGGCACCGAGAAGTGAGTCGCTCAGCCTGAGCCTGGGGGTGGAGTCGGCGACGCGTATGAACGACTTCTTCGAGGCATTCAACGTCGGTACCGGCGACGGTGTCGCCAACGTATGGCCGACCGTCGACGGTTTCGAGGACGCCGCCACGACCTATTTCGCGCATGCCGCGCGGGTGGCACGAACACTCACCCGGATCTTCGCCGACGCCCTCGGCCTTGCGCCCGACTTCTTCGAACCGATCACGAGCAACTCGCTCGACACCCTCCGAATGAACAACTACGCACTTCCAGCCGGTGAAATCGACCTCGATGGCGAGTTGGACGGAATGGGCGAGCACACCGACTACGGCCTCGTCACCGTGCTGTGGGCCGACCAGGTGGCTGGGCTACAGGTGGTCGGCAGTGACCTGCGATGGCACGACGTGTCGCCCGCGGACGATGCACTGCTGATCAATCTCGGGGATCTGACGGCCAGGCTCACCAACGACCGGTGGTTGTCCACCCTGCATCGGGTGCGGCCACCGATCGTGGACGGAAACATCGTTCGACGTCGTTCGGTGGCGTTCTTCCACGACGGGAATCTGGACGCGACGATCGCGCCCCTGAACTCGTGCATCGAACCGGGCGAGGCACTTCACTACGAACCCGTCACCGTTGCCGAGCACATCGCGGCAAAACTCGCGGGTTCACGAGGCGGAAAAAGCAATACGACGGCAACGCGGGAGGCAGCCCGCGCACGGGCTGCCATCCCAGCACTGCGCTAGCTGACGTCGAGCAGGTCGATCACGAACACGAGCGTCTTGCCCGACAGCCGGTGGCCCTGGCCTGCAGGCCCGTATGCCAGCTCCGGCGGAATGGTGAGCTGACGACGTCCGCCGACCTTCATGCCGGGGATCCCGTCCTGCCAGCCCTGAATCAGGCCCCGCAGCGGGAACTTGATCGACTCGCCGCGGTTCCACGAGGAGTCGAATTCTTCTCCCGACTCGAACTCGACGCCGACGTAATGAACCTCGACATTGCCCCCGGGAACAGCTTCGGTGCCATCTCCCTCCACCAAATCCACGATGACTAGATCGACGGGCGGCGGGCCTGCCTGGAACTCGATAATTGGCTTCGTCACGCACTCCACCCTACGTCGCGGCTGTCAGCCGATCGGGGCAGGCATCAGAATCGTCCGATATTCGCAGGTCAGCACGTTGCCGGTAGACGGATCGCCCATCTCGACCTTCCAGGAATCGGCGAACTGGTCGACGCCGGGGTGCATCGAGATCGTGCCCGAAATCAGGATGGTTCCCCGCTCGAACAATCCACGCTCGCGGAGGACGTCGAGCCAGTACTTCGGCGAGAGCAGATCCGCGAGCGAACCCGTCTGAATCGGCGTCTCTCCGACCCAGGCTTTCAGGGTGATCTCGTCGATGCGATCGGCGACGTCGGACAGCCGCCACGCGTTCGTCCCAAGCACATCGGGAGAAGCGTTCTTGCTCCAGGCGACGCTGTGAACCTCCAGCTCACGGTCGGTGTGGTCGCATGCGACGGTGAGCAGGACGTCGTTCTCGGTGTCACCGAGAATCACCAGCGCCCATTCGGCCTCTCCGGACGTGCGCGCGTGCTGGACGTGCACCTCATCGGTCTGCTGCGCAAGATACGGCGAAATCGGGTACATCGCCGGGGTGACGGTCGGTGCTGGAACACCGAGTTCAGCCAACTCGGCGATGTGGTGGGCCACTTCGTCCTGGTTGCGACCCGCGTAGCCGGCGTTGAGCAGTGTGCGAGGCTCGACTGTTTCGGTCGAACCGTCAGGGAGCGTGAACGTCAGCATCAAGGAGGCCCTCTCGTTAATTGATTGTTTCCAATACGCCGAAACACTTGCGCATACGTCTTGTATACAGCAAGTATGGACAACGTACAACGGATCGAGTGACCCAAGGCACAGACGAAGGAGCTGCACATGACTGCGCAGACAGTCGACAAGAAAGGCCTGGCGAAGGCATTCGCCGCGAGCCTCACCGGCACAGCACTGGAGTGGTACGACTTTGCCGTCTACTCCGCTGCCGCTGCGCTCATCTTCCCGATCGTCTTCTTCCCCGACAGCGATCCGCTGACAGGGACCTTGCTGGCGTTCTCGACCTACGCAGTCGGGTACATCGCCCGTCCGGTCGGCGGATTCGTCTTCGGGCGGCTCGGCGATGTGATCGGACGCAAGCAGCTACTCGTCATCACCTTGCTGTTGATCGGCGTCACCACCTTCGCCATCGGACTGATCCCCGGATACGACACGATCGGTATCGTCGCGCCGATACTTCTCGTCACGATGCGATTCGCACAGGGCGTCGCAGTCGGCGGCGAATGGGGCGGCGCAGTCCTACTGTCGAGCGAATACGGCAACCCCAGCCAACGCGGGTTCTGGTCCTCCGCCGCACAGATCGGACCGCCTGCAGGCAACCTTCTCGCCAACGGCGCACTCGCAGGGTTGACGCTCGCGCTGACCGAAGAACAGTTCGAATCATGGGGTTGGCGCGTGGCCTTCCTCTTCTCCGCGGTGCTCGTCGGATTCGGTCTCTGGATTCGACTGAAGCTGGAAGACACACCGGTGTTCAAGGCGCTGCAGGAGAGCGGCGACCGATCCGAAGCACCGATCAGCGAAGTGTTCAAGACCCAACGACGTCCGCTGGTTGCAGCAATCATGTCGCGCATCGCACCCGACGTCATCTACGCGCTGTTCACCGTCTTCTCGATCACCTACGGAACACAGAAGCTCGGGTTCGAACGCAGCGAGGTTCTGATCGCGATTCTCGTCGGCTCGACGTTCCAGCTAGGACTGATCCCACTGGCGGGAGCACTGTCCGACCGGATCAATCGTCGGCTCGTCTACGGCGTCGCCGCGGTCGGCGGCGTCACGTGGAGCGCCATCTTCTTCCTGATCATCGGCGGAAGCTCGCTGCCGCTACTGATTCTCGGCATCGTCGTCGGCTTGGCATTTCACTCGTTCATGTACGGGCCGCAGGCAGCGTTCGTGACCGAGCAGTTCACCGTCCGACTCCGCTCGACCGGCAGTTCGCTCGCCTACACGCTCGCAGGTGTGGTCGGCGGCGCGATGGCTCCGCTGATCTTCGTCTTCCTGTTGGACAAGACCGACAGCTGGGTACTCATCGTCGTCTACGTCGCAATCGTCGGCGTGCTGACGCTGATCGGACTTGCGTTGGGCCGCAACCCCGACCGCGCCGAAGAAGAGGAATATCAGGTCATGACGAGAACTACGCCCGCAGCAGAATCTGCAGTGTGACTTCGAGATGATCGTCGATCGCACGATGCACGAGGCCCTCGTCGCCCGCCTCCAGGGCGGCGACGATGGCCTCGTGCTCGGTGCACACGTTGCGTTGACGGTCCGCTGCAGCGAAGAGAGCAGTCAACCCCACCCTCAGTTGGCGAGCTCGGAGTCCGGCGTAGGTACGCGACAGCAGCTCGCTCCCCGCCGCATCGACGAGGATCTGATGGAACAGACCGTCCAGATCGATGAATTCCTTTGCTCCCTCGGCAGTTCTCGTATCGGCCAAACTTTCCTGTCGATCGAGCGCCTCGCGCATCTGCGAGACCGGCGGCGCACCTGCCTTCAACGACGCACTCGCGGCATGCCGCTCGAGCACACCTCGCAACTCCATCAGCTCGCCGATCTGACGGCCCGACATCGCCGGTACGTGCGCGCCCCGTTTGGGTACCATTTCGACGAGCCCCTCGGCCTGCAGCATCAGCAGAGCCTCGCGAACCGGCGTGCGAGACACCCCGATTCGGGTGGCGAGTTCTTGCTCGTTGAGAAACGTGCCGGTGGCAGCGGGCGACGTGAGCACTTGATCGCGAACGAACGAGTACGCCTTGTCCCGACCCGATAGCGATTGCATACGCTATGTATACCTCCCATAGCGATACGAAACCAGGAGATCAGCCGATGAGCACCACTATTCGAATCAGCCTCGCGCAGGTCACCAGCGGCACCGAACCGTCCGACAACCTGAAGATCATCGATAGGCACGCACAGGCCGCACACGAAGCCGGATCGTCGATCGTCGTGTTCCCGGAAGCGATGATGCGCTGCTTCGGTGGACCAATTCGGAAGAGTGCAGAACCACTCGACGGCCCGTGGGCGGATGCCGTCCGCGAAATCGCCAAGAAGATCGGCATCACCATCGTCGCCGGCATGTTCACCCCAGCCGACGAAGGCCGCGTCGCCAACACGCTGCTGATAACCGGGCCGGGAGTCGAAGCCTCGTACGACAAGATCCACCTCTTCGACGCCTTCGGATTCGCCGAATCCGACACTGTCGCACCGGGGTCGGAGCCCCTCACCGTCCAGATCGACGGAGTCACAATCGGATTCGCCACGTGCTACGACATTCGCTTCCCCGCCCTGTTCCAGAAGCTCGGCGACCTCGGAGCCGAGATCGTCGTCGTCCCCGCGTCCTGGGGCAGCGGACCGGGCAAGGTCGAGCAGTGGTCACTGTTGGCCAGGGCGCGCGCTCTGGATTCCACCGCCTACGTCGCGGCGTGTGACCAGGCGGAACCAGCGGAAGCCGAAGGTACCGCGCCACTGGGCGTCGGGCATTCGGTTGTCAGCTCCCCCACCGGCGAGGTCCTCGGCGAGCTCGACGCAACGCCCGGGCTACTGACCGTGGACATCGACACCGGGCTCGTCGACGCTGTTCGCAAGAAGCTCCCGGTGCTCGAGAACCGTCGGCAGTTCTGATTCGGCAGCGGCCAGGAACATGACAAGAGCCGCCGTCCCCGATCGGGGACGGCGGCTCTGGTCGTCTGGTTCTCAGCGCGAGCTGACGTCCTTGTAGTCGCGCTCGGTGTAACCGGTGTAGATCTGGCGCGGACGGCCGATCTTGGTGGACGGATCCTCGTGCATCTCGCGCCAGTGCGCGATCCAGCCCGGGAGGCGCCCCATTGCGAACAACACCGTGAACATGCGCGGCGGGAAGCCCATCGCGCGGTAGATCAAGCCGGTGTAGAAATCGACGTTCGGGTACAGCTTGCGCTCGACGAAGTAATCGTCGGTGAGCGCGGTCTCCTCGAGCTTGAGCGCGATGTCGAGCAGCTCGTCACCGTTGCCCAGCTTGCCGAGGATGGTGTGCGCGGTTTCCTTGACCAGCGTGGCGCGCGGATCGAAGTTCTTGTAGACGCGGTGCCCGAAGCCCATGAGCTTCACGCCGTCTTCCTTGTTCTTCACGCGACGCAGGAAGTCGGTGGCATCGCCGTCTTCGGCCTTGATCTTGTCGAGCATCTCGAGCACAGCCTGGTTGGCACCGCCGTGAAGCGGTCCCCACAGCGCGTTGATGCCGCCGGAGATCGAGGTGAAGAGGTTCGCGTCCGAGGATCCGACGAGACGAACCGTCGACGTCGAGCAGTTCTGCTCATGGTCCGCATGCAGGATGAGCAGCATGTCGAGCGCCTTGACGATCTCGGGATCGACCTCGTAGGGCTCGGCCGGGAAGCCGAACGTCATACGCAGGAAGTTCTCGACGAGGCTCTTCGAGTTGTCCGGGTACAGGAACGGCTGACCGACCGACTTCTTGTACGCGTACGCCGCGATGGTCGGCAGCTTCGCCAGCAACCGGATGGTGGACAACTCGACCTGCGCCGGATCGTTCGGGTCGAGCGAATCCTGGTAGTACGCCGACAGCGCGTTGACCGCGCTCGACAGCACCGGCATCGGGTGCGCGTTCCGCGGGAACCCGTCGAAGAACCGCTTGAGATCCTCGTGCAGCAGGGTGTGTCGACGGATCTTGTCGGTGAACGTCTCCAACTGGTCCTCGGTAGGCAGCTCACCGTAGATCAGCAGGTAGCTGACCTCGATGAACGAAGACTTACCGGCAAGCTGTTCGATCGGGTATCCGCGGTAACGAAGGATTCCCTGGTCGCCGTCGATGTAGGTAATCGCCGACTTCGTCGAGGCGGTGTTGACGAACCCGCCGTCGAGAGTCGTGTAGCCGGTCGTAGCCAGCAGCTTTCCCAGCTCGATGCCGTCATTGCCTTCGGTCGCCTTGGCAATGGACATGATGTGTTCGCCACCGGGATAGGTGAGGGTGGCTTTGGCGTCATTCTCAGCGGGCACGAATGGTCCCTCTCGAACTCTTGTAACGGACACGTACGTAAAGCGGACACTTCTATCGTCGATAGAGAAACTAGTCTCTCGGCGCCTCGGACGCCCACGGAGGGTCGGCACCCGGGCGAGAAACGGTGACGGCTGCTGCTCGCGCGGCGAACCCCAGTGCTCGTTCCCAGTCTCGCTTGCCCATGTCACTCAGGGCACTCGATGTGACAATATTCTCTTTCTCCAAAAAGGCGAGCAGGGCGCCGTGGACCGTGTCACCAGCACCGATGGTGTCGACAACGTCGACCTGCACGCCTTCCACCCCTATCTCACCGGACGCCGTGAACACCGAAATTCCGTCGCCACCACGCGTCATGACCACTGCGGTGACTCCCGCCGCACGCCAGTCGTCGACCGTCGAACCTTCCGAACCCAATCCCAGCCAGTGAGAATCATCCTCGGACACTTTCAGAATGTCGACAGCAGGCAACCACGACAGGAACCGTCGCCTGAAGCCGTCGGCCGTGATGTCGCCACTCGTACTGTCGATGGCCGCGGGGCGGATGTTCGGATCCAGCATCGTCAACTTCCCGGCCGCGTGCGCACGGTGGAGCAACGCCGCGTACATCGATGCGCCCGGCTCGTACAGCAACGACAGCGTTCCGAACGACAGCGTCGTGATCTCGTCCGGCAGATCACCTGGATCCTGCACCAGACGGTCCGCCGTACCGTCCGCGTAGAACGAGTACTGGGCGCTGCCGTCGTCGGCAAGATTTGTCAGGGCAAGCGTTGTCGGCTCGGCTCCACGCTGGACCAGCGACACGTCGACGCTCGCGTCACGCAGACTCTGCAGAATCTGCTCGCCGAACGGATCGGTCGACACCCGCGACAGGAACGAGACCTTCTCGCCGAGACGGCCGAGCGCGATCGCGACGTTGAACGGGCCACCGCCGAGCTTCGGCGACAGCAACGGGCCTTCGTGGACCGGAACCAGGTCGACCAGCGCCTCTCCGCACACCAGAATCGTCATGCTGCTCGGTACTCCATTCCCCAAGTGCCCGTCCAGGATTCGCCGGGCTTCAGGACGAGGAGATCGATCTCGGAATTGAACGCATCCGGCGGGCACGTCATCGGTTCTATTGCCAGCGCTCGCCCGCGATCGGGATACGCCTGGTCCTTCGCCGGGTCCGCCGTGAACACCTGCACCCAATCGAATTCCCGGTCGGTCCACAGAACTGTCGCGGCGCCGTCAGGGCTCCGAAGGTAGTGTCTCGCTCTGCCGTCGGGGTCGGGTAGTTCGGCGCTGAAGGGCGTGTCCAGCCAGACGCCCTTCAGCGATTTCGCCGCGGTGAAGTCGTAATCCGACCCAGCCGTCGGCACCGATGGGCCGTTGGGCAGGTTCCGCACCGGGTCGAGCTGCAGACGCGTACCCGCCGAGAGCTCGAGCGTGCAGTCGTCCAGAGGGACGTCGCCGACGCGCACGAAGGTGTGAAAGCCCATCCCGTAGGGCGCGTCGGTATCACCGTCGTTCTTCGCCGTCGCCGTGACGAGCAGACCGTCCTCGGTGAGTTCGTGCGCGACGGTCACCGTCAACGCATACGGCCACCCTTCGTGCTGACCGACCTCGACGGATTGCTCGACGCGCGACGGCGAGCGGTCCATCAACGTCCAGTCGACGCGACGGACGAATCCGTGGCTTGCGTTGTTGCGGGAAGGCTCGGTGATCTCGAGCCGATGCTCGGTGCCTTCGAACGTGAATGTGCCGTCGGCGACGCGGTTGGGCCACGGCGCAAGGACCAGTCCGGCGGACAGCGGCGGCTTCTCGCCCACCTTCCAGGTCTCGGTCAACGGCACGCCGTCGAATTCGAGCATCCGGAGCCCCGCGCCCGTCGAGGCGATCTCCGCTCGGTACCTACCACTGGTGAGCAGATAGCTCTGTACGTCAGCCATGGGTGCCATTCTCCACCACCTTCCCCACTCGATAGCGAATGAACGCAGGAAGAGCCAGCGCGGCGATCGAGACGCCGATGACGACGAGCACTCCACCACCCGCAGCAGCCGCCGCCGTCCCGACCGACGCCGCCGCGCCATGCAGAACGTCTCCCACTCGGGGGCCGCCCGCCACCACGACGATGAACACTCCTTGCAGGCGTCCACGCATCTCGTCGGTGGCAACTTGTTGAAGCATCGTGGATCGGAACGCGGCCGAAATCATGTCGGCGCCACCACCGAGGGCAAGGAACGCCAAGGCGAACCACAGCGCGATCGCCGTCGCACCATCCGCTGCGAGACCGACCGCGACACCGAACCCGATCATCGCCACGCCCCACACCACGATGCAGATCACCACCGCGAGACCTTGACGCCGCACCCGGGGCAGCCAACCGGAGAAGACTCCGCCGATCACCGCACCGGCCGACATCGCTGCGAACAGCATGCCGAGGACCGGTCCGCCCGACGCCGGATCCCCGAAGCTCTCGTGCGCGATCTGCGGGAACAACGCGCGCGGCATGCCGAACACCATCGCGATGATGTCGACGACGAACGACGCCAGCAGCACCTTCTGCGTCGCGAGGTACGCGAAACCCTCGAACACCGACCGTAATCCGGCTCGTTGCCCGGTCTTCGCCGGGGGAATCGAAGGCAAACTGAACACGGCCCACAGCGTCGCGAACAGCGCGAAGGTGTCGATCAGGTACAGCGCCTCGAGCCCGATCAAGTAGATCAGGATGCCCGCGCTCAGGGGACCCGCGATCGCCCCGAAGTTCATCACGGTCATGTTGAGCGAGTTGGCGGCCGGAAGCTGCTCGGCCGGAAGAATACGGGGAAGGATCGCACTTCTGGTCGGCTGGTTCACCGCGAAGAACGCCTGCTGAACTGCCAACAGCACGAGAATGATCCAGACGTTGTTCAGGTCGAGAAACGCTTGCAACCAGAACAGCGCCGACGTTCCGATGAGCCCGCACGTGGTGATCATCAGCAGTGTTCGGCGATCCATCACGTCCGCGAGCGCACCACCCCACAGCCCGAAGACGATGAGCGGGACCAGCGCGAAGACACCCGTCAACCCGACGTAGGCCGAGCTGAGGGTGATCTGAAAAACCTGTTGCGGGACAGCCACTATGCTCAGTTGAGCGCCGATGACCGTGACGATGTTGGCAAGCCACAACCGGCGGAATGCCGGGGTCTTCAGAGGAGTCGTGTCGGCGAGAATGCCGCGAAGCGCGCTCACGGCTGCAGGCGCTCGACTTTCGACGTCGCGACTGTGAA
Source organism: Rhodococcus sp. FG69 (assembly GCF_057808915.1). NCBI lineage: Bacteria > Bacillati > Actinomycetota > Actinomycetes > Mycobacteriales > Nocardiaceae > Rhodococcus > Rhodococcus sp. FG69. The sequence goes on along the minus strand of NZ_JBMDIX010000013.1, from coordinate 7,156 downwards.
GCGGATTCTGTTGTGCAGACGTGACTTTCGGCCCTGCCAGAACTCGACGGTATCCGGGCGGACCCGGAATCCTCCCCAGTGCGGCGGAACAGGTACGTCCCTGCCCTCGAACTTCGCCGTCACTGCGTCGAGCGCGTCGTTCAACGCCGCACGCGAGGAGATTGGCCTCGACTGCTGCGACGCCCACGCACCCAACTGCGAACCACGAGGACGAGACGCGAAGTACTCGGCCGTCATCTCCGCCGACACCTTCTCGGCGGCGCCACGGATCGTCAGCTGACGCTCGATGCCGATCCACGGAAACGTCAGCGATGCATAAGCGGTGCGCTGCAGCTGCGTGCCCTTGTCCGAGTCGTAGTTGGTGTAGAACACGACACCGTCGGCGTCGAGACCCTTACACAGAACCGTCCGGGTCGACGGGCGGCCGTCTGCGTCCACGGTGGCCAGCACCAGCGCGTTCGGCTCCGGAATCGAGGCATCGATCGCATCGGCGAGCCATTCCTGGGCCAACGGCAGCCAGCCGTTCTGCAGCCGCTCGACGTCGAGATCGACGTCTTCCTTGTAGTCGACTCGCATGTCGGCGAGGGGTGGTTTGTCGTTCCGCACGAACCCAGACGCTACTCCCGGGTACGACCCGCTAAAGTTCACCCACAGGCAAGCCCGGAGATGGAATCGACCCTTGTTGTTTCACTCGGTTGTTCCACGGGCCCGATCAGGAAGAGTCCACGCGAAATGGCTGTTCAGCAGATACCGGAAGATTTCGTCAGTGGGCTCGAAGGCGTCGTGGCGTTCACCACCGACATCGCCGAACCGGACAAGGACGGCGGCGCACTGCGCTACCGCGGCGTCGACATCGAGGACCTCGTCTCCAAGAACGTCACCTTCGGCAACGTGTGGGCGCTGCTCGTCGACGGCCGCTTCGGCCCGGGCCTGCCGCCGGCCGAGCCGTTCCCCCTGCCCATCCACACCGGTGACGTCCGCGTCGACGTTCAAGCCGGTCTGGCGATGCTCGCCCCGATCTGGGGCTACCAGCCGCTCCTCGACATCGACGACGCCACCGCCCGCGACCAGCTCGCCCGCGCATCCGTCATGGCGCTGTCCTACGTCGCGCAGTCGGCCCGTGGGATCTACCAGCCCGCCGTGCCGCAGAAGAAGATCGACCAGTGCGAGACAGTCACCGCACGCTTCATGACGCGATGGAAGGGCGACCCCGACCCCGCGCACACCGCAGCCATCGACGCCTACTGGGTCTCCGCCGCCGAGCACGGCCTCAACGCATCGACGTTCACCGCACGCGTCATCGCGTCCACCGGTGCCGACGTCGCTGCCGCACTCTCCGGAGCCATCGGCGCGATGTCGGGTCCACTGCACGGCGGAGCACCGGCTCGTGTGCTGCCGATGATCGAAGAAGTCGAAAAGACCGACGATGCCCGAGGCCTCGTCAAGGGCATCCTCGACCGCAAAGAAAAGCTCATGGGCTTCGGCCATCGCGTCTACCGCGCCGAAGATCCCCGCGCGAGGGTGCTGCGCGCGACAGCCAAGCGCCTGAATGCACCACGCTACGAGGTTGCCGCCGCGTTGGAGCAAGCAGCACTGGCCGAACTACGTGAGCGTCGTCCCGACCGCGCCATCGAGACCAACGTCGAATTCTGGGCAGCAGTGATCCTCGACTTCGCCGAAGTTCCGGCGCACATGATGCCCGCTATGTTCACCTGCGGCCGTACCGCCGGATGGTGCGCGCACATCCTCGAGCAGAAGCGCCTGGGCAAGCTCGTGCGCCCGGCCGCCATCTACACCGGACCGGCGCCTCGCACGCCCCAGTCCGTCGACGGGTGGGGCCAGATCGTCTGAGGCTTGCTCGGTAGTTGGTTGCCCGAGTTCTCGGTCGGCCTTGGTCGGTTTCGGTCGGCCCACGGTGAGCGAACGGCTCATTCGGTCACTTCCGGCCGCGAACGCGCACCTTCCAGCCCACGCGCGCGTTGCAACCTGCGCGCCCGCTGGAACCTGCGCGGAGCAGGGGCGGAGCGACGCAATGTACACGATTTTCGACTATCCACAGGCTGGCTATCCACATCTACCGCTCTGATCGGGCAGCGGTCAGCATTGCCCCATGCACATCGGTGTCGATCCCCTGCTGCTGCGACGCGAACTGATCCGCAGCGGATCGACAGACAGCGATATTCGGAGCGCGAAGGCGGACGGATCGATCACCACTCTCCGCCGGGGCGCTTTTGCGGCAACGGCTGCACTCGATGCGATGCGCGCCGAGGATCTACATCTACTTGCGATCCGAGCGAACCTGTCCGCGGCCAAGAGCCAGCTAGTGGTGAGCCACCAATCGGCCGCGGTCCTACATGGGTTCGCAATGTGGGCTCCGGACCTGACCCGGGTTCATGTCACAGCGGATCGAACTTCAGGCGGTCGGACGACGAAGTTCCGCCATGTCCACGCAACTCCCCTCGCTGCAGCTGACGTGGTCACTATCGACGGCATTCCGGTCACATCCCCGGACCGAACCATTGCAGACTTGCTGAGGATTCTCCCGTTCGAGGCGGGAGTATGCGTCGGCGACGCGGCACTCCGGGCTGGTTCGGCGACCATGGCCGGCATCAGCGCGGCGCTCGAACGATCGGGTGGACGAGGATTGGTCACTGCCCGACGCACGCTGGGCTTCTGTGATTCTCGGAGCGAGAGCGTCGGCGAGTCCCGCACGCGTGTGTTGCTCCACCGACTCGGCTTCCCTGCGCCCGAGCTGCAAGTGAATCTGTACGACGAAGCGGGCCGTTTTCTGGGCCGTACGGACTTTCTGTTCGTACTCGGCGTCATCCTCGAATTCGACGGCAAGGTGAAGTACACGAAGCACCTCCAGACTGGGCAAACGGCAGCGGATGTTGTAGTAGCCGAGAAGCTTCGCGAAGACGAGATGCGGGCGTTGGGTTGGGTGTTCGCGCGGTGCACGTGGTCCGACCTCGACAATCCAGAGCGATTCGCCGCCAAGCTGAGGCGCGCATTCGAGCTGGCGGCATCACTCCCGACGCCCCGCACCATTGCTCGGCCCTGAACATTTGCTCGCCCCTCAACATTGCTCGCCCCTGAACGCGCACCTTCCAGCCCACGCCCGCGTTGCAACCTGCGCGGCCGCTGGAACCTGCGCGGAACACATCGGAAAACCACCCAAGCCCAACCAGCCCAGGCAACGCCTTACAAACCTGCGCGCAACCGCCCGACGTGCAGCGACTACCCTGTAGCTGCCATAATCCCTCGACGCTAGGATGCGCTGCTCAATGGCCGATTTGCCGATCATTCCCGCCGATCTTCTGCCCGCCGACGGACGTTTCGGCTGCGGACCATCCAAGGTTCGCCCCGAGCAGCTGCAGTCCCTGGTCGACGTCGGTGCATCCGTGTTCGGTACGAGCCACCGTCAGAAGCCGGTCAAGGACGTCGTTGCACGCGTGCGCGGAGGACTCAAAGATCTGTTCGACCTTCCCGAGGGCTACCAGGTCGTGCTCGGCAACGGCGGCACCACCGCATTCTGGGACGCCGCCGCATTCGGCTTGATCCGCGAAAAGTCCCTGCACCTGACCAACGGCGAGTTCAGCTCGAAGTTCGCCTCGGTTGCCAAGAACAACCCCTTCATCGGCGACCCGATCGTCGTGAAGGCAGATCCGGGCAGCGCCCCCGAGCCGACGTCCGATCCGTCCGTCGACCTCATCGGTTGGGCACACAACGAGACGTCGACGGGTGTCGCCATTCCGGTGAGCCGTCCGGCCGGATCCGAGAATGCGCTCATCGCCATCGATGCGACCTCGGGTGCCGGTGGCCTTCCGGTGAACGTCGCCGACTCGGACGTCTACTACTTCGCACCGCAGAAGTGCTTCGCCGCCGACGGTGGCCTGTGGGTTGCGCTGATGAGCCCGGCTGCGCTCGAACGCGTCAGCGAGATCCAGGCGTCGAACCGCTGGGTCCCGGACTTCTTGTCGCTTCCGATTGCCATCGACAACAGCAGCAAGGACCAGACCTACAACACACCTGCGGTGGCGACGCTTCTGCTGTTCGCGGACCAGATCGAGTGGTTGAACTCGCAGGGTGGCCTGGATTGGGCTACCGCGCGTACGGCTGATTCGTCGTCGCGCCTGTACGACTGGGCCGAGAAAAGCGAATTCGCGACGCCGTTCGTCGAGAACCCGGCGCACCGCAGCCAGGTCGTCGGCACCATCGACTTCGACGAGAAGATCGACGCCGCACAGGTTGCGAAGATCCTTCGCGCCAACGGCGTCGTCGACACCGAGCCGTACCGCAAGCTCGGTCGCAACCAGCTGCGCGTCGGCATGTTCCCCGCGATCGAGCCGGACGATGTCACCGCTCTCACCAAGAGCATCGACTGGGTCGTCTCCACACTGAACTAGCAGCAGGCTCACAGCTCGGGCGCCCTCGGCGAGGCCTAGACTGGCGACTGATTCGCAAGTCGAACTACCTCGAAAGGGCGCCCGATGCGTGTTCTCGTCGCTCTGTCGAGGCTGCGTGTCACCATCGCCTACGTCGCCATCTCCGTCGTGGTCGCTCTCCTCATGGACCAACTTGGACCACACACCCAGTGGCGTGTTCTGCACGAGGCAAGCACCAACCTTCGCAATCTGAGTGACGGCCATATCGCCACCCTCGTCACTAGCGCATTCCTCACCGACGGCGACCTGAACTGGGGCTGGCTCGCGGCCGTTGCCGCGCTCTTCGCGGCCGCAGAATGGATCTCGGGATCGAAGCGATTCCTTCTGACCGCCGCCGTTGGCCACGTCGGCGCCACGGCCGCTGTTGCCGCCGGCTTGTCCGTCGGGATACACGCCGATCTGCTGGCCGATTCCCTCGCGATGACTGTCGACGTCGGGATCAGCTATGCGGCAGCAGCAGTCGTCGGATCCATGATCACCTACCTACCCGCCCGCTGGATGGTCATATGGGCAACCGGGTGGATCGTCGCCGTCGTCGCTGCTGCGATCTCGGATCCGTCCTTCACAGCGTTCGGCCATGCCGGCGCATTGTTCATCGGTTTCGCGTTGGGCGCGATGTTCGCGCACAGCGATGGAAAACGGTTGCTTTCCAATCGATCTCACTCCGACGCTGCCGAACGTGTGCAACCGGAGCACTCGATGACTAGTCTTTGACACTGGGACGAAACAAGCGTGTCGGACACCAGCTGAACATCACGAGTGGATTACAGTCGAGGGACAATATCGCGAGTCGGCGCGATGAGGAGGTCAAGGTGCGAGATCTACGCGTGGTCGGTCTCGAACCGGACGGGCAGTACGTAGTCTGCGCAGATCCCAAAACCGGCGACAAATTCCGGCTTCCGGCCGACGACAAGCTCCGCGCGGCCTCCCGCGGCGACATCGCTCGACTAGGACAGATTGAGATCGAAATGGACAGTTTGCTTCGCCCCAAGGAGATCCAGGCTCGGATCCGAGCCGGCGCCACCGTCGAGCAGGTTGCCAACGACTCCGGGATGGCGCTGAGCCGCGTCGAGGTGTTCGCGCATCCGGTGTTGCTGGAACGATCGCAGGCCGCGTCGATGGCCCAGGCCGGTCACCCGATGCGTCACGACGGTCCGGCAGTGCAGACTCTCGCAGAAATCGTCGCCCTCGCCTTCCGAGCGCGTGGCCACCATCTCGACGAGGCCACGTGGGACGCGTGGCGCGACGAGGACAACAAGTGGGTCGCCCAGCTGAAATGGCAGGCCGGACGCACCACCAACAAAGCTCACTGGCAGTTCCTTCCCGACGGTCACGGTGGAACCATCACTGCGCTGGACGATGCCGCAGCAGAATTGGTCGATCCGGACTTCGGACGTCAGCTCCGCGGCCTCGCACCGGTTCGCGCGCTCGAGGTAGCCCCCGAAGAATCTCAGCAGTCGTTCGACGACTACTACGGCACGACGGCGGACAGCGAAATCGATGCCGACATCGAAATCGAAGAAGACGCCCCATCTGCTGTGCACGAACGCAAGCACGACTCCGCACCCGCACCCAAAAAGGACAAGAAGGGCAAACCCGCGATGCCGTCGTGGGAAGATGTTCTGCTGGGTGTCCGCAGCAGCGGGCACAACTGAACATGGTCGGCTGACACCGATCGAGAAGGGTGCCTGGAGTGGGGGCCAAAGCATCGACCATCTGGTACATCGACGCACCCGATCCGATCTCGCTGTTGCGGGAAACGACGTCGTCGGACTGGGAAGCCGCTACAGCCCTGGTGGGGAGACTGTTCCCCGACAACATCGCTGTACCGAAAGGCGAAGGACCGATCACACGGTCGGCGGGTGTCTCGCCTGACGAGGTGTTCATCGGGTGCTATCCCGGAGCCACCGTCATCTGCGGTAACAACCTGTCCATCGCGAAACCGTCGCTCATTCCCGAATTCTGGACCCGGCCGCTGGCGTCGGAGCGCACCTATCTCGTGGCGACCGATCCGACGACGGCATGGGGCGCGTTCGCCTACTGGGAACGTGGCACGCTCCGCAGGTCGTTCAGCGCGACACCTATCTACATCTACGAGGACGTCGGACTTCCACTCGTCTGGGAGCGTCCGTTCTGGGCCGGCGAACGTCCACTGATCTACCCACCTGATGTCATGCCGGACCCACAGTCTCTGCCTTTTCACCCGCAGGAATTCGCCGAGACCGCCAACGCAGAGTGGCTGGGGTTCCGCTACACGGGCGTGCCGCGTGGCGACGAGTTCGACGCGGGATCGTTGCCGGTGTGTGGGTTCACCATGTACGAACCGGGTCAGCAACCTCAGCCCAGGGCGATGGAACCTCAGTCGGCTCCCGAGGAAAAGAAATTCATGCGCTGGCTACGACGGAAATCCCCAGAACCACAAAGCTGATCACAGCTCCGACGCACGCCCCGTACACCGGCCATCTCCATACCGGCGTCGCACGCCACCTCAGCACCGTCGGCGCTGCTCCACCGACGACGATCAGGTTGATCCCGATCGCAAGAAGAACGTTGATGTCCGCCAGTTCACGGCCGAACGCGGTGAGCGCTGCGCCGACGAGAACTGCACAAAACGCCGCGACGGGGATTCCGGTGAAGAAGACCTCGCAGTCGGGGGCAGGAGTGGAGCCTGCGGGAACGACCCGGTTCACAGGAGTGGAGCCTGCGGGAAC
>NZ_JBMDIX010000129.1:0-380 GCF_057808915.1 Rhodococcus sp. FG69 | reverse complement strand
GAAAAGGATTCGATCACCGGGGTGATCGTCACCTCGGCGAAGAAGACCTTCTTCGCGGGCGGCGACCTCAACGAGCTGATCAAGGTCACCCAGGCCGAGGCCCAGGGTTTCTACGAGATGATCCTGAAGATCAAAAGCCAACTGCGCCGCCTGGAAACCCTCGGTAAGCCAGTGGTTGCAGCCATCAATGGCGCGGCGCTGGGCGGCGGCTGGGAAATTGCCCTGGCCTGTCACCACCGTATCGCCCTGAACGAAAGCCACGTGCAGCTCGGCCTGCCGGAGGTCACCCTGGGCCTGTTGCCTGGTGGCGGCGGGGTGGTGCGCATGGTGCGCCTGCTCGGTCTGGAAAAGGCGTTGCCGTATCTGGCCGAAGGCAAGAA
>NZ_JBMDIX010000128.1:0-442 GCF_057808915.1 Rhodococcus sp. FG69 | reverse complement strand
GACGACCGCCGCCGCACCGCACTCGACAACCACACCGACAACCACACCGACAACCACACCGACAACCCGAATCCCAACAACCCCGACGAACCCGACACCGAAAACCCCGACGATCGCACCCCAGACACCGACACTCCAGAGACCGACACTCCAGACCCGAACTCAGACTCAGACACCGAAATGATCTACGACCCCGACACCCTCGCGCGGATGGTCGGACCCGAACCCGTCAGCGACACACCCGACCTCATCCTCGGACGCACCACCACCCTGCCCGCCGGGCACCTCCCCGACCCACCCACCGCAACCGACACCCTCCCGCGGCTGACAGCGGGACTCCTCGCCGAGCACTACCGGACCCTCGTCGCCGACGACCCCACCCACAGTCACGCCGAATACCCCGACGGCCACGGAGGACACCACACCCCACCACCCGGAGCGC
>NZ_JBMDIX010000127.1:0-444 GCF_057808915.1 Rhodococcus sp. FG69 | reverse complement strand
AACGCAAACAAGTCACCCTGCCACCGAAGAAGCACGGAAACATCCCGCTGTGAGCACCGAAGCGAATCATGTTGCTGTGAGCGCCGAAGTGGAAGGCCGCACAACCGGTTCGGATGCTGTCTTGGGGTTCAGCGGCAACCCATCCGATACTGAGATCGCAGCCATCACCGCAGTGCTCGCAGCCTCAGCGCACGCAACCGCATCGCCGGCCGCCCGAGACGTTCTCGACTCGCCGATGTCGTCTCTCGGCGAGTGGGGCGACCCAGCAGGCCAGCTCCGCTACGGCCTCTCCACGGCGCCAGCTCATTTCGTTCATGCTCACTACTCGCGATAAAGGACCATCGACAGCCATGTCATCGACCAATAATGTTGGACGCAAGCGCATTTCGAAGGTTCTCGTCGCTAACCGCGGCGAGATCGCAGTCCGGGTGATCAGAGCGGCAG
>NZ_JBMDIX010000126.1:0-446 GCF_057808915.1 Rhodococcus sp. FG69 | reverse complement strand
AGTGCGAGTGCGGGGACCACGCAACGGATTTCCGTTCGTTCCCCGTGGACAGGCGTTGTTCATCGCCGGTGGTATCGGGATCACCGCAATCCTGCCGATGGTGCGCGCCGCACAGTGTGCCGGGATGGACTGGAAACTGCTGTACTGCGGACGCAGTCGAGAATCGATGCCTTTCGTCGACGAGATCGAAGGGTGGGAGAGCCCGCGCGTTCGGATCCGCACCGACGACGTCGACGGTCACCCCACCCCTGCGGACCTCCTTGCCCAGGTCACCGGTGGAGCGGTGTACTGCTGCGGGCCACCGCCGATGATCTCGGCCGTGCGCACTACGGTCGACGCGACCGCAGCCACCCACCTGTACTTCGAACGGTTCTCCCCACCACCTGTTACAGGCGGCGTCGAATTCGAAGTCCAACTCGTCGACACCGGCGACATCGTCACCGTCG
>NZ_JBMDIX010000125.1:0-446 GCF_057808915.1 Rhodococcus sp. FG69 | reverse complement strand
TTGAGGCGGGCGATCAGGGTGATCTCTTCCAGTCCTGCGCCGATGGTGGAGGGTGCGATGTGGCGGGCGATGGTGGCGAGGCGGTCGTCGGGGACGTCGAGGACGGGCCAGACGTAGAGGGTGACGCGGTTGGCGTCGAGTCGTTTGCGGCCGCGTAGAGATTGTGCCCGGCGGATGCCGTCGAGGCATGCTGCGACGGTGCGTTCGATTTCCGGTACGGCCACGACGTTGCCGTGTTCGTCGAGTTGGGTGGTGACGCCGCGGATTTCGGCGAGTGCCATCAGGCGTTCGTCGGAGGGATTGTCTTTCGCGGTGAGGTGGAACAGGTACGTTCCCGCGGTCGCAGGCAAGCGTGTGCCGTCGAAGTTCTTCAGCCGCCACAGGTCCAACCGTTGCCCCGTCAACGGATGCATGTCACGGATGACGACATCCTCGACCAACGGCTC
>NZ_JBMDIX010000124.1:0-463 GCF_057808915.1 Rhodococcus sp. FG69 | reverse complement strand
GATGGTTCCGTTGTCGTTGGCGCAGCAGCGGATGTGGTTCCTCAACCGCTTCGACCAGAGTTCGGCCGCATACAACGTGCCGGTGGCAATTCGGTTGACGGGTGCACTGGACGTCGCTGCGGTACAGGCAGCCGTGTCGGACGTAATTTCTCGGCACGAGTCTCTCCGCACGATGTACCCCGAGACCGACAACGGCCCGATACAGCTCGTCGTCCCGGTGGAGCGCGTCGTACCCGACGTTCGGATCATCGACGTCGAACTGTCGGACGTCGAAGATCGTGTCCGTGAGCTGGCGTCGACGTCGTTCGATGTCACGACGGAGATTCCCCTGCGCGTGCGCCTGTTCACCTTGTCTGCGACCGAGCACGTCTTGGCGCTCGTGGTCCATCATATTTCCGCAGACGGATCGTCGATGGGGCCGCTCACCCGCGATGTGATGATCGCGTATGCGGCGCGTTCGGCT
>NZ_JBMDIX010000123.1:0-466 GCF_057808915.1 Rhodococcus sp. FG69 | reverse complement strand
GGCCTGCTGGTGGAGCTGACCCAGTCCGAGGCCTTCCAGACCGCACGGCGTACACGGTCGACCGCGGATACCGGGACGGCACAGACAACCGACACAGCACAGGACACCGAGACGGTCGGTCCGAGACGCTCTGCCGGACCCGCTGGCACGAGCGAGGACTCAGCGGACAGTCCAGGCAACAGCGAAAGTAGCAGCGGTCCGGACGACAGCAGAAGCAGCAGCGGCGGCCCGGATGACAGCGATGATCCGGACTCCGAAGGTCCGGACGACGGTGACGGTTCAGACGACGGTGACGGTTCAGACGATGGCGGGGGACTCGACGGTGACAGCGGCCCCGACGACGATCCAGACGGCGGCGGTAATTCTGGCGGCGGTGGCCCAGACGGGGGTGGCGGTCCGGACACCGATCCGGCCCGAAAGACGCACTCCGCGAACGAAACCACCCCACCACCGACATCCGAAAAAC
>NZ_JBMDIX010000122.1:0-476 GCF_057808915.1 Rhodococcus sp. FG69 | reverse complement strand
GGCTGGACTATCACCTCGAATCTGCACCCACTGTGCCACTACCATCACCACGCGAAAACACTCAAACTCTGGGCCGCAGCCACATTGAGTGGAGACGGAATATTCTGGACCTCGTGTTCGGGTCTGCGCAGGATCACCCCGTCGACCTACGGGACGGTGATGGTCCCGGACGACTTCGTCCACAACCGGCCCCCGACACCATCACCGGACCCCGCGAGCGATCACCATTACCAGCACGTCGCTCACGGATGTGCTCCCGAATCGACGGCAGCTGCAAGTGTTCTCGAGCGACCCGCCGATGAACTCTACGAACCCACCTGGTGGGAAACCAACATCGGTGAGAACAGCGAGTGGGGCGATCTGATCGACACCGACAGAGCAGCCTTCGTGCCCTCACTCGGCGATATCGCCCGACTGAAGGACCCCAAAGCCCGCGAAGAAGCGATCTTCCTCAGAGAACGATTCCTCGAACACCG
>NZ_JBMDIX010000121.1:0-493 GCF_057808915.1 Rhodococcus sp. FG69 | reverse complement strand
TGACTACGTCGGTGATCGTGGCTGGGGCTCGGACCCCGGTGGGTCGTTTGTCTGGTGCGTTGAAGGATTTTTCGGGGTCGGATTTGGGTGGGATCGCGATTCGGGGTGCGTTGGAGAAGTCGGGGGTGGGGCCGGAGTTGGTGGAGTACGTGATCATGGGGCAGGTGTTGACGGCGGGGGCGGGTCAGATGCCGGCGCGTCAGGCTGCGGTGGCGGCGGGTATTGGGATGGATGTGCCGGCGTTGACGATCAACAAGGTGTGTTTGTCGGGTGTGGATGCGATTGCGTTGGCGGATCAGTTGATTCGGGCGGGTGAGTTCGAGGTGGTTGTTGCTGGTGGTCAGGAGTCGATGACGCAGGCGCCGCATTTGTTGGAGAAGTCGCGTGCGGGGTTCAAGTTCGGTGATGTGACGATGAAGGATCACCTCGCGTATGACGGTTTGTACGACATTTTCACTGATCAGGCGATGGGTGGGTTGACGGAGTCGTGTAA
>NZ_JBMDIX010000120.1:0-500 GCF_057808915.1 Rhodococcus sp. FG69 | reverse complement strand
GCCCTGCTCGAAGTAGTTGCCGACAAGACCGGTTACCCGGTCGAGATGGTGGATCCGTCGATGGATCTCGAAGCCGATCTCGGCGTCGATTCGATCAAGCGGGTGCAGGTGTTGGGTGCTGTGCAGGAGCGGTTCCCGTCGCTGCCCAGTCTCGGGCCCGAGCAGCTCGGAACGTTGCGTACTCTCGATCAGATCGTCGACTTGCTGGCACAGTCGGCCCCGGCACCTTCCGCACCGGAAGCTTCCGCGCCCGAATCCGCTGCGCTACCTAGTCCACCGGAACCATCGCCGTCGGGCATATCCGCCGACGCTCTCCGCGCGGCCCTGCTCGAAGTAGTTGCCGACAAGACCGGTTACCCGGTCGAGATGGTGGATCCGTCGATGGATCTCGAAGCCGATCTCGGCGTCGATTCGATCAAGCGGGTGCAGGTGTTGGGTGCTGTGCAGGAGCGGTTCCCGTCGCTGCCCAGTCTCGGGCCCGAGCAGCTCGGAACGTTGCG
>NZ_JBMDIX010000012.1:0-149519 GCF_057808915.1 Rhodococcus sp. FG69 | reverse complement strand
ACTACATCCACGCCCCCGCTGGTGGTGGCAATCTACTGGCGGGGTGCAGCGAAATCGCCTGCACCCCGGCATCGTTACTCCTGTACCGCCGCTATTCCTGTACCGCCGTCATTCCTTGTATCGCCGCGAGGACGGTGCCGCACCGTTCTGCGGTGCGCTTCCCGACGCGCGCGTGGACGCCGACGGCGGACGAGGCGTCGCTGCCGGTGGACGCGGGACGGATGACGGCGGACGAGGAGTCGACCGAGGTGGTATCGGCGCGTATACCGGTGCCGCGGCCTCAGGTTCGGGTTCGGCCGGCGGTGTCGACGCGTGCGGAGCCGGCGGTGCCGATACATACGGAGCTGCCGGCGTCGCAATAGGCTGCGGCGCAGGTGCTGTCGGCTGCGAGACCTGCGGTGCCGACGGCATCGACCCGTCCCATGCAGTGGCTCCGGCTACCGGGTTGACGATGGATCCCGGAGCGACGGGGTGGGGTGTCTGGCGCGGGATGGTGCTGTCGGTCTCGTAGTAGTACGAGTAGTTGTCACTGCCCTTGCGTCCGGCAGGCATCATCGTGAACACGGCGCCGAGGATGTGCGCGCCGATCGTCTCGAGATTGCCGACCGCCCGGCCGACCTCGCTCTCGGTGGTGTGGCCGAAACGAGCGACCATGAGCGCGCCGTCACTGTGTGTGGTGAGCAGCGCAGAGTCGGTCACCGGCAGCAACGGAGCACCGTCGATGATGACGTAGTCGAACCGACCACGCAGTTCCTCGATCACGCGGCGCGACGCCTCGGAACCGAGCAGTTCGGACGGGTTCGGCGGAAGAGGTCCCGACGCAAGAACTTCCAGGCCCTCGTAGGGGGTCGGCTGCAACACGTCGGACAGGTCGGCCTGATTTGCCAATACGGTCGACAGACCGACCGAGCCGATCAGATTCAGGTACTTCGAGACGCGAGGACGACGCAGGTCGCCTTCCACGAGGGCAACGTGGTGCCCAGCCTCGGCGAGCGCGAGTGCAAGGTTGACGGCAACCGTCGTCTTACCTTCGGCGGGGACAGCACTGGTGACGACGATGACGCGCGGCGGGTGGTCGACCTCGAGGAACTGCAGATTGGTACGCAGTTCGCGGTACGCCTCGGCACTCGGCGAATGCCCGGCACCGAACTTGACGACCGCCGTCTCCTTGAGCGTCTTGTCGAACGGCAGGGTGCCGACGAGCGGCGTCTTGGATGCAGCTTCGAGCCTGATGCGCGTCTTGATGGTGTTGTCGAGACGGTCACGAAGCACTGCGAGCGCGATGCCGAGCAGCAGACCGACGGCCGCTCCGAGCGCGAGGTTACGTGTGGTCTTCGGGCTGACCGGTGTCGCGGATTCCTTTGCTTCCTCGACCAGACGCACTCCGGCGGCCGGTGATCCGCCGTCTTCCGGTGTCTCGAGTTCACGGACCAGGGTGGTCAGCTGCGATGCGAGGGAGTTCGCGATGCCGCTGGCGAGGGCAGGAGCGGAGTCGACCACGCAGATATCGAGCAGCACGGTGTCCGGCGTCGACGTCGCTGTCACTTTCGATGCCAACGCGGCCGGCGACATGCTCAAGCCGAGGTCGTCGATCGTCCTCGACGCCAATGTTTCACCGGTGACCAGTTCGGAGTACGACGCAACGCGCTGCTGTGAGAACAGGTTGCCCTGGTACGACTCGCTGACGGTCGACCCGCCGGAGGTGGAAACGAACACGCGACTGCACGACTGGTACGTCGGCGTGGTGAGTAGCGAGACAGCAAGTGCCCCCAACACCGCCACAGCAACGGTGACGACGATGACCATCCATCGTGCGCGCAGGATCTGCAGGTAGTCCTGGATTTCCACTTGGGGCTCCCTCATTCTTTGTGCACAGCTTCAGCAATAGTTTCATGGTCTTCGGTGGTGCCGCTCGGTCAACTCATCGGCTGTGGCCTCGGCGTCTGCGGATTTCCACCCATATCGGACAGAGCTGGCCTGCCGCCTGGGGCGTTGTCTTCCATGATGAACCGAACCTGTGGTCGAATTAGTGTGGTGTGCGGGAACATTCCTCTACCCCTGGACCGATACGAAGCAGAGAGTGCACCGGTCACGTCGGCCGGGCCGACGGTGACGCACTTCTCCCCCGAGCTGGGATGGTTCGGTTCGCACTCGTAGACGTCGACGCTGCACTGACATGGACGACCGGCGAACTCGAGGTGGGTGTTCATTTGGGCACCAGAAGTCGGGGAGTGCCCAAAGTCAGGCCGAGTCAACAGCCCACTCGCAACTGCCACTTCTGCAACCCCTCCTCAACGATCTCGACGACTGTGCGTTCTTACCCCGAACGTCGCCCAGCAACGTTGATTCTCAGCGCCCCCATGTACAAACTAGTGGACACACGGAAATTGCTCTACTCGTCGAACATTGTCGTGCACATTCTTCGACCGTTAGATCTACGAATTCCGGTGGACACTCGAAAAGCCGTCGAAAAAAGGTCCAACCGCTTGTTTCCGCACCCGCATCCGGTGAGTCAAACAGTTTCGCGTCCGTACCGAACTTTTCGCGCGGCGGCGAACAAGATGTGGATGTCTCGGGAAAGCGACCACGACTCCAGGTACGAGCGGTCGAGCGAGAAAATGTCCTGTGGCGTGAGTTCGGTACGGGGAGTTAGAATCCACAGTCCGGTCATGCCCGGGTGGAGTTCGACCCGCACCGATGCCGGAGTGTCCAGGGTGCCCACCCGAGTGTCGTCGAAGGGCCGGGGACGTGGGCCGACCAGGCTCATCTCTCCGCGCAGGACGTTGATGAGTTCGGGCAGGTGAACGAGCCCGTACGTGATCATCGGGTGGCCGGGTGCGGAGCGGAAGTTGAGTACCTCGAACCGGCGTCCACCGAATCCAATTCTGGGCAACTTCACGATTGCGGGCTTTCCAGGATTGGCACTTTTCACATATGCCCAGCACAACAAAAGGATCGGTGCCAGCACTACGAGCATTCCCGTCGAAACGATCTTGTCGAAAATCGATTTGACGCCCGCATCCCACGAACTCAAGGCCACGGTCGCGGCAGCCGAATGGGACGACTCATCGTCGCTTCGGTCCACCCGTTCACTCGACACGAACTCGTTCCACCTTCCCGACACCTCACTTCAATGTCGTATGTAATCACCATCACGTTACGATCACGACACCCGGTGGTGATTCTCCGGCACCGACGACATCTAATTGTCATTCAGGTGAATTAAGTTCGACTCATACGCATTTCCAAGTGTCGACGTGTTACGGCTCCCAGACGCGATCGCATCGAGACCGAGGACTCACCTGCACCGCCACGACGAGCCCCTACACCCGACACCAGGTCGCGGCGAGCGTCCGACCGCGGAGGCGGCAGGATCGACCTGGCTCCGTCCCTGCCCTCCCCGCCTTCCCGATCGTCTCGACGTTCGACGAGCTAGTTGCGCTGTCGGCCCCCACCGCGTGCCGCCCCTACCAGCGGTCGTAGATCGACGTGGGCTGCACGGGTTCGGCGACGGCGTAGTCGTCGTCTCGTCGCCTGGGCCGGGTCGGTATCGGCGCGGGCGGGTCGGGCTGCGCCATGGTCTGATCGACCAACCGTGCGACGCGCGGGTCCTCGAGCAGCTCCCGCCTGATGCCGTGCGCGGCCTGGTTGGCTGCTGTCAGTGCCGCAGCGTGGGTAGACGCGATCAGTTGAGCGCCCGCCTCGGCGGGAAACATCGAAAAGGACTGGCTGAGAACGATATCGGTGATCGATCCGTCGACACCCACCTCGATGCGCACGTGTCCGCCGTCGGAGACTGCGCTCCCCCGCACGGCGTGCACCGCGCGCTGGATGCGGGCGGCCCTGACCGTGAGCTGTTCCCACTCGGTCATCGGTGCCCGATCGCGCGCACGTTGTCGAGGTTCTCGAACGGGAAGCACGGCGACGAGACACCGAGGCTCAACTTTCCGTCCTCGTTGAGCCTCGCGACGAGACGGTAGTCGTCGCTCGAGGTTGCGCGCGCCGATCCGAGTCGCTGTTCGGACCGGTCGTCGACGGCCCACCCCCACTGAGTCCATCGTTCGATCAGCAGCGTCAGATCGGCTCGGCCGTCGCTGCCCACCACCCAGAACGTGGCCGAGAAGCGGTGTGGTCCATCGATAGTGGTGTTGTCGTCGTAGCAGGGTTCGAATTTCGCGAATCCGAGCTGCGCCCAGGGAAACTCCGGGTGAACGCGGTCCAACCGGACGCCTGCGGGCAGCACGGACAGCGATTGCTCCAGCGCGTCCATCGAACGGTCCTGCGCCTGTGTCGAGGTCATCGATTGGTTCATGCGCTCGCGCCCCGCCCGACGATGATCGCGCCGATCGTGTCGAGCCCCGGGTTACCCCGATCGAAATAGTTGTTGTGTGAAGTCGGTGTTGTTTCGGGGTCGCTCCCGAACACCGTGGCACCGAAGTGCGTTGCGACGGGGTTGGATCCGTGCGCGTCAGGAACGACACCGCCTGTCCATGCGACGGGGTCGGACATCGCGGCGGTCGCATATACGTGGGCTGCGTTCTCGGACGGGTCGAATCCGTGGAACGAGAGTTCCTCGGCTGCGGCCACCCCGACACCGGGGCTTCCGACGAAGACGACGTCGTCGACGTCGAGTGAGGCACCGTCGCGCATCGCGTGTCCGATGACGGTGCTGCCGTAGCTGTGGCCGATCACGGTGGTGTGTGCGGGCAGTCCATCGTGTGCCGCCCGGAGACCGTCCTGGAATCGGTCGAGCCGGAGCGCGCCGGCGTCGGCGAATTTCTCCGAGGTCGCAGCGTGCAGATCGGGCGGTGCGGTGTAATTGAGCCAGGTGACAACCGAATTGGGTCCGGGACTGGCCATGTTGGCGGCGTCGAGCAGGTTCTCGGCGCGGCTCATGTCACGGTCGATGGAGGCGAGCACCGTCGACGTCCCCGGCACGTAGGTGGCGACGTTCTGGGCGGTGTCGGGGTTGTTGAGCGCCATCGCCCCACGGCCACTGTCGTCGATGTTCAGCAGGAACGCGGGAGCGCCGTCTCGGCCCAGTTGGGTGTGGACGTTCTCGTAGCCGGCGAGGCTGACTTCCGCGGCGTCACGGTCGTCGAGCCACCGTGCGTATTCGCGTAGAACTTCCGCGTCCTCGGCCGGATGCGCGCCCACCTCGCGCGGGAGATTGCGGTCCGTCATCCAGTCGGGGTGGCGGGCTTCGATGGCGTCGAGGTTGGCCCTGGCGTCGACGGTGAGAGTGCCCAGCAGTTGGGTGTTGTATCGGGATTTGTCGACGGCGGGGAGTCCGTCCCGGTTACCGATGGTCGGATCCCACGCCGCGAGGCCGTCCTTGTCCGTGGGTGTCAGCTGATCCCAGAAGTCGGCGAGCGCCGCCGGTTCGTCCGGCAGGTGTGCGTGCCCGTCGAGGATCGCCGTGACCTGTGGACTGTAGGACTCTGCTGCACTTTCCGTGGGCTCGAGGCCGCGGACGGTGTCGACGGCCTGCTGGAGTCTGGCGGCGCAGGTTCCGTCGGTGTCGGCGGCGTCCGTCAGCAACGGCTTGAGCTGCGCCTCGATGCCGCGTGCTCGCTCCTCGAAGTCCGACTGCAGAACGAGATCGACGACGGCATCGCCGGTCGAGCTGACGGGGGCGAGGACACGTCCGTCGTCGAGGACGCTGAATCCGTCGGCGAGGGCCGAGTCGACCACGGCGAGGACCGAATTCCGGACGGCGTCGATCTCGCGTGCTGCGGTCCCGAATGCTGCGGAGTACGCGTCGACGGCGGCGATGAGGTGAGTGTTGGCGAGTTCGTCGGCGAGTGAGCGGGCGTCGGCTGCATCTGCGGCGGTGCCTTGCCAGTGCGGACGTGTCTCGCTGACGGTGCGCCGGGCGTAGTGGACGCGTACGTCGAACATGTTGTTGACCCGGGCGATGTCCTCGGCGATGCCGGTGAGCAGGACCGGATTCCACCCCCGTAGCTGCGATACGGATACTGCCATCACAGCCCGCCTTGGTATTCGATGAGCTGGTCACGGAAGGCTGCTTCGGCTTCGTCGTAGCTGTGGGCGCTGGCCAGTGCGGCGTCGGCCATCGCGCGGATGCGTTCGGCTGTTGCTCGGTAAGCGGCGAGTATCGGTTCCGCGGATGCGGCTGCCGCTGCTCCGAACGCCGAGTTGGGCATGGCTGCGGCACCGGTCTCCACTGGCGGTGACGGGTCGAGCGCGGCGACGGCGTCCGCTGTCTCGATCAGCGATGACGACAACGCTCGCAACGACTCCGAGTCGACCTCGAGCATCTTTCGCTCCCCTCGCTCGGGCGAACGCGCCCAAGCGCCCGCCGACCGCACCACCCCTACACTTTCCTTTGACGCACCAGGTGCGCATCCGGTTCCACCGAATTCTCGGGCCACTCCCAACCCTCCCGCCGAGATCGAAGTTGTGCATCGTTGGGATGCCCCCGTGTGTCAGGCGGTGCGTTGTCGTCGGCGGTGGTAGCTGGGGATAGGTTGTCGGTTCGGGTCGACGGCGGCGGGCGGGATGGCGTGTGGGTGTCCGTCCTCGCCGAGGACGACTTCCCAGTCTCCGTGGTGGATGGAGCGGTGGCAGCGCCCGCATACCAGCGCCGAGTTGGTCAGATCGGTCGGTCCGCCGTCAGTCCAGTACTCGATGTGGTGGACTTGGCACCAGCCTGCGGGTCGTCCGCACATGACACAACATCGATCTCGTGCGATGACTGCGTTCCGCAGTTCCGGTGGGGCGAGGCGAACTTCTCGGCCCATCGCCAGGGGCACGCCTGCGCCGTCGACGATGATCGGCGTCATATCGGCATCGCAGGTCAGGAGTTCGGCGAGTTGTCCCGAGATCGGTCCGGTCCACTCCATGTCGAACGGCCATTCCCGATCGAGCGGACTGCCTTCCCCGGCACTGTGGTGACTGCAGGGTCGTTTGAGGAGGTCGGCGAGGTTGACGATGAGGTTGACCCGCGCTGGGGCGGTGAACGTCGTACCTTTGCCGCCGGCGAGGTGGCGGTCGAGGATCTCGGCGAGACCATCAGCGTTACGCCGGGCGGGGGACCGCGGGTCGAGGGCGCCGCCGGGTCCGGGTTTCGGTGCGGTCAGTGGGGAGAGGGCGGTGCGGAGTTTCTCGGCGGTGAGGGTGTCGAGGTTGCCTTCGACTCGGCTCCGCCCGTCGGGGAGCTGGAAGATCTTCAACACGTTCAGTGCGGGGTTCTCTGCCGCTGATGGTGGGCGGGGGCCGTCGGGCAGATCGGGCGCGGGGTCAGCAGTGTCGGTGTCTTCGGGTTCGGGGTCAGGTGAAGGTGTGCCGGTGCGGCGGGCTTTCTCTTCCGCGTCGCGTCGGGCTTGCTCTTCACGTGCGCGCCGGGCGGCTTCGTGGGCTTCGGCGGCTTTGCGGGTGGCGTCGTGTCGGGCTTGGGCGTCGGCTGCGGCGTGGTGGGCGAGTTCGCGGGCGCGTGTGGTGACGGTGGAGGCGAGGGAGCGGGTGGCGACGTCGAGCAGCGTCGCGACATGGGCGGCCATCGCAGCGTCGTCGAGGGCGGGGTCTGCGGTGTGGATGAGGGTGTAGCCGTCGGCGATGGCGGTTGCGTGGGCGTGGTGGATGTCGGCGTCGGTGAGTGCTTCGGCGACGGTGGGGTGTTCTGTGAGCCAGTAGCCGAGGCGGATGTGGTGGGTGGACTGGGCTTCGCGGGTTCGGGTGGATTTGGCGTGCCAGTAGGCGACGGAGGAGTAGCCGAGTTTCAAGCCCAGTCCTCGGCGGTCGGATTCGGCGAGGACTGCCAGTTTCGATGCGGCGAGGGAGGTTTCGGTGGTGTGGATATGCGCCAGTGCGGACACGAGCTCCTGATCGGAGAGCGTGTGTGCGCTCTGAAAGTCCCCCAACTTCTGCATGCCCCGAAAGCTACAACCGAGCACCGACAAGAACTTCCGTCGGTGACGGCGCTCATCCTTGGCCTACTATATGCGATTCGCATACACTTTTGCCATGACCATGAATTTGGAAGCGGCCATCAACGAATGGCACGCAAGCGTGAACGCTGGGGCTCTCATGCGGTCCGCTGCGGCCGTCGGCAATCCGGTAGTCGTTCTCGGGCCGAAAGGCGCGGGCCCGATCACACCTAGCCAGTTCGCCGACTGGGTCGAACGATCAGGCATCCGATTGATCCCGCGTTCCTGGCACCCGATAAGCGAGCGTCTGATGGTAGTAGAACAGGATGCGACCTGGCCGGAGAACCAACAACCTACGCGCGTAGCGACGGTCTTTCGCGTCGCCGACACCAAAGTGACTGCGGCCTTACGGCTACCGGATTTGAGATCAGCTTTGGAACTTGCTTACATCTGCCGCGAGATGGCCGCGTCCGAATGAACACGTCAGGGCCGGGCCAGCTCCTGTTCACCTTCGTTCGGCATTGGTCACGGCGGGCGCCCAGTGGCGATGCTCTGCTCCCGGAGCAGGGCCGGCTCATGATGACGATCGAGGCGGTGAACTCGTTGATCGCACGCAACATACCCGCTTCGGTGAACGCGATCGCACGCGAGCTCGGAATCGATCAAAGCGGGGCCTCCCGCCTCGTCAAAAATGCCATCGACACTCAATACCTTGAGATGTCCCGGTGCGCGGGCGACGGGCGTCGCCGGGAAATAACCGTTACTACTGCTGGGCATGCGATCCTGGACCAGGCTCATGCCTGGCAGGAGAAGGTTTTCGCCGAACTTACAGCGGGTTGGAATCAACAGCGACGCTCAGACTTTCGAGATGCGATGAGCGATCTCATGGTTAGGTCCGACGCCATCGAAGCATGACCACTCGAATAAGCAACGACCCCGGCACTTTCCAAACCCACCGCCTGCTGGCTTCGGACCCATCCGAGGAAGGACGTTTCGATGACAGAGCCACCACCGGACTGTCCAGCAAGCGTCGTTCGAAGATGCGCGAGGCAACGAGGGAAACGCCATCCCGCTGTACCAGGCAGCTCTTGCCGAGGGACTCGATCCCGATACCGAACAGCAAGCCCGAATACAGCTTGCCAGCTCCCTGCGAAACGTCGGGCGCCAGTCCGAAGCCCTCGATCTTCCGAATACGAACCACCGTAGTGATCCGATGATTGGCAGAACCAACGTTGTCATCGTCCATTCGTGGTGGCGGCCTCTTACTTCAGCCAATTGCAATCAACAGCTCCGCGCGGGCCGCCGATCCAGCACCGAGCTCGGAACATTCCCCACTCGATGGAGGATTCGATCCACCCACGTCGAAGTCGGCGGTACGGTCCTGCAATGGGCAATCGCGCGGTCGCACTGCTTCTCCTCTTTGTGTTCGCCGTGGCCGGGTGCTCCACGGACTCTGGTGGATCCGATGACCGCAGTGTGTCCACGTCGTCGGAAGCGCCACCAGTGTTCAGTCCGGAAGCTCAGATCTACTCCGCTGTCGTTCATCGCCTGGTCTTGACGGACCACACCTTCGGAGTTGGCTATCCGTCACCGTTCAAGGCCGTGTACGTCCTCGATGCCCTCTCATCCGGTAGCTCGGACCTCTTCATCGACGCGGACGGCGCGCCGTTGGAGGAAGCATTGAAGTCCGAGATCGTGGAACTGTCCGATGGGTTGCCGCCCGTCGAATTCGTCGATCAATTCGATACTCGAGCCGCTCTAGGCGGACAGGGCGTGACCGGCGTGCAGAACGACGGAGTTGTCATCGGCCTCTCGGCTATCGAAGAACCCCCTGAGGGCACAGTCGTAGTCGGCGCCGGCTTCTGGTGCGGCGTCGATTGCGGCTTCGGAACTACGTACTTGGTCGAAGAATCGAACGACGGCTGGCACGTCACGCGGAACATCGGCCCAATATCGATTTCGTAGCCACGAGCTGTCACCCTTTCCATATACAGTCGTCGCCCTCACGCAGGTAGCGGTTAGCGCTGCCGATGATTCGGTCGGAGGGGACACAGATGAGCACGCCGTCACGAGATGAGCCACAACTTCAGCGTCGACTCGGTGTGTTCGACGCGGTGGTGATCGGGCTGGGGTCGATGATCGGCGCGGGCATCTTCGTCGCCCTGACGCCCGCTGCTGCGGCAGCGGGGTCGGGATCGGGTCTCCTGGTCGGGTTGGCGGTCGCCGCAGTGGTGGCGTACTGCAACGCGACATCGTCGGCGAAGCTGGCTGCTCGATACCCGGTATCGGGCGGGACATACGTGTACGGGCGAGAGCGGCTGGGCGACTTCTGGGGCTATCTGGCCGGGTGGGCGTTCGTCGTCGGCAAGACTGCATCATGTGCGGCAATGGCGTTGACCGTCGGCGCCTACGCCTGGCCTGCGCATGCCAACGCTGTCGCGGTCGCAGCCGTCGTCGCGTTGACCGCGGTGAACTATCGGGGCGTGCAGAAGTCGGCGCTGTTGACCCGCGTCATCGTGGCAATCGTTCTGGCGGTCCTGGCGTTCGTCGTAGTGGCCAGCTCGTCCTCGATACAGGCCGATGTCGCGCGTATGGATATCGGTGCAGACGTCAGCATCGGTGGAGTGCTCCAAGCAGGCGGGTTGTTGTTCTTCGCGTTCGCCGGCTACGCCCGCATCGCCACGTTGGGCGAGGAGGTCCGCGACCCCGCTCGCACGATTCCGCGTGCGATCCCGCTGGCGTTGGGGATTGCCTTGGTCGTGTACACCCTTGTGGCGGTTGCGGTGCTGGCTGTCTTGGGAGCCGACACGTTGGGCGCGTCGACTGCCCCGTTGGCCGATGCGGTACGCGCCGCAGGTGTGCCGTGGCTGGTGCCGGTCGTGCAGGTAGGAGCTGCGATCGCCGCGTTGGGTTCGCTGCTGGCCCTGGTGCTGGGGGTGTCGCGGACCGTGTTGGCTATGGCCCGCGATCACCACTTGCCGCATGCGCTCGCCGCTGTGCACCCGCGGTTCAAAGTCCCTCATCGCGCCGAACTGGCCGTCGCCGCTGTCGTCGTGGTGGTCGCCGCGACTGCTGATGTGCGCGACGCGATCGGCTTCTCGTCGTTCGGGGTGTTGATCTATTACGCCATCGCCAATGCCGCAGCGTGGACCTTGACTTCGGCTGAGGGCCGTCCCAACCGGATCGTGCCGGTGGTGGGTCTTGCCGGGTGTGTGGTGCTCGCATTCGCGCTGCCGCTGGTGTCGGTGACGACGGGAGCTGCGGTCATCGTGGTCGGTGCCCTGATCTACGGCCTGCGGCGCGGGATGGCCAACCGATCAGCGGAATCGCGGTGACCAATCCGCCAGCAGGCAGTCCCATGAAATGCAGCGGGCCGCACCCATGCCATGGTCATCGCCAGTACGGTTTCTTGATATGAACCAGAATCGTCGCGCGAGTCTCATCGCTGCGGCGCTGGTCGTCACTGGGATTCTGCTAGTGCTCGCCGCATACGGCGCGTTCACATCTCTCGGGCTTGGCAGATCGGCGCAAGAACTCTGCGCCATCCGATTGCCGGGATCGTTCGTCCAGGACAGTCACAGAGCAGTCGTGCCGGTCGTTGTCGCCTGCGTTGCCGCCGAGTTCGACGTGGCATACGAGGTGTACGAAGTCGACCTTTGGTCCAGTATCGCGCTCGTGGTTGGCGCCGGAATGATCGTGACAGCTGTAGTGATGACCTCGAGAATTCGCAGACGCAACCGGATTCTGATGCACACGTTCTCGAACTAGCACCACCGCCTCCATGACCGCGAAAGGAAGGATGGCATTCATGACGAACTCCACGGCGCCAGCGACACGACTCACGCTGGGAGTGACCGTCGTGGTTCTGCTCCCGTTGCTGTGGTGGTGCCTGTCACTGGCCGCCGCTGCACTAGGGCTCTGGTGGGAAACCATCGGCAACGTCGTGGTGACCTGGAATATCGACACCGCGGTCGGGTTGATCCTCTTGATCCCGGCCGCGATGTTCGCGGGGAACAGCGTCGCGCACCTTCAGTCTCCGACGACGTTCCGCCGAGGTCGTCGGTATGCCACCGCAGGATTATCGTTGACTGCACTGTTCTGCCTGCTGGAGTTGTCCAATCCAATCCTCAACACGATCGATCCGCCTGCCCCGCGCGACCCGACCAGCTGGAGTCCCGAGTTGACGGCTGGCGAGGAGTGGGTTGTCGCAGCTCCCTACGCCGTCTTCCTGATTCCAGTGATCCTCACAGTTCTTTCACTGTGGCGTCATCGTCCTGACGATTCGTTGCCACCTGTCTATCACCCCTAAATGGCTGGGCGGCCAGACTTTCCATTCGTACTTCGCAAACCGCCGTTGCACGCGACACACAGCGCAGGCATGGAACATCGTGTCACCAACAGGCAAGCGACCGGGCAGCCACGCTATGCCGATTGCGTTCTTAGAACCGGCCATCAGGGCTGCTCGATCACCCCGGGAGCCTGCGCGTCCAGATCGGTGCCGTTCTCGAACGGGAAGCACGGTGACGACCCACCCAGACTCAGAAATCCATTGCTGCTGATCCTCGCTATCAGAAGGTAGTCGTCGGATGACGTTCCACGCGCTGAGTTTCCGCCGTCGACCGTCGCATCTTCTACTGTCCAGCCCCATTCGTTCCATCGCGCCACCAGGGCATTCACACCTGCTAGCCCGTCACCGCCATCGACGACCCAGTAGCTTGCGCCGAAATATTCCGGCCCCTCGGTGATCGTGTTGCTGTCATAGCAGGGCCCGAACCCGCCAAATGCCAGGTCCGCCTGCAGTTCCGGGTGCACGCGGACCAATCTGGCACCGGCGGGAAGCGCGGAAACAGATAGTTGGAGGTACTCGATCGTCTGCTTCATCGACGAGTCGGACGTCAAGGATTAGTTGAGGCTCCTACCTCCGCTGGTCGAGCACGCAACTACTGCAGTCGACAGGACCACAGCGTCGACAGGGTTACCAAGACCCGGCGATACAAGAGTGTCATCGTCTACCTCGTGCCTGCAATGATTCTGCCCATTTCTTGCAGTCCCGGATTGTTGATGACGAAGTAGTCACTGTGAGTGGACGGCGAGACCCCGAAGTCCATGCCGCCGATATCGATGCTCGGGCCTGGGTCGCTCTCGAAGACGGTCGCTCCGAACGACGAGTTGGTCGGGTCGGATCCGTGTATCAGGCTGATGTCACCGGGAAGGCCTATCACCGAAGCTGTTTCGGACAAACTGTCGGCCGCTCCGCCGATCCAGGTCACCGGGTCCGTCGCCGCCGCCGTTGCGAAGATGCGTTCGTGATTCGACGACGGGTCTACGTTGTCGAGTCTGAGGTCTTCCACCCCGTCGATACCGTTTCCGACGCCCGGGCTTCCGACGAAGATGACGCTGTCGGCGTCGAGTGAATTGCCGCCGCTCATCGCGTGCCCGATGACAGTGCTGCCGTAGCTGTGTCCGATCACGGTATTGACCGACGGTGCGCCCTCGTGCGCTGCCCGCAGCCCGTCCTGGAAACTGTCCAGCCTTGGTGCGCCTGCTGCGGCGTACTCGGAGGATCCGGCATTGTGAACTTCGGGTGGGGCGTTGTAACCGACCCATGTGACGATCGAAGTGGGCGAATCGTTGTCGAACGAGGCTTCGGCCAGCAGATTCTCGGCTCGGATCATATCGCCTCCGAGGGACGGCAACCCCGAGCTCGTCCCGGGAACATACGTGGCGACGTGGCCTGCGCTGTCGGGGTTGTTGAGGGCGATGGCACCTCGGCCCTCGCCATCGATATTCATCAGATAGCGGGGCACGCCGTCGTTGTCGAGCTGTGTGCGAACCTCGTGGTATCCGAAGGCGGCTTCTTCGGCTGCGGCCCTCTCGTCGAGCCATCGGTCCAATTCGCGCTGCCTATCACTGTCCTCGTCGCTGACGATTCCCTCGGTCGGAGGGAGGTTCTCTCCCCTCATCCAGTCGGGGTGGCGGGCCACGATTGCATCGAGATTCGCATCTGCGTTGGCGGACAACGTCTCCAGCAGTTCTTCGTTGTAGCGGGACTTGTCGAATGCGGGCAGTCCATCACGATTGCCGATGGTGGGATCCCAGGCAGCAAGTCCGTCTTTCTCGGCCGGTGACAGCTCGTCCCAGAACGCTGCGAGCGCCACCGGATCCTCAGGCAGGAGTGCATTCCCGTCGAGGATTGCTCGGACCTCGGGCGAATACGAGGATGCAGCAGGCGACGCAGTGGTGATGTCGGCGAGATCGGCCACGGCGTCGGCCAGGCGTGCGGCGCACGCGCGATCGACTTCCGCTGCAGACTCGAGTAGAGGGACGAGGCCGGCTTGGAAGGTTCTGGCCTTCTCATCGAAGCTCGACTGCATGAGCATGTCGATCACGACATCACCGGTGGAACTGGACGGGGCGGTCACTTTGCCGGAATCGTCGACGGAAAAGCCCTCTGCGATCGCAGAATCGACGATTCTCAGGGCTGGATCTCGCACAGCAACAAGTTGGCTGGCGGCCTGCCCGAATGCTTCGGAAACAGCGGCTACAGCTGTCACGATGTGAGTCCCGGCAATCCGGTCGGACAGGGAGCGAGCCAACGCAGCGGCAGCCGCGTCGCCTTCCCAATCCGACAAGGCTTCGTCGGTGCTGCGTTCCATCTGAGTCAGTCGGGCGTCGAAATCAGCGTTGATGGATCCGACGGCAGTCGAGACATCGACCAGCGCCTTCGGCGCCCACGAACGCAGCTGCGAGACGAGCACGCCCATCAGAGCGCGCGTCCGTGTTGATCCATCGGACAGCTGTGCCCGCTATCCCCCATACGTCCTTCTCCTCCCCCTGCGCCCTCCCCGGCGCGTGGGTCAGAATAGCAGCGGCATCGTGTGATCGGAGAGGGATTTGAAGCGCGAGCACATCCCTCGCGGTGAGGATAAAAGTTATTACTCCACCCGTATCCGCAAAGAGCTGTCGTGCCCGCCGTTCAGCTTGGACGGCTCGTGCCAGTGACAGCACCGGCCGTTATGGCTGCTCGATAGTCCCGGGGGCTTGCGCATCCAGATCGGCGCCGTTCTCGAACGGGAAGCACGGTGACGACCCACTGAGGCTCAGAAATCCGTTGGTGCTGATCTTCACCGTCAGACGGTAGTCCTCGGATGACGCTCCACGCGCGGAGTTTCCGCCGTCGACCGTCGCGTCTTCTACTGTCCAGCCCCACTCGTTCCATCGCGCCATCAGGGCCTTCAACCCTGCCCGCCCGTCACCGCCGTCCACTACCCAGTAGCTTGCGCCGAAGTACTGTGGCCCGTCGGTGATCGTGTTGCTGTCGTAGCAGGGCTTGAACCCGCCGAATCCGACGCCGCTGCTCGGAAGGTCGGGGTGAACTCGGTCCAGTCTCGCACCGGGTGGCAGTGCGGCCAATGATTGTTCGAAATACTCCGTTGTCCGATCTCGCGCGTCGTCGGACGTCAAGGACTCGTTCACGTTTCTACCTCCGTTCGACGAGCAGGAGACCACGCTCGCCAGCACTACAGCCGCCGAGATGGCAGCAACTGCCAGGCGGTACGACGCGATCATCTTCTTTTACCTCGTCCCCTGCGAGCAGTCACCGCGGCCGTCGCTAGGATCTGGTGCTGGTCATTCGAGATCAGGACGCCCATCACAGTGCGTATCCGTGCTGATCCGACAGGCAACAGTGACCACGAACTACACAGTCGCCCCCCATATGTCCTTCTCCTCCCCCAGCGCCCTCCCCGGCGCGTGAGTCAGGTTAACAGGGGGACTTGGATCAGCGCCCCAGAACTCACAACTGGTCAGGGCCCTCAGTCGACTCCGACAACCGGTCTATCGCTGGTTATTGGGTGATGTCACAGCGCACTTCGCCGTTTTGCGTGACTACGCCGTCACCGTTCTTTCCATGTGACATGTCCGAGATGTCAACGTCCGCGCACTCTTATAGTCTGACGCTCGACGAAGGGACCGTTTCGACTCATGAGCAATGGCAGACCGTCCAGCTACGACGCTTACGGCGGCTGGACCGACACATCGAGTCGCCGCAACCGCGAACGGCGCAGGCGCCGCAGCTCCGCACGTCAGCGGCGCCATCCCCTTCGCCGTCGGATTCTGATCGGGTGCGGAATCGGCATCGTTGTCGTGGCGGCGCTGCTTGGATGGCTCGGCTACACAGCAAAGACGGCGTACTCAGATCTGAACATTGCAAAGAACTCTGCATCGGCAGCACGGGCGTCCGTGACTTCAGGAAAACCGGACGATGCCGTGAAGCAAGCCGCAGAAGCAGTCGAGGCATCGGCAAGCGCGAAGCAAGCCTCCGATTCACCCATTTGGCGTCTTGCAGCGGCTGTTCCGTTCTTGGGCAACCCACTCGACTCGGTTACACAGATCATTGACGTGGTCGACGGTCTCGCAAAGAACGTGTTGGAACCCGCGGTGCAATTGGGTCCCGTTCTCGACCCCAGCCAGCTTCGCTCCGCCGATGGCCGGCTCGATGTTCAGGCGTTGCGCGACGCAGCGCCGGTTCTCATTCAGATTGCCGACTCCGCCGATGAGCTGAAAGTCCAGGCCGACGCCATCCCTGAGTCCACGTCGATCGACCAGATCGGTGACGCGCGTGTGCAACTGCAAGAGCAGGTGACCGACCTCGCCGGCCTACTGTCCAACACGAGGATCGCCGCTCAAGTCTTGCCGTCGATGATCGGTGCCGACGGTCCGCGCAGCTACTTCATGGCGTTCCAGACCAACGCAGAGTCGCGTGGGACCGGCGGTCTGATCGGAGGATTCGCCATTCTGTCCGCGGCCGACGGCCGGGTCCAAGTCGACGATCTGGCGAGCAACAAAGAATTCTCGAGGAACTACGACCCTATTGATCTCGGCCCTGACTTCTACAACGCCTACGAACAACGGTTCCAGGCAACGTCGAACTGGCAGAACAGCAATCTGAGCCCTCACTTCCCCTACGCGGGGCAGATCTGGCAATCGATGTGGCGGCAAGAAACCGGGCAGGTCATCGATGGCGCGATCGCCACGGATCCGGTCGCGTTGAGTTACATCCTCGAGGTCGTCGGGCCAGTCCAGCTTGCCGACGGTGAAGTCATCAATGCAGACAATGTCGTTCGAATTACTCAGTCGGATGCCTACTTTCGGTTCCCAACCGATCAAGCCGCGCGAAAGCAGTACCTGCAGGACATAGCCGCGGCAGTCGTTCTGAAGATGCAAGGTGGCATCGCATCACCGTCTGCACTACTCGACGCCATCGGAAAGGCAGCAAGCGAAGGGCACCTTGCCGTATGGAGTGCCGACCCGGAGATTCAGCGGATCATCGGTCCGACGAAGATCGGCCACGAGGTCCCCGATTCGCCAGCCCCGTACGCGGCGGTCGTCGTCAACAACGGTGCAGGCGGAAAGCTCGACTACTACCTCGAGCGTTCGGTCACGTACACCGGAGGCTCGTGCGAGGGCACGACGCGGCCAACTAAGGTCACTGCCTCAATCACCAACAATGCTCCGGCACAGGACTATCCGGTCTATATTGCTGGCCGGCAAAACGACTCCACCCGGTACGACGGACCACCTGGAACCAATCGATCTGTAGTCTCGCTGTACGCGACGCAGGGAGCAGTGCTGAAGAAGGCGACACTGAACGGCACGTCGCTGTTCCTTCTCGGCGGCGGCTTGGAACGCGGTCACCCGATCTACTATGTTCCGGTCGTCACCGAGCCCGGTCAGACGAACGTCATCGAGTACGAGTTCGAGGAGCCAGTCGCACCGGGACAGGCGCAAGCACCGATTCAGCCACAGACAGAAGACGCCGAGGCGGTCATCGAGATTCCTTCCTGCTAGCGAGCGCTCTTCGCTCCTTCCTGCAGGGTTGAGCAACCGCCACCTGCCCGGGTCGTCGATGGAGGTCCGCGTTCGCAAACGGGAGCACGGGGACTAAGCACCGATACCCAGGTTGCCGGTTGGCCTGAGCTACGCGACCAGGACGTACATATCCGGTGACGTTCTCGTGCGGATTCCCCGGTCGAAGGTTCCCCGACACGTTCCATCAAGCCACCATCGTGTTCGGGCCAGCGTGTCAGTGGCCGGAACCACTATCTAGCTGTCGACGCCGACGTACTGCGACCCGATAGAGACGGTTTCTCTATCGGCGTATGGCGCGAATCCATTGAGCTCGAATTGGCCCTGAAATTCCGCGTGCACGCGATCCAGTCTCGCGCCTGGCAGGAAGCGCAACGACTGACTGCTCTTCACTTAGGGTTCCTGCGTTGGATCCGACCTCAGCCGCGCCTGCGGCGTCCACAATCGCAGCTGTGAGACCAGGACACCCATCAGACTGCGTCCCCTTGTCCATCCAGATGAAGGCTCCGTCCCTGATCGACACGTCATCCCCGACACATCCCTTTCCTTCCCCAGCGCCCTCCCCGGCATTTGGGTCCGACGAGCGGCCACCGTCTCTCTCCGAGGGGTGGCGGCACGTCGGTACTACGGCCTTGCCTTCTGCTGTGGTTGTCGCCGCGCAAAGAGCACAATCGATGGACCGATGCGGGACTCCTGCACCTGCCAAAGCGGGGCCGAAAACGGGCGGACCGGTGGCGGGGCGGGATATTCTGGGCGATTTGACTGTTTTCTGAAAGATTTATTCGCCTCTGACCAATTTATCCTCTCAATATGCACGAAACGCCTTTGTCGCTCCTGATTAACACGCATAAGACCACCAATGACAGAGTTTGATGAATACAGATTCGGTTTATATAAAGAAACCGATCTGGCCGATTGCCTCAATCGATCTCAGATTGACAACATTCCGCCGAACGTGTGTTATTTAGCTAGATGACGAAAATTCGCAGCAATTCGCCATCGACATTGGTCCAATCAACATCCAATGACATCCGCCCGGTTGAGCTTGGGTCTACAGCCTTCCCAGGTGCTTCAACCAGGCAAACTTCGTCGGGAGTATCACGGTGGTACACGAGTTTTCGGATGCTGACTACAATATTCCAGATGTTCTACATGTCTCCGAAGCCTATGGCGGCGGCGTCCAATCAGCCATGTCGAGATACATCGAGAATTCACCAAGACTCGTTCATCAAGTATTGGTACGCACTCGGACCGAACATGACATCGCCGAAGTCTGTTCAGCACGGGCCGTATGCTACAACGGTACTCTTCCCGGTTTTTTAGTCGCTGCACGCACGCACATCTCGCAAAGTCGCCCCCCAATTGTTCACCTACACTCCAGCTTTGCCGGGCTCTTGCGAATGTTCGATTTCGGACCGGATATCAAGATCATCTACACACCTCATGCGTACGCGTTCTTGCGTCGGGACTGCTCGCTGCTAGCGCGCGGAGTCTACAAACTCGCTGAATCGGCTCTGAGCAAGCGCACCCAGACAATAGCCGCCATCAGTCCGTTCGAGGCAGCATCAGCCGCGAAGATGGCAGGCAAATCTACCGAGGTCGTGTATCTGCCGAATGTTGTACCCCACGTTGCCCGCCCTGCACCGTCGTCCCCAGCCTCGAACAAACGGTTCAAAGTAGTGATGGCTGGACGAATATCTGCCCAGAAAGACCCTGCCTTCTTCGCAATGACTGCCCGTGCGGCTCACAGTGACGTCAAGTGGACGTGGGTAGGTGACGGCGACGCTGACATGAGGAATGAGCTGGAGCGGGCCGGGGTTACCGTCACCGGTTGGCTGCCGAACGATCTCGTCAAGCAACAGATCGCCGAAGCCGACCTCTACTTGCATTCCGCTAAGTGGGAAGGAGCGCCCATTACGGTGCTAGAGGCTGCCGCTGTCGGGACTCCCGTGCTTGCGAGAGGGGTTCAATCCATGGAAGGCCTTGGATACCTGCTCACCGATGACTGTCCTCGTGCAGCCGCCCAAGCGGTGGATCGCTTCTTCAGCGACAGCAATTACCGGAGAACAGCCCAGGCTGCGACAGAAGACTCCGTTCTGGTGCACTCCCCAGTTATCCAGTCCGCTGCATTGACCGCACTGTACGGGAGGGCTGGGTGAGAGTTTCGATGCCGGGCCGGATCCTGGATCGGCACGTTGGAGGCAATACCACTTACGCGCGCGAACTTGCACTGGGCCTCACAACTCGTGGAGTCGATGTAGAGTCGATGGCGTTTTACGGAAATGCCGTCGCGACGATGGTCTCGGAGACGGCCCAAGGTATGCGGCAACGCACCGACAGTGTTCTGCACTACGTAGCTGACACCGGTCCCCTAGTACGCACGCGCACGCCATCGGTTGTGACCGTGCACGGAGTTGCGAGTCGGTGGCTAGACGGCGTTCGTTCACCCACCCAGGAGCGAGTCTGGAGAACGCGTGTTCGACGCGCTATTGACTCCACCGACACCGTTGTCACAGTGTCGAATTCGAGCGCGACTGACATTGCCAGTGTATTCGGCTGCGACATCGACGACATCAACGTCATCCCGCACGGTATCGACTGGGAGAAGTTCAACCGCTCCGAGCAGATGTCTCCCAATATTCGCGAGCGGGTACCCGGTGATTTCCTGTTGTACGTCGGCAACATCGAACCTCGCAAGAATATCTTGGCCCTCGTCGAAGCCATCACGTCTCCTGATGTGCGTGCGCTCGGCCTTCCACTGGTGGTTGCGGGAAAACCTGCCTGGAACTTCCAGACAGCTCTCTCCGCGATCGAAGGCAGTCCCGACGTCATCCATCTTGGGTTCGTCTCGGATTCTGACAGAACCGCATTGATGCAGCGCGCCACTCTATTCGTGTTTCCGAGCCGCTACGAAGGCTTTGGATTCCCGGTACTCGAAGCGATGGCCGCAGGTGCTCCAGTACTCACTACCCGTGCTGGCGCGCTGCGGGACATTTCGGGTCCCTCCATGGCCCTCAACTCCACCGAGCCGGAATCAATAGCCGAAGGGATTGTGCAGGCCGTCACCGACGAACACTGGCGTACCCGCGTCGTGCAACTCGGCCGCAGGTGGGCTTCCTCGTTTACCTGGGATGCCAGCGTCGAAGCGCACCTCGGCATCTACAAGAAGGTCCTTGACAGATGAAAGTTGTTCTACTCCACTGCTATAGTGCCGACAATGCCGGGGATGGGTTGCTCGTCGACGAAGCAATTCAACTCGTGAGGTCGGCTCTTGGGGATAGCGTCGAATTTGTGCTGGCGGCTTCTCATCCAGAAACGTTCACCGGAATCGACGCCCGAATCGTCGACTCCAGTCCATCCGTGACCGGCTACGACAACGAGTACCGTCGACTACTCCGTTCGCTAGACGACTTCGACCTCGTCGTTGGCGTCGGAGGAGGTTACCTACGAGCGGGATACGGGCTGGAGGCGGTCAAGACGTTACTCGTACACGGCCCCCAGTTGCGCGCGGCAGCACATACAGTCACCCCAACCCTCTACCTGCCGCAGAGCGTCGGACCTGCCGCATCAGTGGTCAGACGAATCTTGGCACGTGCAATCGGACGCATTGACGCATTCTACGTCCGAGACGATCGCAGCTCGGCTGACTACGCCACGGCGAAGGTCCGTCGCACCAGTGACATGGCGATCCTGGGAGCCGGTCAGATCCAGCGCAAGGGCCTCCAGGTCGATCCCGTCCCAGTGCTGACAGTGCGCGCGGTTCGTGGCAAAGTCGGTCCGCTGGTCTTGGACCTTGCGCGCCAGCTCGGAACCTTTGACGGCTACATCCAAAGCGCCACCGGGGGCAACGACGACGTGCATGCAGTTACGTCGCTGGGCGCACGTAGACTGCTCCCACGCTCGGAGCTGATGTCCGAACCGGGCGTGCACTCACGCGTCGTCGTTGCCGTGCGTCTGCACGCCGCGCTAATGGCAATCCGAGCGGGCCACTTCGTAATCCACCTCGCCTACGAGCGTAAGGGATTCGGCGCCTTTCACGACCTAGGTCTGGGTGTCTATGTCCACAACGTCAACAAGTTCGAACCCGCCCGAGTGCTCCGGCAGGTGCACAGACTGCTAAACAACGAGTCCGAACGGTCCTCATACGCGGAGACGGTGACCGTCGCACTCGCCCGGTCGTCTGAAGCGCGTGAGAATCTGACCCGGGACTTGCTCACTCTGGTCACACCAGTTGAACAGCGGAGTAGTTCGTGACAGAGGCTCCAGCCTGCGGTACCGGCGGAGCGACCAGTACCGATTCTCCCGTCGCCCAGCGCAGATACCTCGACAGTCCCGGCCTACCGGAGGGCGCCAACGCAGATTGTGTTGCGCTCATCGACCGGTCCGAGCTCGTGCTGCTCAAGACAAAGAAGTTCGAGTCTGACGTGCAAGTTCGCACATTGCTGGAGCGTTCCCACGGGCCGGCGGTGGACCATGGCGTCAACTGACACCAAGACAGGTACCGCCGCCCTCGCGCTGCGCCTCGTCAAAGGCGGGTTGCCGGCCATCGCCGCGAGCGCCTTCGTGGCCTTCGTTCCGATACTCGGTTCTGTTTATCTCTCAGTCGACGACTACGCGGTATGGGCACTGGCAGCGACGCTGTCGACCATCTTCATAGTGTTCGACTTCGGCACTCCCACGCTTGCCACGAAGTTGGCAGGATCGGGCGAATTGGATTTCCGCACTTCGTTGACCCTGTGCGGGCTCTCGGCAGTTCCACCAATTGCGCTCGGAGTGCTATCGATTGGCATCTGGCCGGCCTACTCAAACGCTGCGGATCTCAACTCCGACAACGGAACAGCGATACTCCTCATTGGCCTAATTTCGGTCGGTGGAATGTTACGCAGCATCGGAATCGTGTACGGCGCAGCCGCCCTCGGCCGAATGCACTTCTACCGTCGCACCGCCGTGTTGTTCTTTGGCGGGTCCGTGCAGCTCGCAGTGACGCTTGCGGCACTCGAAGCCGGTACCGGACTGGTGTCGCTCGGTATCGGCACGATCGCAGCGGGGTTCGTGCAACTCGTCATCGGATTCGCGATGGAGGGCGGCAAGAGCAGGAACGATATGAGACTAGGACCCGATGCAGGCGCAGCAGTTCGCCGAATGATACTGCTGTTCATGAAGACGCGCGTGTTTGTTGCAATGTTGGGCTTGTGGATCACCCAGCTGGATCGATGGGCTTTGGGGCTTCTCGGCGATGCTGAACTACTTGCCCGCTACGACATCGCCACCCGGTTCGTGATGATCCCAAAGATTGTTCTCATCGCGTTGGCCGCTGGGCTGGTCGCCGACTCCAGCAGACTGGCGACGAAAGACGAGGGCACGGCCCTCCTCGCTCGGGTCCAAAAGCTCGTCCTCTTGCTGATGGTGCCGCTCATGGTCGGTGCAGCCGCCGTGGCATATCTGGCGCAGCAGACCGCACTCGGAATCGCACCCTCGCTCGCGGTTGTCGCACTTATTGCGTTGGCGCACGGCGCAAATTGCATGACAATCGCGCCAGTGAACGTCCTGGCCGGTGCGGGGCGCCCCGATTTCGAACTCCGCTACCTCGTGCCTCTCGCAGGCATCGTCGCGATCGCGTACGCCACTGGGATCGCGACGGACAACGGCACTGCCCTAATAGCGCTGTGGGCGTCGGCGATGATGGCGCTTTCGCTGTGGTTCACCGCTTCATCCGTCCGCTACGTCCGGGAGGTACTCACATGATCGGACACGCACTAAAGATATTGGATCCCAACAGATACCGCCGACGAGTACTGCGCAAACTGATCGCATCAGGTCGAGTCACGATGGGCGCCCACAGTTACGGCATCCCGCAAGTGCGTTTGTACTCGGGCGATGACTCCACGCGTTTACACATCGGAAGCTACAGTTCGATAGCGGCTGAGGTCAACATTCTACTCGGAGGCAATCACCCGACTGATCGATTGACCACGTTCCCTATTCGCCACAAATTGAACCTAAACGGCGCCGGTACCGACGGGTTCCCCTCCAGCAAAGGGGATGTCGTTATCGGAAACGATGTATGGATCGGATTCGGTTCAACCATCGTTTCGGGTGTGCACATTGGAGACGGCGCCATCATTGCCGCAGGGAGTGTGGTCGTCCATAGCGTCGAGCCCTACTCCATCGTGGCGGGCAATCCCGCGAAGGTAGTCCGCCGACGCTTTGGCGACGAGGACATCGCCCGTTTGCGGTCGCTCCGATGGTGGGATTGGGATGACGACGTGGTCGCAGACCGTGTTTCGGACCTGTGCGCCGTGGATGCCGGGAACGCATTGCTGCGGCTGGAAAAGCAGAGCGGTGCAACATGACTGAATTGTCTACCTCAAGGCCCATTGTCGAAAGACGAGGCCTGCTGGCGCCGACCGTGTTCGTCGCTGCAGCAGTGACCTTCTTCGTTCCAGTCGACTTCGTGCAGGTCGGTCAGGTGTGGCGCTATCTCACCTTAGCGAGTCTTCTCGTCGGAGTTCTTGCGTCACTATTGCTGCTCAGCCGCAGGACGACAACGGTAGTTTGGCCGACGCTCGCATTCGGGTTCTGCATCATTTCTGTGAACCAGCTTATGAGTTTTAACCCAATCGGCTTCCTAACCCTCCTGGCGCCAGTGGCTGTCGGTGCAGGTCTTGCAGTTGCACTCAAAAACCCACTGGCAGTGATGGTAGGGATGTCGATCGTCCTCGCGGTGGGAATGGGTGCCGACTACCTTGCACAGGATCATTTGTTCGGTCCGCTTTTCGGTGTTGAGAACTACACGGCCAGCTCCCGCGACATCTTTCGGTCACGTGGCCTTATCGGACAGGCTGTGCCCGCGAGCATGATCGCAGTCGGTCTCGGATCAGCAGCATTTATGCTTTCATCGACTGCCAATCGCTATCGAGCAACAATTCGATGGCTGGTTGTTACGTCCACCGGGGTATCGGTGATCACATCCGGCACCCGGTCGGCGATCTTGTGCGCATTGGTCGTCGTAGCCGTAACCGTTGCCTGTTCTATGTTCAGAAGCTCCAGCAGACGGACCAAGATCGACAGCCAATTGGCCTGGGCAGCACCGTTGCTTCTGGCCGCAGGCGTACTCACATTGGCACTCTCATGGAAGACGTTGTCCGAGCAGCGAGTGTTCAGCTTCAATGAGCTAACTGGGTCAGCATCACTCGAAAACCGAAACTACGCCGCAATGGTATTCGCAGATTGGGGCCAATCCTGCAGCGGTGCATGTGTTGTCTTCGGTTCGGGCGCCCGAAGCCTACTCGGCGCGCTCAGTAGTGGACTCGGGTTTCGCGGGTTCTCCACGGTGGACAATCTGTTCTTGAGCTTGTTGTGGGACTTCGGCATCTTAATGCTGGTCGGCATACTCGTCATTGTCGTGTTGGCCATCCGGACACTCGCCCAAGCCAGTTCAGCGCTCAATCGTGCCGGGGCCCTGCTGATCGTGTCCGTCGTCGTCTCAGGGATCTTCTACGACGCGCTCTACATCCGATCTACATTGCTGTTGTTCGGGGTCGGGATCGGCCTTCTGGGTCTGCGTTCATACTCATCCAAGGAGTCCCTCAGTGCCGGATAATACAAAGGTGGATGTCGTCATCGTCTGCTTCAACTCCGATCCAGAACTATTGCAGCTCTGCACAGATTCGGTCCATGCGTCGTACAAGGCCTGCGGAGTCGAAGGATCCATCATTCTGGTGGACAACGCGAGCGATAAGCCCGTGGACGAGACAATCGACACGACTTCCATGCAGACCTTGCGCATGGACATCAATGTGGGCTTTGGCCGCGCCGTCAATTACGGTGTCCGGACCTCCGTGGCTGACTCCATCTTGATGCTGAATCCCGACGCCGCAATCGCGCCTGACGGGCTAGCGCAATTCCTCCAGTCCGCCGCGCATCATCAGCGATCTCTGGTGGGCGGCTGGCTGCACCGAGATGGTGTGGTGCAATCCGACGCGTACATGCAGTGGGACTTTTCAGTCTCGAGATTACGAAAGCGTAGGAGGTTTGCTGCTGCCCTAGCTGCCGTTGATGATGACCTCATCGTCGAGAAGGTATGTGGTGGAGCTCTGTTCGCTGATCGGGCGCTACTCGCGCAGTTGGGCCCCTTCGATCCGCGGTTCTTCCTGTACGGCGAAGACGCCGATTTGTCGCGGAGGGCGGCGGCCGAGGGCGTGTCACTCATTCTGGCAAGACGAGCTGAAGTCGCTCACGTCGCCGCCTCGTCTCAGACGAGCTACGGACACTTGGTGGAACGAGCGCGGGCTGATGCTGCTATTCGACTCAGTGCGTACCACTGTAGACGATTCGCAAGCTATTTTCAGCGCGTCGAGCTCGCGGTCGTCACGCTATTAGGGGCCATCGCTGGCGGCGCATCGTCATCGTCGCGGGGCGCACGTCTAGCCCGGTTGGAACAAGTTTGGCGCTGGGGATTCAAGCGCGATGTCGCACCGTTCCAACCATAGCGTCTCTAAGTCAACGACCGGAAGGACGGCCAATGATTCTGCATTGGAACATAGTGAAACAACTACTGGAAGTATTGCGGCCCATTCGCCCCGAATCTTCGGAATGCACGTGCTCGGCCTGTTGTTGGACTCGTGAGTAGCTAATCGGAACGAATTTTGGTTCGAGTCAATCAATCGATCAACTGAGTAGAGTGCCTTTTAACCCGGGTGCAATTGAGAGCCACCACACAACCGTTGCCGTGAAACGGTTTTGAGGATCAGCCCTCGTATGTGGGCAAATAGCCGGCGGCGATGGCGTCCGCGAGCGAGGGTGCCGCACGGTCTTTGTCAGAGAGTTGGTACTCGAGCGGTGACCCGTCGCGTGCGAGGGTCGGCCAGTCGATACCCAGATCCGGATCCAACGGATCGATGTCCCGGTCCAGAGACGGGGTGTACTCGATCGAGCACAGGTACATCACCGTCGAACCGTCCTCGAGCGACAAGATCGCATGCCCCAAACCTTCCGACAGATACACCGCACGCCGATCGACATCGTCGATGAGCACACTGTCCCACTGCCCGAACGTCGGCGACCCCACCCGCAGGTCGATGATCACATCGAGAAAAGCGCCACGGGTGCAGGTGACGTACTTCGCCTGCCCCGGTGGGGTATCGGTGAAGTGGATTCCGCGGAGCACCCCGGCAGCGGAGACCGAACAGTTCGCCTGCTCCAACGCCAAGGGCCGCCCGACCGCATCGGTGAACGCCGAGGATTTGAACCACTCGAAGAACACACCACGATCGTCACCGAACTGACGCGGGGTGTACTCGTACGCGCCGGCGATCTTCAACTCACGAAAACTCATTGCTCACTTTTCTCACTGACGGCGGTCGAGGAGGTCGAGCAGGTACTGCCCGTATCCGGACTTGACGAGCTTCTCCGCCCGCTCACGCAGTTCGTCGTCGCTGATGAACCCTCGACGCCACGACACTTCCTCCGGCGCCCCGATCTTGAGACCCTGACGCTGCTCGATGGTGCGCACATAGTTGGAGGCATCGAGCAACGAATCGAAGGTGCCGGTATCGAGCCACGCAGTCCCGCGCGGCAGCACCTGCACCGCCAACCGGCCCGCATCGAGATAGTGCCGGTTGACGTCGGTGATCTCGTATTCCCCCCGCGCCGATGGCTTCAGATCACGGGCGATGGCCAGGACATCGTTGTCGTAGAAGTACAGACCCGGCACAGAGTAATTGGACTTGGGGTCCTTCGGCTTCTCCTCCAGCGAGATCGCTCGACCGGAGGCGTCGAATTCGATGACGCCGTACGCGCTGGGGTCCTTGACCTCGTAGGCGAAGATCGCGCCGCCCTCGATCGCCTCGAATCTACCCAGCTGCGAGCCCAGCCCTGGGCCGTAGAAGATGTTGTCACCGAGCACCAGAGCAGCACCCTCGGTCCCGATGTGGTCGGCACCGAGGACGAATGCTTGCGCGAGACCGTTCGGGGTGTGCTGGACCTTGTAGGTGAGGTTGATGCCGAACTGCGAGCCGTCACCGAGCAGACGCTGGAACTGCTCGGAGTCTTGCGCGGTGGTGATGATCAAGATGTCGCGGATGTTCGCCAGAATCAGCGTCGAGAGCGGGTAGTAGATCATCGGTTTGTCGTAGACCGGAACAAGCTGCTTGCTGATTCCCATCGTGATCGGATGAAGACGCGACCCGGTACCGCCCGCCAAAATGATTCCCCGCATACATGGCAGTCTCCCAGACAACAGACTGCCATGCCGCACGGAATGGTCGATCAAAGAGTTCGTCACCACCGCTCGCCGCTACCGAACCATCACTATCTCAGTCGGCCAACAAACCATCACTGCAGCAGACCCGCTACCTGAGGACCTGCGCGAAACACTGGACGCGATCCGACGTGGACACTAATTTGAGCCAAGTCAGGTGGTCGACACGTGGTGGTCGGAGATCAACGCGTTCATCACCACCGGAATCACCAACGCCAAGACGGAGGGATACAACCGATTGGTCAAACAGGTGAAACGATCTGCGTGCGGGTTCCGGAACGTCGACAACTCGGCCCGTCGGATACGGTTTGATCGCCGATCGATCATCACAGGTGCGTTGTGGACCAGGACCTCGCAAATGTTCGCAGGCAAGCGAGACTGGCGCCGGTGTCGACTTCGTTCACCGCGAGAGACTTTCCGCTCGCCAGCAAGTCAACGAGCGAGCGCAACAGAATCAGGGACTC
Source organism: Rhodococcus sp. FG69 (assembly GCF_057808915.1). NCBI lineage: Bacteria > Bacillati > Actinomycetota > Actinomycetes > Mycobacteriales > Nocardiaceae > Rhodococcus > Rhodococcus sp. FG69. The sequence continues at coordinate 121,038 of NZ_JBMDIX010000012.1, read as the reverse complement.
TGAGCTATCCCGGAAGCTTCGCCAATGTCAGCTTGACCTGCTTGCGGACTTCGCTATCCGGATCATCCGCGTAAGGCTCGATTTTGGGCCGCAGGCCGGAAGGCAGAGGCTTGTACTGACGGATTTACTTGATGCCCAGCGCGCGGACGGATGGATCCTCGACCTCACCGACGACGATGTCGAGACCATCGGGGCGTCCCTGCTTGATCAGCCACTCCAGAATCGCCGCCCGACCCGAGCCCAATGTCCGGTCCGCCGCGACCGCAGCCATCCGGTCGCAATCCGACGGGACAGCAAGCTGCAGCAACGCATTTCCCACTGCAAAGCTGTTGATCGGAGGCAAGGGAGGATCGAGGTAGAACTGATCGAACAGCACCGGGATTGCCTCGGTTCCCATCGCAGGCAATGAAGACAACCGAGCTCATAGCTGCTGTCGGACTGGCAGTTCAAATTCCCGGCATGGCGACGCCGGTGATTCTCGGGACCCTCATTTTGGCTTCAGTTTGCGTCGCGGCGCCCACTGGAGGACTGCAATCGGATATTCAAGTACGTCTCCGAAAGCCACAAGCCTGGATCCCGTTCTGTACATCAGCGACGTGAGTCCGCAAGCCCTCCGAGACGGTGACCGAGTACTGGTTTTGCTCCAGGATGGGCCGACTGCTGGCATTCCGACGTTGGTGAGCGTTGTGATGTTCGGCGTTGACGACCAACTGAGAACCACGCCTACTGTGGGTGGTGTGGACCGCGATGGTGGACGACGACTCTGGCCGAGGCCTCCTCTTCTGCCGCGCCCGATTCTGATGGACCAACACTGGGAACGGCTCGTGTTCCTGCATTGGCGCGTCCCCAGTGACCTTGTCGCTCCGCTCCTGCCTCGTGGGTGTGTCCCCGACGAGTTCGACGGTTCGTCGTGGGTTGGCCTGATCGGGTTTCACATGGTGGGTGCGGGGTTGGGGTACCGGCGTCCCGTCCCCTATCTGGGCACGTTTCCAGAGATCAACGTTCGGCTGTATTCGGTGGACGCAGAAGGCCGACGGGGAGTCGCGTTCCGATCTCTCGAAGCGAGCCGTCTCGCGGTGGTCGCGGGAACCAACCTCGCCCGCGTTCCCTATCGATGGGCCTCCATGACCATCGATGACGACACCTCGAAGATCGCCTACCGAAGTACGCGCCTGGCACCACCACACCGCGGCGTCTCAACAGATTTCGGCGTGGTTCGTGGCTCGCGCGACATGTCCGACGACCCACTTGCTGTATTCCTCACGGCGCGTTGGGGTCTGCACACTTCTTTCGCAGGACGACTTCTCTACGTGCCGAACGTGCACCGGCGCTGGCAACTGTCGGATGCCTCGGTCACTCACTGCAACGACCAGCTCGTCGGAGCTGCGGGACTTCCGAATGTCTCCAGCCGGCCACCGGACTCGGTGCTGTTCGCACCTGGTGTCTCCACGCAGTTTGGCCGGCCGTACACAGTGCAGCACTGACTGAGGACGAACCCGGACAGCGGACCGGGATGGCCAAAGCGGTCATACTCGCTGTCTGGCCGACCGGGACAACCACAGTTCCAGTCGCCACTGCGTATGGGTAGCTCCCGGCGTAGTCGGTCTCTGGATCGTAAGGCTCGTTGAGTCCAAAGTATTCACACTGGATTTCAGCAACCAAATTGTTGTTGAACGTGCTAGTGACGGTGGCACCGGCGGTAGTCACTGAGTAGGTGACGTCTCCGGGTGCCGCAGCGGCAGGTGTCGCGAGGGCGATAGAGAGGGGTATGGCAGCAACGCAGACGAGGATCGATCGGGTCGTGGTTTTACTCATGCTGACACTCCGTGGGGGTGCGGGTTCCCGACCTACGGGTCCGATTGGTGCCATGACCGTGGTACGGGTCGCGGACTTTCGTCCTATCTAGGCCATACGATTTTCGTTCGGTCCTTGGACGCTCGAACCAGTCTGTCCGTCGCAGAGCGGCTACCTTGACCGATGACAGTGCGAGTTGATGCGATCGCGACAACGAGCCAAGGGGCCGCTTCGCGCTGGATCAGTACGCCTCCAGCAGTTGCGCTTGTTGGTTCACCAGGTTGACCAGATCCGACTTGGCGCCATTTGGCACTCCGTCACTCCTGCGCCCGACCGACACGGCCACGAATATCCCTCGCACACGCAATTCACCTGGCTGGACGAGAATCAACGGCTCTTCATCGAAGCTGGTAATTCGGCAAGAATTGATCGTATATCCCGGCGGTAGCAAGGCAGACACGCCGATACCGTACAAATCGCAAGCAACAACCCGTTTGATATCAGCAGAACGGCAACCTCGCTAAGCGGATCATCAAGGCTAAACACAGTCACCGCGCCAGGAACCATGAACGAAAGCAACGTGACGATTATTAACCGCATCGAAACAAAAAGAACTGACAGCGTATCCGCAGAAGATCGCTGCTTTGCCATAAACGTACTGGCCAACCAGATTAGAATACATCCGATCGCGTACGAAAAGGCAACATACTCGACTCCAGATGAACACAGCACAACGGTCAGAAAAATCATTGCAACACGGCCAGGGAGCTCGGCCAAGAGCAAACTTCCCATTTTTGCCTCGGATAGAAATATCCAATAATAGACATATCCTAAAGCTTGAAACACACCACCAAACGCCAAAATTCGAATAACGGACTCTGCATCTGACCACTGTGAACCCAGAACTACATCCGAGACCAGCGCGGCATTAATGCCAAGCAAGACGAGAACAGGCACGAGGACGTACGAGAAGGCAACGTGCAGACGCGTAACACTTCGTCCGTAGTTCTCCGTCGATACCTGGCGCGAGAGATGGGGCAACAACACTCGCGTCATAGGCGCTGCAATTTGCGAGAGTGGGAGCATGAAAAGTTGAAATGACCGGTTGTACACCCCCGCCATCGATGCACCCAGCACTCTACCGACCGAAATTGTCTGCAGATTGACGCTTAAATAGTTGACCAACTGAGTCAATGTCGTAGCAGCACTGAACCCCAAAAAGGCCCGAATAGATACACCCCGCCGAGGCCAGCTAGGGACCCACCGACTCGCGGCAGCCAGGCCGACAGCCCCTACGAGCGCAACCGCCACCTGTTGCCAGGCCAGTGCGTAAACGCCAAGCCCTGATAGGGCTAACACTACAGCAATAACAAGACCAAGGATCTGCGGCAAAATTTCTACCAACGCCAGCGTTCCAAAACGTAATCTACGAGTAAGTAGCACCCTAAATTGGACTGACATTCCATTGAATAGAAACACGAGACTCAGGAGACTGATTACTTCCTGAAGTGATGGGCTACCATAGAAGTCAGCGACAGGACCGGCTGCGACGTTTATACATCCGCACACAAATATTCCGATAGCAGTATTGATCCAGAACAACGTGGACGATTCATGATCGGACAGTGAACGACGTTGAATCGCAGCCATCGAGAGTCCGAAATCTGAAAGCACCGCCGCAACTCCGATAACTGAACTTACCATTGCAACAGCACCGAAATCCGCCGGTTCCAAGATCCTGCTCAAAATCGCAAGGGACAAGATTTGAGTGCCAAAGCGAAGAATCTGGCCGGCTAAGGTGGCTCCGATACCACCCTTCACAGAGTCGAAGCGAAATCGCGACATCAAGCTCTACGTTCCACTGCCGAGATATACACTTCGCTATGTCGTCGACCGATGAAGTCCCATTCTCGCTCAACACCGAACGTAACACGCTGCTTCGGAATGCCCTTCGATCGAGCAGAATTAATGGCTTCAGATGTCAGTGGAGGATTGAACTGACTGATCCAAACACTGCCAAACTCTTTGACCATGGAATCCGCAACCGCACCAGCAGGCAATAGGATGGGGGTGCCGAGCGAAAGCGCCAGTAATGCTACGCCTGAATTAAACAAAGTGGAGTACGGCAAGACGATCAGTCTGGCATTTTGCGCCTCTTTGACTACCTCAACATCTGTCAAATACCCGAATGCCAACGAGACTCGGGAGTCCTGAGCCGCCGCTAATGTAATGTCGCCCTTTAAAGAATCATCGTCAATTCCACCCGCGACTCTGAGTTCGAGATCCTCATCGTCAATCTCTCGAAAAGCCTTGATCAGGCCCAGAACGTTCTTATACGGACGGATCAAGCCGAAAAATAGAATACGATTAGGGACGTGATCGCAGCGGTCGATCTGGAGGTGCTGACCGGCGTACCAGTCGCGGTAGTGACCGTGAAGAATTGTGTGAATATTTCCGCGAAGCGAATCGACGCCTACTGCGCCGTTTAGATCAATGTAGTCAAAACACATGGCATCAATCCACTTAAATGCAAGGCCCTCAGTCAGTGACGCCGACTTCTCATGAGGTGAAACGTTGTGGACTGTACGCACAATTGGAATTCCACAAATCCATATCCTTAACAGGACGGCGAACAAGACAATGCATCGCGCCTCGCTTGCAAACCTTCCACGGCGACGTACCATAGCTTCCGGCCAATGAACATGGAACACATCGTAACCCCCGCGCAAAGCGTACCTCCATGAAAAGGGCATCGATACGACGTTGCTTGGTAGACTCCGGTCAAGGAGGTGTACAAATGGATTGGACTGGTCCGACACAGACGTAAACGACTGCATTACGACTAGCGGGTCAATGCGCGCGGTGCCGGATCGATACCTTTTCCTACGCTGACGTAAGCCCATCAAAGGAACCTTCTCAACACATTTGCATATCTTCGTGCGATTGATTCCGCCCCGAACTCTTTCGCGGCCGCACGTCCAGTATCCCTCGCTTGCTGAATATCTTTATCGTACCTGCCAATAGATACCGCGTCGAAGAATTCTGATATGTCGGCGTCACGCTCTAGAATGACTCCTATGCCAACGGAGTCGATAATCTCAGCAGGACCATCACCTTCTAACGCTACTGGAAGGCGACCAACTTCTAGAGCCTCAATCATTGTTCGTCCAAACGCCTCGTGTTCGGATGCGTTGAGTACGCAGTCACATTCCGCCAATAGCGGATACACATCGTCAACTCTATCTATTACACGTATCGCCAACTGACTCTTCAAGACCCTGACCCTGATCTCCGATTCAAACGCAGACCGTTGCGCCTCATCAGAAACCCCGCCAATCAGCCACAGTTCCAAATTGTCCTTGTTTGACTTTTCAAACCCTTCGACTATCCTGCGGATACCTTTATGCTCCACCATTTGCCCGCAAACAGCCACTCTCATCCGATTGCAGAGCCTCGGAGGCGCCGCTGCAACCGCTGATGACGGTTTGAGTGGGCGAGGCACTCGATGCGATTCTGTGAGTGAATCCAAACCATACGACCTAAGCAGGGTTGCTGAAGGGGATATGACAGCGGTGCTGTATCGGCCGATACAGCCAATCAGAGCTTTACCAAACTCACTGGTAATTGTGTCATGCAAATCCACTATGTACGGCTTATTAACGAGCATCGTTGCCAATCGCAACTCTGCCAAATTCCACAAACTGAAGCCGACAACCAGGTCATATCTGCGGACCGTTCGGGTAAATGTCGCTACGCCTTGCAGAACTGCGAACATTTCGCCAAGTTTCTGCAGGCGCGACGACTTCGAGAAGCTTCCTCCAGCGCCGAATACACGGTGTTCAGGAAATTTCACTACTTGATAGTTCAGACCCTCCCCATCAAGCCGTGCCGTTAGAGGCGAGTCTTCGGGGATGACTACAGTTGCATCAATCCCAAGCTTCTGAATTTCACCAAGAATCAGAAGGAGGCTCTCCTCCGCGCCCCAGACCTGTGGCGACCTCGTAACAAAGGCCACCTTCATGGTCACGGCACGACCCGAAGCTTGGTTGGACCGACTGCGCGGTCGTCTAGACGTACGATTTGGCCACCACTGCCGCTTGATCGAGAACGTGCGTTTGCGTTCTGGTCATTGTATTTATCGAACATATTACTATCCTCTGAGTGTTTTTTCAGCACAATTCCCAGAAGCACCCACGGATATGCGTACCAAAGGGGGTTGGTCGTAATAGAAACCAGTACTATCGTCAGCGTTATCAATATACCGCGTCGGCCCAGGCGGAGTGCTACCAGAACCAGTGCCCCGACAAACAACAGTGCACCAATTAGGCCAGTGTCGTAGATTAGAGCTAGCCACCAAAAGGAGAGGTAGTCTTGACCGTTGGACGCGGTCTCGTTGATCTCAGTTTGCGGATACGCGTTTACTCCTCGTCCAATCCACCATCCGGTGTTCCGAATAATTTCTAGTGCATTATCCGCCGAGTAGGACCTGGACCTACCCGTTCCCGATGATGTATCGAACAAATCCGTAAACCGCTGTTGCAATGTGTCGACAAACTCTGACCCTAACCCAAGAGTAGGTCCGACCCTTGGAAAAACGAAAACAGCAGTCACTGCGGATACAGCAGTGAAATACCACGTCCTGAACGAGGCGTGCCGCAAGTAGAAAATCGTCGCGAGTAGGGCGTAAATTGGCCAGGAGACCCGAGTGAGCGACACAAAGATTAGAAAGCCCGATGTTGCGAATTGCATGACGAGCATTGATGGCTTGATCTTTGATGCAAACGCAAGAGAAACGCACAACGACATCAATAGGAACGACGCGAGGATATTCGGCTCCAACATCAGGCCTTTGGCCCGGATGAAGCCGTTGTTGTAGTCTCTCTCAGCAAACAACGACGCGCTACCCGCGATCTGTTCAGTGATCCATCCGACGATGCAGATTGAGGCATATGCGATCGCAACGCCTGCGCTATCTCGTGCCCAGGACTCTGCGCTGCGATCAGATTTATAGACCAAAATCAATCCGTAAAAGCCAATTGCAAGCCACATGCACAATTTCAGACTTTGGGCGGGAAGCGGCGCTGCAACGATGCTCGTCGTGATCGCGATCGCAAACCAGGCCGTCAGTAGGAATGCGGCACTCAGGAGTGTAGACGATGATTGGACAGCTTTAGAATTTAGCTTTGAACGTATCAAGTGGAGCGTCAAGACCGCGATCGCTAGATGCTCGGGTAAAACTGAAACCGGCCCGACGTCGAGCTTTAAGCCCGACAATCCAAGACAGAAGAGGAGCAGAATGCCTGCAGCATGCTCGTACTTCATGGCCGACGCAAGTACTGTGACTACAGCGAGGGCAAGCAAAACTACACCTACGCTGGCGATTCCAACCGAGGCAGACTCAGCAACTATGTAGAGAAGTCCGAGCACCACTACTGATGAAATTACAAGAGCAATCGCGATCGATGCGGATCGCCGATCGTGAATCCGAGTCGCCATCAGGAGCTCCAGCCTGTCATAGTTACTGCTCAAGCATTCCTAGAATGCGCGACTTGTGCAAGCGCCTTCAGGATTATGGTCTGCTCAGGCGACGGGGGCATCCGATGCACGTCGCGATCCAATCAATTTAGCTGGAACGCCACCGACAATTGTCATCTCGTCTATGTTGCCCCGTACGACAGCTCCGGCAGCCACCACAACACCCTTTCCGAGCTTCGCACCAGCCAGTATCGTCGCACCCGCGCCAATCCACACGTCGTCATCGATGTGTATAGATGCTCGCGTTTCGCCTTGCGCTCTAATCGGCGTCTCAGGATCGGAAATATTGTGATTTTCAGAGACAATAGTCACATTCGGCCCGAGCAGGCAGTCGTTCCCTATGTACACCCCGCCCTGGCCTAAAATGATGTTTCGCGCCCCAATCGCGGTCCGGCTTCCAACGCTTATACCGACACCTATGTTTCTAATTACTCCACTTCCTCTCAAGACGGCGTATTCATCTATTGTGGAACGTGCGCCGATTCTTACACCCTCCAGCGACAAAGCGTTGATTAGCACTCCGTGCGCGAGAACAACGCTTTTCCCCAATTTGAGCTGAGCTCCTCCTCGGATCCGGACTTGCGGTCCAATGTATGCAGCAGGGAAACCTCTGCGAACAGATCGGATCTTCTGTGTAATCTTGCCGCCGACCTCTCGCGCTAGATATCCGTTGCTGACGTTGGAGTCGACGGCTGCGTCTAGTCCTCGTGCGCGGCTATATAGATTATTTATGATGTTTCTAAGCAAGACTGCTCCTAATCTCCGAAGATTGGAGTGAATCCTGGATAATCACAGTTCGCATTGTGCGCACTACCGATCCCCAGGATTTACCAGCAATTTCTGGGCGTCGACCCTTGCCCTCTTTAATGATCCGGACAATGGCCGCAGCTATCAGATCCGTTGAATGTGGTTCAACGTAATCAGCGCTATCTCCTAGAACTTCGTGGAATATGTTGATATCGCTAACCAACACTGCAGCGCCCAACATCGAAGCTTCGATTGGCGGAAGACCAAACCCTTCGTCCAGAGAAAGGTAACAGAATAGTGCGCAGTTGCCGTATAGCCATCGTAGGTTTTCGTCAGCCACATGCCCCATGAAGATGACTTTGCCCGATTCGACAGCGGCCTGTATCTCGGACCCGAGCTCAGCAAACCTGCCTGATTTTTCGCCCACAATGACTAGTGGGAAGTCTGCCGACAGAGCAGTCGATTGCACCGCAGCCTCAATCGTCCTTTTGAGGTTTTTTCTCACATTTAGTCGACCGACTGACAAGATAAACTTGTTGGAGGTCAGGTCTACATCGGGTCTGACTGAACTATCGAACAGTGAGCTTGGAGCAGCTAACCCAGTCGGGATTACATCGCCGGGGGCTCTCCCTGAGAATCGGGTAATCCGCCTGCGCTCAGTAGTAGACGAGGTAAATATGGTGCTACAGAGTTTGAGACTGGGAAATATGGCGGATAAGTATGCTCGCTCGCGTCGGGTAAACCATTCAGGATTTGTCTTGAAGATTGCATCGTGAACATAGACAAACGATCGTCTACCCGGCGCTGCGAAGTTTTGCGACAACATAACGTCAAATTTGTGTTGCCTCGCTATAAGCGGTAGCAAGGCGAAGTTGTTGATTGGGTGCAACCGAAATGGTGTCCGAAATATCTCCACTTCATCGGGGACTGTTACCTCGATACCAGCTGCGGACGGTACGAGGAGCCCCAACTCGTCGCGTGGGAATTCGCTTTGCCATGCTTTAACTATTTCTCTTAAGACCATCTTTCCGGACGGGGGGCCATCCTCCCACCAGTACCCATCCAACAAAATGCGCAGCCTAGGGTCAGTAGACACGGGTAGCCTCGGATCGTCCCGCGTGTATTATCCAAACCGGTGAGTGTGGCATTTTCATCATGCTTTTGCTCGCCCCACGGGTTGAAGTGCTTCTGAGAGGGCCTTCGCGTAACGGTCGCAGACATCCTTCCAGCTGTAGTCACTCGCAGCTCGTGCTGCTGCAGCGCAACTCAGACTTTCCATTAGTTCAGCGTCTTTTAGCAGAGAAGTAGTAGTCTGAAAGATATCTTCGCTAGTTGGTGTTGTGAACACTCCCGAGCTGCCCAACACTTCCCGATTGTAAACGGTATCGCGCGCGACAATTGGTGCGCCGCAGGCCATAGCTTGCACGAGCGCCGGATTGGTTCCACCTACACTGTGGCCATGGAAATACGCGCCGGCGTTTTGCCAGAGAGAGAAGAGCTTTCGGTCGTCGCTCAGATGTCCGAGCCAATGGACCCGGTGAGCGCGATCGGCGAGCGACCTTACTCGATCCTCTATCTCACCACCGTACCCTGACGACCCTACAATGACGACAACATGACTCGCTGATATTCTTTCCGCCGCTTCGATGAATTCGTTGATTGAATTTTCCGGCACGAACCGAGCAACCAAAAGAACGTATTTCCTGCGTTCGAATGGCTTCACCAGGGGTAGCTGCTCAGGAGCATCGCCACCGTAGGGAATAAATATCCCGGACCTTCTGAACTGAGACTGCCATCGTCTTTCAATTTCGATCGAGTCGCAAACAATGTGGTCTGCGTATTTGCCAGTCATCGCGGCTCCGCCGCGAAATACTGACTTTGCGACACGACCCCACTTGTCCCGTTCCCATTCGATCCCATCTACGTTGACAACCGTCGGAATCGATCTGGCCCGTAGTGCTGGAAGCCAATAACCGTTGGCGACATTCATGACAAGAGCGACGTCCGGCTTACTTCGTACCACATCGATGGTAGAACTGAGTCCGAAGGAGAGCGTACTTATCGATCGGGTGTCGAGGCCGTAGGATGTTTTGGACTTGACTCTGGGGTCTACTGTCGGATCGTCGTCTTTGATCGCGTCGGCGCGTCCGTACACCGTGACGTCCCACCCGTCATCGGCTAGAGATGGGGCAAGGCGTCGAACCAATGTCTCGAATCCGCCGTAGTAGCTCGGATATCCCCTTGTTCCTAGAATTGCAACTGACCTGCCCACAACAGGTGTCCTCTCAATCAAGTACTTTCGCCAACGGTGCGCAAGAGTTCGCTAGTAAGCGCCGTCGCTAACCGCAACTGCCTTCACCGTCTTCGCGATGATCAGCAGGTCGCCGACCATCGACCAGTTCTCCACGTACGAAAGATCAAGCCGCACTGTTTCTTCCCAGGACAGATCCGACCTACCGCTGACCTGCCACAAGCCGGTGATGCCAGGCTTGACCAACAGCCGACGGCGAACGTCACCATCGTATGTCTCAACTTCACGGCGAAGAGGCGGCCTCGGTCCGACTACGCTCATTTCCCGTCTGAGCACGTTTATGAATTGGGGTAGCTCGTCGATGCTGAAACGCCGCATGAACTTCCCGACCTTGGTGACTCGCGGATCGTCACGCATCTTGAACAAGACACCGCCCTCGCTCTCGTTCTGAGCAAGAAGAGAGTCCACCTTTTGATCGGCGTCCTGAACCATGCTGCGAAACTTGATCATCGGGAAGGGCTTGCCGTCGATGCCCATTCGCTCCGACCTGTAGAAGATCGGTCCGCGGCTAGTAGCCTTCACCGCGACCGCTGCAATCAAGAGAATCGGTGCGATCACGAGAAGGACTGCAGTAGCGAAGAGGAAGTCGAATGCGGTCTTGCTGAAGCGCGTTGCACCGTTGTACTGAGGCTTCTCGACATGGATCAATGGAAAGCCAGCGACTGGGCGCATGACCAGGCGGGGTCCTGCGACATCGACGACGCCAGGTGCGACTACAAGGTCGACGTTCTTCTTCTCGAGGTCCCACACCATCTTGCGAATGCCCTTGGTACCTAGATGTTCGGTCGCGGTCACTGCGACCGTATCGGCCCCTGAGGTCTCGATAGCTTCGACAACGCTGTACTCGTCGCCCAGGACAGGAATCTCGTAGCCATCCAGAAAGATTGCGTCGCGCTCCGGCTCGTATCCAGGCAGGCACATCCCCACCACGCTGTACCCGGCGCCCGGTGATCGCTCGAACTGCTTGGCCATCGATACCGCGGCCTTGCGGCTGCCCACGATCAACACAGCCGTTTGGTACTTCCCTTTGCTGCGCTGCTTGGAGACACCCTTCCGCCACAGCCACCGACTGACCAGCAGCCCGAGCAGCCCAACAGGAAGGGCAATAGCGAGATAGAGCCTCGCGATGTCTATCTTCAATAACAGGGAGAGAATTGCGATGACTCCGAAAAGGCGGAACGTAGCGGAAACGATCCGGCGATACTCTTCAGCCCCGTTGCCGATGACGCGGGGAGAGCGTGTTCGAAAGATTGCGAGAAAGGCGATCCATAGCGCTGCTAGTCCGACCGAGACACCTGTGTAGCTTGCGAGCGCTTTCGCGCCCTCAACCTGTAGTTCACCGAACCGAATGAGTTGAGCGGTCGCCACCGCTGCGATCACGACCGCCACGTCGGTGACTCTGAGCCTGTCGACGTACTGGCGCTCCCACACCCGTCTCGACGTCAGATGGTTGACTCTCTCCACGGGCTTCTGGGCCTTGTCAGTAGCACCCCCGCGTGGAGTCTGCTGCACCGTTCCGATTGTTGCCACCGACCCCCCCTCCTCACTTCTGCCTTGCAGCTTGTGCCGACTGCCTTTGGTACATGAACTGTGGTCACGACACGTCGTCACTGACATGAGGACCGGTTGTAACTCTGTCGCGCTGCTCAAGCATTCAAATTTTCGCACGCTATCTGTAAAGCGACTCGCTGAGTGGGTCACATCACAAAATGATTACACCGACCCAGTTTGTTTACCACACTCACGATCGACCCGCGGGGTTTGCGCGTGAGAACTTCCGGCACAGAATGAATCGACAATCAGTCAACATTTGTTACCGAGGTATCGAGTCGACCTCGACTTCTTGTCGAATCTCACTGCGCTACAGACGATCTCTGAGTTCAAATCACAACAGTTTCCACTCCACCGGCGAAGTAACACAGGCGAAACATTAATGCACGATTGGTTCTCTTATCAGAAGGAGGAATTCAGACGAAGCAATCCCGTGGATGATTCACCGGTAGCAACCGGTGATTGTGCCCGGTTCGGTATGACTACACAAACGTGCTGCAAGGAATCTGTAGGTCAATCGAATGACCCCAATTTTTCGTCCCGAGAGGTAGACGAAGTCAGTCTCCAGGGATGGCTACGGTCGCCCAAGCCCGCGGTAGGTCCAGCCAGCTGCCCGCCATTCCTCCGGGTCGAGACAGTTACGGCCGTCGATCAAGGTTTTCGCCCGAACCACCCCATCGAAATCGGCAGGCTTCAGCGCCTTGAACTCTTTCCACTCGGTGAGCACCAAGACGACGTCGGCGCCCTCGCACGCATCGAGCGCCGAGGCACTGTAGCCAAGCGTCGGGAAGAGCGCCCGCGAGTTGTCCATCGCTTTGGGGTCGTAGACATTCACAGCGGCGCCCTGAAGCTGGATCTGACCAGCGACGTTGAGGGCAGGCGAGTCTCGGACGTCGTCAGAGTCGGGCTTGAACGCAGCACCCAGGACGCCGACACGAGCACCGAGGAGGGACCCGCACGCTTCCCTGGCCAGCTCCACCATGCGGGTACGCCGACGCATATTGATGTTGTCGACCTCACGAAGGAACGTCAATGCCTGGTCAGCGCCTAGCTCGCCCGCACGGGCCATGAACGCACGGATGTCCTTGGGGAGGCAACCACCACCGAACCCGATACCTGCGTTCAAGAACTTTCGACCGATACGGTCGTCGTGACCGATCGCATCGGCCAGGATCTTCACGTCCGCGCCGGAGGCTTCACAGACCTCAGCGATCGCGTTGATGAACGAGATCTTGGTGGCCAGGAACGCGTTGGCGGAAGCCTTGACCAGCTCAGCTGTCGCCAGATCGGTCACTAGGAACGGGATGTTCTCGTCGAGGAGCTGCGCGTAGACCTCGCGGGCGAGCGCTTCCGCGCGACCTGGCCTGTCGCGATCCACCCCCAGAACCAGTCTGTCGGGATGCAGGGTGTCCTGGACGGCAAACCCCTCGCGCAGGAATTCCGGGTTCCATGCGATCTCGACGTCGTCACCTGCGGGCGCGAGCTCGCGAGCAAGCGCACCCAAACGGGCGGCGGTACCGACGGGGACTGTTGACTTGCCGAAGACGACGGCCGGCTTGGTAAGCAATGGGGCAAGGGTCTCAATAACGGAGTCGACGTAGATCATGTCGGCCGCGAATTCGCCCTTCTTCTGCGGTGTACCCACGCCGAGGAAGTGGACGTCTGCGAACTCAACAGCCTCTTCATACGAAGCAGTGAACCGGAGTCGTCCCGCCGCGATGTTGCGCTGAAGGACCTCTTCGAGCCCAGGCTCGTAGAACGGGACCTCACCTGCTTCGAGCTTGGCAATCTTGGCCGGGTCGACGTCGACGCCCAGCACCTCGTGGCCCAACTCGGCCATGCAGGCCGCATGAGTCGCTCCGAGATAGCCGGTCCCGAACACTGTGATCCGCATATTGCTTGTCATCCCCCGTGTGAACCCGAACTAGAGAATCCGAGTGGTTGTGCAGAAGTAAGGTTCGGTGCGTCGGCGTCGACGGCCTGCCCTCGCATGCACATGATAGTCGGAAGGACCAACCGACCGCGCGCCCTACTCTGCTTCCTGCGGCGTCCTGTTCGAACTCACAAACCTCGACACTTGCCGCGAGATCGCTGCCGGGCCAACGGAACACAAACACCTGATGAACCAAGCGTCGTTCTTCTTTTTCGATGTAGTTCATGCGAACGACACGTTTGTCGGGTAAGAATCATCGCGATCAAAACAGTGGACATCCATCGCCCCGCGTCAGAAAATAGTCTTTCCCGACCGAAAGAGGTGACACCATGTCCGATGCTCAGTACAACCAGATCGATGACGAGGTCCGTACCCTCGTTCGGCTCTGCGGGTACTCACCGGAGCGTGCTCGCACAGAGCTCGACGCTCTCTCGTACCGCGATAAGGTCGGGTTGATCCCCGCCGCCCATGCACTCCAAATTTTGGCAAGAACTGCAAGTGCCACCGACGAGTCCGAGGCACTCGTTGCGAACCGTCAGCGGTGGCGCGCGATCCTCCGGGGTTCCGAGAACTGGTCCGAGTCGCTCGCTGCCTGACTCTGTTCGTGGGCTGGACTGGCCCACGTTCGGAAGTGACTAGCAGCGTTCGATTGCCGAAGATCGTGACGGAGTACGCATGTAGTCTGCGGCGATGCGTCGCGTCTCCCTCACACAGTTGACTGCGGCGCTTCACGAGTCTTGGGGCCCGGACACCTGCGCACCCGAAAACGTCAGCTCCTGGACAGAGGCGAACCCGTCGCGCGGACAGTGCGCCACGACCGCAATCGTTGTCCACGACTACTTCGGCGGCGAACTCGTTCGCGGCGAGGTACACGTCGGTGGCGTGCAAGTGACTACCACTGGTGGAACCGATTGCCAGACGGAACGGATATCGATCTGACCCGCGGCCAATTCTCATCGGATGAAAAGGTGACGGGCCGCGTTGTCATCCCCCGCCCAACTGGGGCGACTCGGCTGGATCGCGAGTACGCCCTCCTCGCGAACCGCGTCGCCGCGAAGATCCCATAGTCTCGCTCGGGTGTGGCGAGGCCCATCTGGCCGGCGGCGGTGAACCGGGCCACGTCGCGGCGGCGGTCGAGGCCACCACCGCGTTCTACGTCACTGGGGACGGACGGTGAAGTCCCACAACTCGGTTCGAGATCGGGCCGCCTCGCGACAGGCGTTCCAGAGACCTGCATCGACCGGTAGTTGAGGCATCGGACGCAGTTCTGGCCAGTAGTGAAAGTCGGTCACCGCGTTGGTGTGAACGCGGGGGCGAGCGTTGCCACGGCCAGCTCGAACGCGGCATCGACGCGGTCGACGTCGCCCGTCGCTACGAGGTCGAGGTGCAGTCCTCTGAGAACCGCCAACACCAGGGTGGCTGCGTGGCGTGCAACAGAGGGATCGACTCCGTCGCCGATCAAAGGGGCCTCGATCTGCGGCAGCCAGTCGGTGACGATCGAGTCGGTGAACCACCGATACTGCTCGGGGTGATGCGAGGCCAAGCCGAACAGCTCGAACATCATTCGGAACTGCCGACTCTGCGCAGGGTCCAACCATCGCCGCCACAGGGTGCGGAGCGTCTCCAATGGAGTTAGACCTACGAGCTCGGGGTCTTCGCGGAGGGTGGCGAGCAGGTCCTCGTTGATGGCGCGGGTGATCTCCTCGACGAGCGCTTCCTTCGACCTGAACTGACGTACCACCGTCGCGATGGTCACCCCCATCGCTGAGGCCAGAGGCCGCAGCGTGAGATCCGAGACGCCATGGTCGAGGACGTAGTGGGTGGCGGCGGCCACCAATTCCGGTCGACGGTGTGCCCAGCGGGCGGCGCGGCCGTCGACCGAAGCGTTGGGCTCGTCGCCTCCTCGATCCATACGGTCACTCTAACGATGGATATAACCGGATCGACCGATTGCCAAATCGAACGATCCGTGTAGATTCACGCGCATGTCCAATCGCCACGTCGTCCTTGTTCACGGCACCTGGGGCCGGGGTACCCCCACATGGTGGGGCTCAGCCTCGCAGGCCTTCACCGACCGCGGGTTCACCGTCCACACTCCGACCCTGCGTCACCACGAACTACCCCGCGAAGAAGGTGCGCCACTGATCGCGGGCCTCAGTCTGCGGGACTACACCGACGACCTGGTCGAGCTGTGCCGATCCCTGGATTCCCCGCCCCTGGTGGCAGGGCTCTCGATGGGCGGACTGCTGGTGCAGTTGGTCGCAGCGCGAACCCCGACCGCAGGTGTCGTCGCCGTAGCGCCGGCACCTGCAGCAGGCATCTTCGCCGTGTACCCGAGCATGATTCGCCTGTTCGGGACCCATTTCCTCCACCCCAGTGCGCCATGGCGTCGACCACTGATGCCCACCATGACCCGCTTCAAGGTCATCGCACAGCATCAGCCGCCCGAGCACGTCCGCGAACTCTTCGACGACGCAGTCGCCGAATCGGGCCGAGCGTATTGCGAGATGAGTTTCCCGTATCTGGACCGGCACCACGCGGCAACCGTCGACTTCGCCGCAGTCACCGCCCCTGTACTCGTGATCGGAGCCGAACAGGACAGGGCCGTCAACCCGAGAATCCCCCGCGCTACCGCACGGCGGTACTCCGACGCGGACCATATCGAGATCCCAGGAGCCGATCATGCACTGTTCGACCGGCCGTTCCTCGATCTGACCATGACCGCAATCGACAACTGGATGACCGAAACGGCGGTCTACGCCTGAACACAGTCCGACAATGCTCTGGGCGACTTACAGAGCATTGTCGGGCAGTGCAGCGACGTCGACCGTCCGTACCGGTCAGAGCTTCAGGGTGCGAGCGCGCCGTTGCGCGGCTGCAGCTGCCTGCTGCTCGTGTGCGAACAGCAGCCCGTACGTGAAACCGTTCTCTGCAGGCCGGGTTCCCGCCGCAGCTCCGAGGCGGCGAAGAAACTCTGCCGCGACCAAGCTGTCCTGGTGTTCGCCGAGCACTTCCTGCACGTGTTTGTAGCGCCGGATCTTCTTCTTGGCGTGCTTCTTGCCGACCAGCGGTGTCGCCAGCTCTGCGGCGTACCGGGCACGCTTGAACGCCTTACGGGCTCGGTGCAGGGCTTCGTCATCGCCGGCCTCGCCCGCGATCGCAGCCTTCAGCCGGGTACGGGCCTTCTTGCCGGCCTTGTTCGCCAGTGACGTCACGTTCCTGCGCGGCACGGAACGCACCGAGGAGTCGAGGGCGTCGAGTGCGCCTATCAGCGCGGCGTACCGATCGCCGGTGAGAACGGTATCGACATCAGCTCGGTAGGTGCGCTGTTCGGCAGCGAGGGTGGTCTCGATGTCGGCGGCCACGGGACCGAGCACCCACTCGTCGGGGAGATCGGCCACGGCTTGCGCGAAGCGAGCGCGCTGCACTTCGTGGTCGCGAACGTGGCCGAGGATCCCGGCGTACCAGGACAGTTCCTCGTCCAGATGGGTAGCGACGGCCGGGTCGAAGGTGTCGGCGAAGACGCGAAGCGTGCTGCGAAGTCTGCGGATGGCGACGCGCGTGGGATGGATCGGATCCTCGCCGCGGCGCAGCGCGGCATCGCCGTCTCGAATGGCACTGATCTGCTCACGCACGTAGGCGGCCACCGGTGCCGCAGCCGCATCTCGATGTGGTGTCGAGGAAATCGTCGATGTCGTCATCGGTATGGATGCCCCGAGTACATAGAGATCGAAACCATCACGATTCGGTCCCACGCTCCGAGGATTCACGCCGGGGAGTGGGGTTCGGTCCGGCGGCTCGGTGCCCACCGGGCTTGTCAGGCCAATATTGGGTTGTACATGGCGTTTTTTCAGTGTTCACCTTGTCGTCGCTCTATGGATGCTTGCAGCGTCTGCGAAGGTCGACTGGCCGGGTGATACTGCAGTCATGCCGTCGACACCCCACACCCCGCACGAGCGCGATCGGATGCTCGCGTTCGCCGTGCAGTGGATGCCCTACGGCGGCGGCGACGCCGAAGACATCATGGTCGCGTTCGGGATCCCGTCGGAGACGTATTTCCGCAGGCTGAGGCACCTACTTGCCGACCCGGGGCAGACCGTCGACCTCGACGCGCGGACCGTGGAAGCGTTGCTGCGGCTGTGCCGTGGCCGCCTCGAACACAGCGCAGCATCCGTCGGCCACCCACAGGTCGGGCAATGACCACCACGCGCGCAGTGGGCACAGTCACGGCGTCAGCGCAGTTCATCACGTATTCACCTGAGACAGACCACTCTTCACGTTCCGATGACCGGAAGATGAACGCACCCAGCACAAAGCCAACGCCACCAACCGCATCACGAAGAGCGCCCGACAGCTCCGATCGTGCGCAGGCGCAGGTCTTCGCTGCGATGTTGACCGCTGAAATCGACGCCGTCTCAGCGCTCGTCGACGAAGCCGAACTACTCGCCCACAAAGCCAGGCAAGTCGGCCAAGGCACCGCCCGGCTCTGGCACAACGAAGAAGCCCGTTCGCAGCGAAAGATGTTGTACCAGCTTCACCGCCAACTCGACGCCATCCACACGCGGTTTCCCGATGTCGCGGGGTAGGCACCGACGGCACGACCCCGAGACAGCGCAGGACCCCCTGTTGACCGCACCCCGAGCAGAGCGCATGGTTGAACTCATGACGACCACCACCGAACACGAGCACATCGACGCCGTCCGTGATCGCCTCGAAACCCTGTTTCCCGACGTGCCGCGGTCAGTCATCGACGAGACCATCGCCGCAGAGCACGCCCGCTTCGACGGCAACTCCATCCGCGACTTCGTCCCGTTGTTCGTCGAGCGCAAAGCCCGCAAAGCCCTCCAGACCCACTAGCGGCCCGCGACAGTCCGCAGAGGCCCCGCCGGTTCAGGCCGAAGGAACACCCTGGTGAAGCCACGAACTCTGCCCGTGCTCGGCAGCACGATGAGCTTCACGGATGCGGGCTCCGGTCCACTCGTACTCTTTCTGCACGGCAATCCCACCTCGTCCTACCTTTGGCGCAACATCGCGCCCGCCGTCGCAGCACACGGCTACCGAACGATCGCGGTCGATCTGATCGGAATGGGAGCTTCAGGCGCGTCCAATCGAGGCTATCGTTTGGTCGATCACCTCGCCCACCTCGAAACTTTTCTCGACGCGCTTGCGGTCAACGAGCTCACGCTCGTCGGTCACGACTGGGGAGGCGTCCTGGCGCTTGCCCTCGCTCGGTCACGACCCGATCAGGTGCGCGGGGTCTCGATCCTCGAGGCACACATCCACCCGATCGACAGTTGGTCGGATCTCCCCCGACCAGATCAGGAGATGTTCTCGAGACTTAGAGCCGAGGGTTCAGGAGAGCAGACGGTCCTGGAGGAGAACATTTTCGTCGAAGTCGTTCTCCCCTCTGGCATCGTTCGCAGCCTGAGCCGAGAGGATCACGATCGCTATCGGGCACCCTTCCAAGATCCCGCGTCTCGTGCGCCCATTCTGCAGTGGGTGCGCGAGATCCCCATCGCGGGTAACCCGTCTGACGTCGCCCACGTGATCCGCGAGAACCTCGATGTCTTCCGCGACCCCGCTTTGCCCACGCTCCTGATACACGGCACGCCAGGCGCCCTCATTGGCCCCGCCGAGATCGCATGGTGCTCCGCTCATGGCCAGAGCATGACGTTCGCAGCCGTCGGAGCCGGAACTCACTTCCTCCCCGAAGATCGCCCGAGCGAGATCGTGACCGCTCTCGCAAGCTGGCTCACCGCCGTCTCCTAAGGCCATCGTCAAGAGATGAGCGCGACACAGGTTCCTCGCGGACCTGCGTCCCGTTCGGGTTTGCAAAGGAAGCACTCGAGTTTCACGCATTCGACTCCACCACTGAGCTTCTCGTCTGCCCGAAAACAGCCGCTCGCCACCTCCGTCGAATTCCGGTCGTCGAACCACAGATCGTCTACCCCATCTCGTTGATCTCCAGGACCAATCCCCACCCCGGATTGCGTTCGGTAGACGATCATTTCGCGAGCGTGGCCCCGATGCCGGAGTCGGCATGGTGTCCGTCGTGGGCCGCCGAGACTTCACGAGCCGGAATCGCACAGAACTCGCTGCTCTGCCCTACCGCGAGAAGGCCGGGTCGCTCCCCGCCGCCCATGCACTCCAAATTTTGACAGGCCGCGTTGTCGTACCTCGCCCGAATCGGGCTACTCGGCTCGATCGCGAGTACGCCCTTCTCGCGACGGAAGCGGGTCGATACTGACAGACTCCCTCACGGCCGCACTTCCGCTCCGTTATGTTCGGGTGCCACGCCAATATGTTCAGGTTGCCACGCCAGCCAGGTCTGACCCCGGAAGGAAAGACAGTGACGACGAACAAGTCTCCGGATCTCGAGGACATCAGGTCGGCGATGGCCGAGTTGGCGGACAGCTTCGCCACCGAAACCGAACTCGAACCCATCCTCGATGCCGTGACCGATCAAGCCGTGCGATTGATCGACGGCGTCGATTTCGCCGACATCTTGCTCATCGACGAGCAAGGGCACCGATCACTGGCACCGACCGCGTCGCTCGCCGTGCATCTCGACACCCTCCAGATGGAGTCGCTGGAAGGGCCGTGCCTGGAGGCCGCCACCAATGAGCCGCTCGTTCACAGCGCCGACCTCAGCCGCGAGGAACGCTGGCCCGTGTTCGCCGCGGCCGCGTTGCAAACCGGTGTGCGCAGCATGATGTCGTTCCACCTGTACACCTATCCCAGCAAGAACAAACGCAAAGTCATCGGCGGCAGCGGTGCGCTGAACTTGTTCGGCCGCACCGTCGGTCCGTTCGGTCTCTCAGATCAGGCCGTGGCGGCGATGCTCGCCACCCACGCCGCCGCCGCGCTCGTCGCCGCCAACCGCCAGATCCAGTTCGAGTCTGCACTCACCAGCCGAGACATCATCGCTCAAGCCAAGGGCATCGTGATGGAGCGCTACACAGTCGATGCCGTGCGCGCGTTCTCTCTCATGTCCAAGCTGTCTCAGGACACCAACACACCCCTACGCGAGATTGCCCAACGCATCATCGATAGCCTGTGAGAAGCGGCTGAGCGCCGCCGCTCGATGGTTGACCATGACCGGCTCGCCGCCGATAACGATGTCGGCGCGATCGAGGCCCGCCACGTGGCAGTAACGAACGAACTACGCCGACGCGGACTGTGAACCCGTCCAATTCTGTGATGCACCGGCGGCGACAGTTCGACCGTCCGGGGACGCCTACCGTGCCGACCACAATGCCACACATTAGAAGTGGCCTGGTCACGGTGGTGATGAGTAGGCGGTTCGATCTCGCGGTAGCGGGCCGCGGTGCCCAATGCGATCGTGATCGGTTCGTCTGGCCGTTGCGCACCCCGGTTTGGATCTAGTGTCACTGCCATGCGCAGACTCCGTGCTCTAGTAGTGACGGCGGCGGTACTCGCCCTCTCTGGGTGCGCGTCGCTGGGGCCGGATACCGCTGCCGCCGCGCGGATCGCGCAGAACTTTCATACCGCGCTCTCCGCTGGGGACGGAGCCGCCGGATGTGCAGTGTTGGCCCCTGCCACCGTCGAACAGTTGGAAAAGACCACGAAAGCCCCCTGCATGGACGGCATTGTCGGCGAGGACCTACCCGCTGCCGGCTCGGTGATCGACGTGCGTGCCTACGGCCGCGCAGCACAAGTCCGGATGGATACCGACACGGTTTTTCTCACCATCGCCGACGGGGAGTGGAAGGTCACCGCTGCCGGCTGCCGACCGGAACCAGGCGGACCGTACGACTGCGTGATCGAAGGGCCATGATGCGGCGACGAAAAGGTGATGCAGCGATGAAAATAGTGTTCTGGGTGTGCCTTGCGGTCATTGCGCTGGGGCTAGCATATTTCACTGCCATCGGATTGCTGCACCGATGAGCGGGGCACTCAAGCGCGGAGTCGCCGACAACGCACTGGCCTTGTTCTTCGGACTCATTTTCGTGGCCGCGTTGATCGGGCAGGCCCTCACCGGGGTTGCCCTGTACAACAACGAGCAGATCAGCAGCGGACTCGACGAGATCTCGACGCTGCAGTACGTGACCTCGTCGGCATTCGCCGTCGATGTCACCGAGAACTGGCAATCGGAGTATCTGCAGTTCTTCCTCTACGTCTATGCCACTGTCTGGCTGCTGCAGAAGGGCTCGCCGGAGTCGAAGAATCTGGGCCGTCGCGGCACCGAGTCGGATCAAGACCAACGTGTCGGCGTACACGCCGATGCCGAATCGCCGCGGTGGGCCAGAGCCGGTGGGTGGCGCCTGAGGCTGTATTCGCGCTCCCTCGGACTGGTGATGGGCACCATCTTCGTCTTGTCCTGGCTTGCGCAATCGATCAGCGGGACCAGCGAATACAACGAGAGCCAGCTGCAGAACCTCGAAGTGCCCCTGTCCTGGCGGGGGTACACGAGCTCAGCGGACTTCTGGAACCGCACCCTGCAGAACTGGCAATCCGAATTTCTGGCCGTGGCCACGATGGTGGTGCTTTCCATATACCTACGTCAACGTGGTTCGCCAGAATCGAAGCCGGTCGGTAGCTCACACACCGCCACTGGCGTCGAGGGCTGAATCGCGGCGGGAACGTCGCAGACCCTGACTTTGACTGGTACGGGGGTCAGCTCCGAATCCATATGCAAACCCTGCGCTCGCCGCGGAAGAATTCTTCGTTGTGTGTTTCGTCCGCGCCGATGCGTGGAAGCCTCTGAAAGAGCTCGGGCGTACTCGCCCGTGCACCGGCGACGAGCAACCGAGGCCCGAGAGATGACATCTCGCACCCTGCAATCTTGCCGCCGTACCTTCGGTCGCTGAAGCCTTCCGGCGACACCGCCGCCGATGCGCCGCCGCTGCCCGCGGCACATCCCGACACTCCGGAGCACGCCATGAGCACCGCCCCCGAGCAACGCATCGCCACCGAACCCCAGCTGTCGCAGATATGCGAGAAGATCGCCGAACTCGCCGTCACCTACGACATCGCCATCGGCACCGCCGAGTCGCTGACCACCGGCAACCTCGCAGCGATGCTCGGTAAAGCATCGTCGTCGGGGGACTGGTACCGGGGCGGAATCGTCGCTTATCACGAAAAGGTCAAACACACCCTGCTCGAAGTCCCCGACGGCCCGGTGGTCAGCGAACAAGCCGCAGCAGCGATGGCACGATCGACCGCCACGCTGCTGGGAGCGAACCTGACAATCGCGGTCACCGGCGAAGCCGGACCGCAGAGTCAGGAGGACCAGCCGCCGGGCACCGTGTGGGCGGCGGTCTACGACCGCGGAAACGTCAGGTCCGAGTGCAAAGAGTTCGACGGCGACCCCGAAGAGGTACTGGCGCAAACACTCTCGTTCGCCCTCGACAGCCTCCTCCGTCACGCCCGCGTACGCGCTCACGCCTGAGGTCCCAACCGAAGTGACCGTATTCGGCAAGGAAGAAAGGAAGAACAGCATGGACTTCACCGTGAGAACCACGATCCAGCACGAACTGGGTGTGAGGCCCTCGATCGGTCCCTCCGCCGAGATCGGCAGCCGCGTCACGTTTCTCGCCGACTACCTGCGCGTCAGCGGAGCGGCCGGTTTCGTTCTCGGCATCAGCGGCGGACAGGACAGCACCCTGGCCGGAAAACTCGCACAACTTGCCGCGCGCGAGGTGATCGAACTCGGCGGACGCGCCACATTCGTCGCCGTACGCTTGCCCTACGGGACACAGGCAGATGAAGCCGACGCCGACATCGCGCTGGACTTCATCGCCCCGGATCGGACGGTCACCGTCGACATCAAGGATGCGGTCGACGCATCAGCACGCTCGGCGGCGGCAGCCCTCGATGTGGAGCAGCTCGACGACTTCGTCCGCGGCAACATCAAAGCCCGCGAACGGATGATCGCTCAGTACGCCATCGCCGGCCAAGAGGACCTGCTCGTGGTCGGTACCGATCACGCCGCCGAAGCGGTAACAGGCTTTTTCACCAAGTACGGCGACGGCGGAGCGGACCTCACCCCGCTGTTCGGGCTCACCAAAAGTCAGGGTGCACAGCTTCTCCGGCATCTCGATGCCCCCGAATCGACGTGGACGAAAGTACCGAGCGCCGATCTCGAGGACGACCGGCCCGCTCTGCCCGACGAGCAAGCTCTCGGGGTCACCTACGGGCAGATCGATGCCTACCTGCAGGGCGATCCCGTCGACGACGACGTCGCGCACACGATCGAGCAGTGGTTCGACAAGACCCGGCACAAACGCACCACACCCGTAGGCCCCGACGATCGGTGGTGGCGCAGTGCGGTAGACGACGGCACCTGATCGGCGTACAACGCCACCGCAGAGACGACGCCGAAAATAACCCACCCAACAGCCGACACGACCCTGGAGGGAACTGATGACCGACGACAACGTACGCAGTGACGACTACACCGCCGACAGCGCCAACTCCGTTCGCGAGCATGCCGGTGAAGCACTCGAAGATGTCCGCAACTGGCCCGGATACCTGTGCATCGGCGTTGCCCTCGCGGCCCTCGGACTGACCCTGACCGCTGCTGGTTACGGCTTCGGCGGATGGGTCTGGATCGGCTCCATCGCAACCGTCGTACTGTTCGCGGCCGGTCTGACGATTGTGCTGCTCGAACGCAAACGAGTCAACGCCAAGGAAGGCCGCGACCTGACCGATCCCGGCGCACACTGACCGAGTTCAACAACGTTCTGCGTCGAAGCTCCGGGTCCAGGATCGTCTGGTCAACCACCCTGCAGTACGCGGTCGGATCGGGTTTGACCGATGGTCGTGAAGGGAATACATGTGCGTGGTGAACGACGACAGCAAAGAGGGCGGAGGGCACGCATGCATCAGGACGCAGATACCGACTCGGTAGTGATCTGGACAGAGACACCCCAGCAGCGAGCGTGGTGGGCATCGATTCTCGGCCTCGATGTAGCACCTGAGTCCGCAATTTCGCCGGTAGGCATCGCCAGTCGGGGCACCTACGCCGTGTCCACGGTTGCCGAGAGTAGCGCAGACCGACAACACTTTCCGAACGTACGCTCCATTCCCGAGCGGGTAGCGCTGTAGGGAAGCCCCAACGAAAACGCGGGGGAAGATTACAAGCGAAAGGAACGAGGATGCCGACGAACAAGTCCGACAATCAACCGCAGCTGAAAGACCAAGGCCTCTACGAGAAACTGCGCGACGAGGGCAACTCGAAGGAGAAGGCGGCACGAATATCCAACGCAGCGGCCAACGAGGGTCGAGGAAATGTGGGGAAGAAGGGCGGGAATTCACCGTCGTACGAGGACTGGACCGTCGACGAGCTCACCGACCGCGCCAAAGAGCTCGGAATCGACGGCTATTCGAAGCTTAAGAAAGACGAACTGATAGACGCACTTCGCAACCACTGATCGAGCTGGGCGGAGTTCAGCCAGCTGCAGCACGCGCTGCAGACGAACTCGGTGTAAGCGAAAGTGTGTTCCTTCGACCGCACCCACGAACCCAGTCGATGGCATCAGCCACCGTTCGAGCAGAGTCGGGTCGGTGATCGCTCGCCACACCACATCGGTGGCGTGAGGGTAGAACCGGCCGATCTCGACTCTCGACGGATCAGGTTCAGTCCACATCTATTCGTCCGCACTCCCGTCGAACATGGTCTTCGATCCCACTGCCAACGCGGCATCTTCGACCTCCATCCATCGGACGTCGAACTGCTCTCTCGTAACTGCCATGTGTAGTTCACTCTCGTTCCTGGGAGCGGGTCCAACCGCATGACCACTGAGACGCCGACGTACGTCCTCTGGCACATGACCAAACGTCGAATTCCCGCCTGATCGACTCCGTACTGCGCTTGCTCATAGGTGAAGCCCTCGTACATCAGCTGGTCGATCAGGCCTTGCCCACTTCCGAGGTCCACTGTTGCCCGTCCCACCACCAAAGTTGCCCGGAGCCTTCCGGGTCTGGATGCCATCCGGCGGGCGTCGTCATGGGGAGCTCCTTGCTCTCGACTTCCGTCTCTGCGACACCCAGCCCGCTCACGCACACGCACACCAGACAGACGCAACGCCGACAGACTCAGCGAACTCCTTGATCGCTACTTGCACGCCCGGACAGGCACCGGATCGAGCGGAGTCAACGTCAACTTGACCGTGCCACTTGCCGATCTGCTGAAGAAACCTACCAACGCGGAGAACACCAACCGCCACAACGCAACTCAGCGGCACACTCCGCCGAGCCCCAGCGACTGTGACTGGCCGTTCTGGCTGGACTGGACCGCGCGTGCGCTGCTCGCCAAGCCCGTCCTCCTGGTCCTTGGCAAGCGCGGCATAGCCGGTTTCCAGCGCCTTCTCGCGAAGTGATTCCGCACCTGCACGCAGCAACGCACGCACGATCCCTGACTCGGAATTGTCACGGACGGTGATGTGATTCTGCTGCGCCCACTCACGCAGGATGGCTGATTCGAGGCGATTCGGGTCGGAAAACACTGCCACCTCGGCTTGGTCCTCACTGTCGAGCGTGACCGGCAATCGCTTCACATCCATGGTTACTCACCTACTGAATCATGGCAATGGGCGTCGGCGTCTGCATTTGTTCGTTCGATTACTGGTGACCGGCTCACAATTCCGGCGGCTCGTATTGCCCGTACAGCCCACGGCGTTCGCCTCGAAGGAAGGCTTGATGCTCGGCGTCTGCTCGCGACCGTAGGTCTGCGATTCTCCGCTCTTCCAGATCGCGGCGGACCTGCCGCTGCACCCTGCTGTCGTGTATCAACCACACCGCGATGGCGATGATCACGACCGCGAGGATCATCACCCAGAATCGCGCCAGCACGCCCACGAGCAGCAGAATTCCCAACACCACGCCGATGGCCGTCGTGCCGTCGCTCGCGCGCCACCGTCGTCGGCCACCACCCTGGTGGGAGCCGTCGTCGATGGTGCTGCTGCCCATGAATCCACGATACCGACACAATCCGGACACGGGGTATCGGAAGAGCTAGTGCGCCCGGAAATCTCGCGTCCATTGTTGTCTGTAACACCGCGTTGCACTAATGTGAGTGGGACAGCTTGTCCAATGTAGATGTTTGGGCGATCGTCTCGCTCGGAAGGACCTCGTCACCATGACTGCGAGCACAACGCGAATCGCGTACGAGCAAACCCTGCAGACACTCTCCACCGCCTCGGTGCACCAACATTTCGATGCCTTCGTCGACATCCCGTGGGATGACCCCGACTACGCGGTGATTCCCGATGATCCACGTTGGGTCCTGCCTTCGTTCGACCCACTCGGCTCCACCACGTGGTACCGATCGCTGCCAGTGCAACGGCAGATCGAGATCGGCATGTACATGCAGGCCAACACCATGAAAGTCGGTCTGCAGTTCGAGCAGATCCTCATCAGCGGCCTCATGCACTACGCGCTGTCGCTGCCGAACAACTCACCGGAGTTTCGCTACTCCACCCACGAAGCGACCGAGGAGTGCCACCACACTCAGATGTTCCAGGAGTTGGTCAACCGCATCGGAATCGACGTTGCCGGCGGACCGCGCTGGTTCCGAAAGCTCGCACCGCTCATGCCCTTGGCCGCTGCCCCGCTTCCCTTCGGATTCTTCGTGGGAGTTCTGGCCGGCGAGGAACCGATCGACCATGTTCAGAAGACCATGCTGCGCAGCGGGCACGAGCGTCACCCGCTTGTCACCCGCATCATGCAGATCCACGTGGCCGAGGAAGCACGACACATCGGTTTCGCGCACCAATATCTGCAGTACAAAGCACCCAAGCTGAGCGCGCGTCAACGGGCCATCATGGGCGTCGCCACGCCGATCGTCATGCGCGTATTGTGCGACGCCATCCTCAAACCCACCCGAAAGATGCAGCGCGACCTCGGAATTCCCAAAGAGGTCGTCGACGAGGTGTGGTGGGACAGCGAGCACTCGAGCAAGGTTCTGCGCGACATGTTCGGTGACGTGCGCATGCTGTGCACCGAACTGGGACTGATGAATCGCTTCTCGCGTCGAGTGTGGAAGGCAATGCGTATCGACGGCCGGCCTTCGCGCTATCGCAGCGAACCCCTCACCCGGGCTTCCTGACCTGCCGCTGCGCTACGAGTAGATGACCGGATCGCTCGGTCGAATCTCGATCCCCGCGTGCTTGGCCACCCCGTCCAGTACTTGCCAGATAGACAGATTCAAGAACTCGGCCAGCTGCTGCTCGTCGATGGTCCGCTCGGGATTGGCGAGCCATCTGTTGACGCTGTGATCGATCAGCCCGATCAACCCGAATGCCACAGTTTCGGCCAATGCCGGATCGGCGTTGCGCGCGCGCAGATTCATGTCGAGCACGGCCGCCACCTTCACCGCCACAGCGGTTTTCGCACCGGTCACCGTCCGTGATCCCGCGGTCCGGCGACTCGCCGAGCCGATGCCCAGAAACAGGTGCAACTGCGGAAACTTGACCACCCAGCTCAGGTAGCTGTCCACTCCGTCGGCGACGGCTTCTCCGATGGTTCCCATGGGGTCCATGGCCAGGCGGTCGAGCAGAATCCCCAGAATCCGAATGCGTATTTGCTCATCGAGATCGGAACGATCTTCGAACACTCGATACACCACGGACCGTGGAACGCCGGCGCGTCGCGCAATCGTCGCAACCCCGACGTCGGGCCCCTCCTCGCCGATGACAGCGACGGCCGCGTCGAGAATTCTCGCGCGGCGCTCCGCCTTGTGATCCGCCCATCGCACGGTACGTCCGTCTACCGCGGATCCGGGCTGATCACGTTCGTTGGCCATGGCGAACACGATAGTCAGCGGCCCGAATGCTGGACTGTATGAGACACAGTGTCTAAGGTATCTGCAGCGGCGCAGCCTTACCGCTCCTCACCTCGCCCCAGCGGCCGATCAGGTGGGACACGCTTATCGGAGACCGATGGGACGCGACATCATCGCCCCCGGAGGCGGTGTCGGCATCGGGTTCCTTCTGCCGTGGTTGACCGCGGTCAATGCCCTCAAGCTCGTCCCGGACGTACAGTCCCTCGCGAACGGCACTTTCGATCAACAGTGGCTACGGAGCCGACTCGAGCACCCGGCCGTCTTCTTCGACCTACTCATCGCAGCACTGGTCACCGAGTCGATCGACACCGTGCCCCCGGAACTGGAGGCGCTGCTCACCGATAACTCCTCGATACGAACCGATCTCGTATCGCATCCAGAGAACATCGGCGTCCCGACCATGCTGTACGGAGGCTGGCACGACATCTTCACCAACAGCCAACCCCGGATGTACAACGCGATTCCACTACCACCCGGGCACAAGCAACTGATCATGGGCGACACGTACCACCTGGGCCCCGCCGCGCAATTCGGAACACCGGGTGCACCACCACGTCTCGACGTCCTGCAGCGCGCATGGTTCGACCACTGGCTCGAGGGCATCGACAACGGAATCGACAGTTACGGCCCAGTCACGGTCAAGCAGCAAGGCGGACCCTGGGCGAGCCTGCCATCGTTCCCGCGGCCCGGAATGAACTATCAGCGGATGTACCTCGACCCGGAATCGAGCGGCACGAGCCCTCATGCGGTACACGACGGCAGCCTTCGGACCGACACCCGCAGCGCCGGGACGCTAACCGTCGCACCGGGGCTGGCGACGCTGTGCTCACAGGACAGCGCACAAGGATTGGCAGGGATCACCGCAATTCTGGATGCCTGCGGCAAGGACTCGCGCATTGCCGAACACTCGGCCCAGACATTCACGAGCGCACCGGTGGGAGCGGCCACCCAGATCTCCGGGCCGGTCAACGTCCACCTCGAAACGATGCTCGACACCACCGACGGCTACTGGACCGCCACACTCAACGACGTGGCACCCGACGGCACTTCCACCGCTCTCACCTCAGGGCAGCTCGCGGCATCGGTCCGCAAGACCGACGCGGTACTCCAACCAGGACACAGGCTTCGGGTGGACATCTTCGCCGGTAACTTCCCCAAGGGTCTGCTCCCGCGACCCCTGCTCAACGAATCCCAATTGGCCCCACAACATCTCGTCCTCGATCCCCAGCGACCGAGCTTCGTCACTGTGCCGACCGACGTTCCCCTCGCCTGAGGTCTCAGGCGTAGTCGTAATCGTCGAGCGGGAAGCTGCTTGCCTGGCGGTACGTGCTGAGTGTGGAGCTCGGCCGGAGCAGTGTCGCTTCACCGTGCTGGTTGAAGTAGTAGCTGTTGGCCGTCGAGCATTGCCCGAGAGCGAAGACCGAGTCACCGACCTTCGCCGTCATGCGATCCAGGAAGTCGTCGTTGGCGTGGTGGGTGACCTCGAAAACCGTTGCGTTACGTTCCTGCATCGCGGTGAACAGTCGGTCGATGTGCCTCATCTGTGACTCGATGGTCGTGAAGTACGACAGTCCGGAGTAGGAGTACGGACTGTTGAGGGAGATGAGGTTGGGGAATTCCGGAACCGCGATCCCCTCGTAGGCCTGAAATCTGTTCTCGCGCCACCAGTTGCCGAGGTTGCGTCCGCCGCGACCGATGATCTCGATCGCCGGAAAGTTGACGTCCCAGAGGTTGAATCCGGTGGCCAACACCAACACGTCGATGTCACGTCGGGTGCCGTCGGCGGTCCGGATTCCGTCGGCGTCGACACTCACGATCGACGAGGTCTGCAGGCTCACATGCTGTTTCGTGAATGTGCGGTAGTAGTCGTTGGAGAAGGTCGGGCGCTTGCATCCGAAGGAGTAGTCCGGGGTCAGCTTTCGGCGAAGCTCGCGGTCCCGCACCTGACGGGACAGATGGGCCCGGCACCACAGTTCGCCCAGCTTGTTCACCAGCGGCAACTGCTTGTAGTGCAGTACACCGGAGACCATCATCATCTCCAGAATGGATGTGCCGATCATCCGTACGAGTCGTTGCGTCAGCGGCAGTGCCGCAAACGTCTTCTGCACGACGGCGGGGATGGTGACGTCGGGTTTCGGACTCACCCAGATCGGCGTGCGTTGATAGACGGTGAGTTCGGCGGCTTTCTCGGCGACCTCGGGGATGAGTTGGACTGCGGTGGCGCCGGTGCCGATGATCGCGGCGCGTTTGCCGGTCAGGTCGTAGGTGTCATCCCAGTCGGTGGTGTGGATGATCTTGCCGGCGAAGGTATCGATGCCGTCGATGTCGGGCACCTTCGGCTGGGACAGGAACCCGGTGGCGGTGAACAGGTACTTCGCGGTCAGCTGCTCACCGCCGCTGCACCTCACCGTCCACTGGGCGTTGTCCTCGTCCCATGTGGCGCCGTCGACGACGGTGTCGAAGCGCATGAGCCGTCGGAGACCGTATTTCTCGGCGACGTGGCTGGCATAGTTCTTGAGCTCCGCGCCCGGCGCGAAGAGCCGCGACCAGTACGGATTGGGTTCGAAGGAGTATGAGTACGTGGACGACGGGATGTCGACGGCCAGTCCCGGGTACCGGTTGACGTGCCAGGTTCCGCCGAGATCCGACTCGCGTTCGAGGATGAGCAGATTGTGGTAGCCGAGCCGGTTGAGCGCGATTGCGGCACCCATTCCGCCGAATCCGGCGCCGATGATGATGGCGTCATAGTCCGTGACCATGAACATCTCCTAAAGATCGAGGTGGGCGTGCCGGTCAGGTGTTCGATGTCGTGAGCAATCTCGGCCGCCACCTACACGCGTCGGTATCTGACGTCACTTTCGGAACGGTATGTCAGTTTTGTGCGCTATGCAATAGGCTGAGCCCCATGACCGTGGGTTCATCTCTGACTCGTGCCGAGCGGAAGAAACAAGAGTTACGACGGGAAATCGTCGAAGCCGCGTTCGAGTGCTTCGCGGAGCGCGGATATCACGCCACCGGGATCGCCGACATCGCCGCACGGCTCGGTATCGGTCACGGCACCTTCTACCGGTACTACGAGAACAAGCGCGACATCGTCGACCACGTCATCACCGATCTCATCGAACGAGTGGTCGGGTCACTGACCGCAGAAAACGCCCCCGAGGCGGCGAGCAGCCTGGCCGACTACCGTCGCCAGACGGCACGAATCGGCGACGCCCTCGCATCGGTCTTCGGCTCGGATCCGAGGATCGCACGCTTCCTCGTCCTCGAAGCCGCCGGAATCGACGCCGACATGCGCGAACGGGTGTTGGACTTCCACGAAGTCGCCGTAGGACTGACTGCCGGTTACCTCGAACATGGCGTCGAGATCGGCTATCTACGCACCGATCTCGACATCGAATCCACTGCCCGAGCCATCAACGGCATGATTCTCTCCGGGGTTCTTGCCGCATTGAGGGAACCCGACCCGGCCGCCCAGGAACGCATGGGCACCGCCATCAGACGGGTTATGTACGACGGGATCTCCGCGCGAGAGTGACGATCAGTCCGCTGATGCGGAGTTCTTGCGCCTGCTCGCGGTGAATCGCGCCTTCTTCTGACGGTTGCCGCACGTGTTCATGTCGCACCATTTGCGGGTGCGGCTTTGGCTGGTGTCGAAGAAGGCAGCGTGGCAGGTCGGCGATGCGCAGAGGGCCAATCTCCCGTCTCGTTCCCCTGCGATGATGCCGATCGCGTCAGCGGCGATGACTCCCAGGGCATCTACGACGCCGTCGGACGCCGCCCTGAGGCGCCAGCGCTGATCGCCCTCGGGCGTCAGAATCGCTGCGGCCCGCCCCTGACTGCTGCAGTCATTGATGACGCGGACAGCTGGTGCAGGGAGAACCCCCTGGGTCGCGGCAGCTGTCGCGGCAGCGTGAATCGATTCCCTCAATTCCCGAGCGAGGTCGAGCTGAGCAGCGGTGCAGGACTCCACGGTCAGACCACTCACGGCCAGCCAATCGACGAGTCGCTGCGGCGTAGGAATGCGTTCCACAGCGTCGCCACGACGTTCGGTCAGAGTCGCCGTGAAACTCGTCGCCAGCACGGTACCGAGACGAAAATCGGGGTGGCCAGCATCCATGGAACCAGCTTAGCCGGTTGCTTGCGGCGCGAGGAACTGTTAGAACCATCTAAGCCGGTTCCACCGACGATCAAGGAATGCGAAGCCGATGACCACCGACGTACACCCCTTCGAAGCCCACGCACCTGAAGATGACCTCGACGATCTCCGCGCACGTTTAGCCGCGGCACGGCTGCCGGAAGCCGAGACGGTCTCGTCGGCCAAGCCCGGCCCTCGCCGTTGGGAACAAGGAGTTCCGCTCGTCGACCTCATCGACGTCGTGAACTACTGGCGCACCGAATACGACTGGCGGTCATTCGAAGCGCGCCTCGATCAGATCGACCAGTTCCGCACGGTCATCGATGGTCTGGGAATTCACTTCTTGCACCGCCGATCCGGGCGCACAGATGCCACTCCTCTGATCTTGACGCACGGCTGGCCGGGCAGCGTTGCCGAGTTCATCGATGTGGTGGACGAGTTGGCAAATCCGACAGACACGGACGCTCCGGCCTTCCACGTCGTGGTCCCGTCGCTGCCGGGCTTCGGTTACAGCGACAAGCCGACCAACACGGGGTGGGGAACCGAAAAGATCGCGGCCGCATGGGTGGAACTGATGGGAAGGCTCGGATACAGCACGTTCGTGGCCCACGGCGGCGACTGGGGAGGTGTGATCACCACGATCCTCGGCGGCAGGTTCCCGTCGCACGTTCTCGGTATCCACACCACGTTCGCGCAGGCCCCGCCGGGGTTGTCGACGGACGGGCTGACGGCGGCCGAGCTCAAGTGGACCGAGGAGACCCACCAGTTCTGGCACCACCGCGCGGCGTACGCGAAGCAGCAGGCAACCGGGCCGCAGACCATCGGCTACTCGCTCGTCGACTCACCCGTCGGACTTCTGGCCTGGATCCTCGACAAGTTCGCCGAGTGGACAGACACCGAAGACAGCCCGTTCGAAGCGATTTCGATGGACAGCATCCTCGACAACGTCACCCTGTACTGGCTGACACGGTCCGGCGCATCATCGGCCCGCATCTACTACGAAAGCCACAACTCGCTCGATCCCGAACTTCGGGTCGACGTCCCGTCAGCGATCACCACGTATCCCCGCGACATCGAGAAGTACCCACGCGCCTGGGCGCAGGAGCGATTCCGAAATATCGTCCGATGGAGGACACCCGACACCGGAGGACATTTCCCGTCGCTGGAGGTTCCCGATTACTTCGTCAAGGATCTACAGGAAGGCCTCGCGGCTGTGCTTGCCGGTGAACGGATTCCGTCCGAATACGCTGTGCTGTAATAAATACGGGTCGACAAGCACCTCCGAGTGTTGACACCATGGCGTCATGGGCCTCACCGTCTCAGTCCTCGCCGATCGACCCGATCTCGCCGATGCTGTGTGGAGCATGCCGGACTCGTGGCCGACATTCGTGACGCGCGATCCCATCGCACAGATGTACTACACACCCGACGTCGTCGAGCTGTTTGCCGACTACGTACTCGTATGCCAGGACGAGACTGGCACCGTCGTCGGGAAGGCATATTCGATCCCGTTCCATCTCCCCGACGGAGACCCGCTACCGAGCGATGGCTGGGACGGCGCGATCCGACGCGGCATGAGCACTCGGCTCACCGGCCGGATTCCGAACGCCGTCTGCGCCCTCGAAATCGCTGTGGCACCACACGCGCAAGGGCGTGGACTGTCGTCGACGCTGCTCGTCGCGTTGAGAGATAACAGTCGCAGGCTCGGATTCGACGAACTGATTGTTCCGCTGCGGCCCAACGGCAAGACCGACATCGACGAGCCGATGAGCACCTACGCCTACCGAACGCGGGCCGACGGACTACCCGCCGACCCGTGGCTGCGCGTCCATGTGCGAGCAGGAGGACGCATCGACGGCGTCGCTCAGCGGTCGATGGTCATCCCCGGAACTCTCGACGAGTGGCGAAATTGGACCGGCCTACCGTTCGACAGCTCCGGGCCGGTAGAGGTTCCTGGAGCCCTTACGCCGGTGCTGTGCGATCTCGCGCACGGGACGGCGGTGTACGTCGAGCCGAACGTGTGGATTCGTCACCGGTCCGAACGGTAGTGCTCGCCTTTGTAGTCGGCCGCGTGCTCTACTCCATCGCGTTGCTCAACTGTTCCGGTGTCCATCGCTCGATGGCCCGGCCTTGGCTGTCGGTGAAGTTCTCGACGGTTCCCTCGGGGTCGACGACGATGATCCGATAGCCCTCTTCGATCAGTGTGGTGGCCGTCTCCGAGGACGTGCGTTCCGCTACGGGCATCACCTCGTCGACCCGGCTCATGTCGAAGATCACCAGATCTGTCCGCGGTGGGTGAGTGAGGATCTCGTGGACCAACGACTCGATGCTGCTCAACACGAGGTCGCCCTGCAACACATAGACAGTCGCTTCCGTACCGTCGCCGAGGGAGACGACCTGCGTCTCGCGCAGCGAGGAGCGGGACGGCCTGGTCGCCTCCATCAGGTGCAGACCCATGTCCTCGGACAACAATTCCACCATCGCCACACCCCTGGCACTGTTGCCGTGCGCATCCAACCGAGGCGAGAACACCGCCACGCCAATCTGTCCCGGCAATACCCCGATGATTCCGCCGGCCACCCCGCTCTTGGCCGGGATACCCACCGTCGTCAACCAGTTGCCCGCCGCGTCGTACATCCCGCACGAGGCCATGACACTGAGCAGGTGACGATTGGTGCGCCTGCAGAGAAGCTGTTCACCGGTCTTGGGTTGCACGCCGCCGTTGGCCAGGGTGGCTGCCATGAGGGCGAGATCGCTCACCGTCACCGAAGCCGCGCACTGGCGAATATAGCCCGTGACCGACTCGGTGGGATCGGCAGGCAATGCTCCCGACCCATGCAGCAGGTACGCAAGTCCCAGGTTGCGATGAGCCGTCTTCAGCTCCGAGTTCGCCACCGCCTCGTCGACCTCGATCGGACGGTCCGCCAGGTCGCCGAAGTACCCCAGCATACGATCGATCGCCGTTCGCCCCCCGCCGGATTCGATCAGGGCGTGTGTGGTGATCGCGCCCGCATTGATCATCGGGTTGCGCGGCTTGCCTGTCTCCGGGTCGAGTGAGAGTTCGTTGAATGCATCACCGCTCGGCTCGACGCCGATGCGATCGAGCACGTATTCGAGGCCGTGGTCCTCGATCGCGAGCGCATACGCGAACGGCTTGGACATCGACTGGATGGTGAACTGGTGGTCGGTATCGCCGCAGGCATAGACCGTACCGTTGGTGGTGCACAACGCGATCGCCACACGAGACGGATCGGCTGCAGCGAGTTCGGGAATGTAGTCTGCTGTCGATCCCGAGACGACGTGCTCGGTAGCAGCGATGATGCTGTCTAGATAGTCCAGAATGGGCGAGCGCATCGGCAAACCTTCCTCGGGCGGCTCACATGAGTGTTCGTACCGGCACAACAGCACTACCGTCGCTAGTGGTCAGCGCGTTGTGTAGCCACCGTTGGCGAAGATTGTCTGCCCGGTGATCCACCATCCTTCGCTTGCAAGGAAACGAACGATCGGCGCGATGTCCTCGATCTGCGTCAACTGGTTCTTCAACGCCTGCGACTTGTGAAACTCGACGCGCTCCGGGGTTTCCTGGCCGTAGAAGAACGGTGTGTCCATCGGTCCGGGAGCGATGTTGTTGACCGAGATCCCGCGCACACCGAACTCTTTCGCCGCGGCGCGGGTGAAATGCTCCACCGGGCTCTTGCCGCCCGCATACGTCGAGTAGCCGTCGGTCAATGCGGCGAGGAGGGCGGTGACGATTGTGATCACCTTGCCGTCGTCGTTGATTCGTTTGCCTGCTTCCTGAATGAAGAAGTAGGCAGCCTTGCTGTTGATACCGAACATCGAGTCGTATTCATCCTCCGACGTCTCGACGATCGGCTTGCGTAGAACCTTGCCGACGGTGTTGACGGCAATGTCGACGCCACCGAAGGCGTCGACAGCTGTGTCGAACAGCTTCACGATGTTCGCTGGACGCGTGAGATCGCCTTGGAACTTCACGGCCTCGACACCCGCTGCCTGTGCGGCGTCGATCGTCCGGTCGGCGTCGGCCTCGGTGCTGTCGCTGTTGTAGTGCACTGCAACGTTGACGCCTTGCTCGGCAAGTGTGGTGCTGATCAGACCGCCGAGGTTTTTCGCCCCCGCAGCTACGACCGCTGATTTGCCCTGTAGCGAGTTGGTCATCCGAATCTCCTTCGCGTTGGTGTCGATCTCGAGACCAACGGTAGGGTCGGGATGCACAATTGAAAAACGCAAAGAATGCGTGCTTGCACAACCATTACTTGTGGGAGGAGATAGATGACGCCTCAGTCGACCCCGCAGCTCGACCTCCGTCGACTGCGCCAGTTCGTTGCCGTCGCCGATACCGGGTCGCTGACTGCCGCCGCGGCCCTGCTCTTCGTCTCACAACAGGCAATGAGCAGTGCCATGCGTCAGCTGGAGAAGGACCTGGGGGTACGACTGCTCGATCGACGCGGGCGCTCGACCGTCTTGACCGCAGCCGGCCTCGAGCTCCGCCAAGGTGCCCCGACGCTCCTCGCTGCCGCCGACTCGTTGGGTGCGGCAACTCAACGGGCCGCCCGGGGCGCGGCCAAGCCGTTCGTCGTCGGCCACTCTCCCGCAATCACATCCGAGGAGGCCTTCACCAAGATCGAACCACTTCGCGCAGCAATGCCAGAGATGTCGGTGACCGTCCGGCAGATGTTCCCGGACCGAATTCACGATGAGCTCGTGGACCGGACCGTCGACGTCGTACTGCGACGCGGAGTCATGACGCCACCGGATCTCGCCACTGCGGTACTCCACTACGACACACTGAACATTGCAGTCGATTCCAACCACGACCTCGCCCGGTGCAACGAGATCTCACTGCCGGACATCGCCGACTGGCCACTGGTGGTGTGGGCACCACCCGGCCACTCCTTCTACACTGACTTCCTCGTCTCTGCCTGTAGACGTGCGGGTTTCGAGCCCACGTTGGTTGTGAACCCCATTCAGGGAACACCTCCGGTGACGGCCGTCGTAGGAACGGACCGAGTCGCCCTCGTCACTGCAGCCGTAGGCCCGGCTCTGAACGGGCAGGTGCGGGTATCGAGCCTCGCCGACGCCCCGCGCGTCCCGGTGCAGGCAGTGTGGCTGCTGCACACCATCTCTCACGCTCGGACGGCGCTGCTCGAAGCCGGCAGCCGCGATCAGTGAACGACTACTCATCGAGGCCCTGATATCCAACTCGCGCAGCCACTCCCATCCGGGAGGACCGGCACCTGCGGGCGCGGTCGGTGGCGCTGACGTTAGGCTACCCTCATGAAAAAACGACAGTCGTCCATGCAGCCCGTGGTCTGGGCTGCGTCAATGGCGGCATTCTTCGCGATGCTGACCGGTTGCGGCCAAACCACGCCCAATACCGACCAGACAACTGGAGTAGACGAGTCGACCTCGAGAACGGTCCAGCATTCTTTCGGTGAAACAACCATTCCCTCGGACCCACAACGCATCGCGATCCTCGACGGTGACCGCACCCTCGAAGCTGTCGTAGCCCTCGGCGTCGACCCGATCGCCGCGGTCAAGCCCCCGTTGACCGGTGACTACTCTCCGGCTGTTCGCGAGGAACTCAACACCGAGCCCACCGATATCGGTACCGCGGGTGCAGGGGTCAACCTCGAAGCGCTTCTGGCAGCCGAACCCGACCTGATCATCATGCGCACCACCGTCGAGAACAGTCGTGAAGTCTACGAGCAGGTTCAGTCCATCGCCCCCACCGTCGTCGTCGAGTACACCGACGCAGGATGGAAAGACACCCTCCACCAAGTCGCAGGCTTTCTCAACGAATCCGATCTCGCAGACAGCCTGATCGACGGCTACGACGCAGAAGCTGCCCGCGTACGCGAGACCCTCGATACCGACGGGGTGACCATGACCGTGGCCAGGGTTCGCACCGACTCCGTGCGCTACATGACCCAGAACGGATCATTTCCCTACTCGGTGCTCGTCGATCTCGGGTACCGTGCTCCCGCCCAACAAGATTTAGGGTCTCCGGAGGTAACGACGGTCGATGTCAGTCCAGAACTCATCGACGTCCTTGCTGCCGATCACATGATTCTGCTCACCGACGCCGGTGCCGACGACGCTGCCTCCGCGCTACAACAAAACCCGTTGTTCGCCAACCTCGGCACCGATGTCACTGCGCTGCCGTCCAAGGACTATCTCTTCGGCAGTGTTCTCACCGCACACCGTCTGATCGATACGGTCTCCGAGCGATGACTGGCATCCCAGCAGTGCCACCAGCAATCGGTCGCCGTACTCCTGGTTGTGCAGCGATCGCTCGCACACGTGGTGAATCACTGCGCGGCACCGCTGCCACGGCGAGGGGTTGGCTGCTGATCGAGCACCCGGGACCGTGGGGGGTAGCACCGTTCCAATCGGATGGGCCACTCGGTGCGGTCGGCGTCGAACTGCAGCGACGATGCACGCAACTACGAGTCCGACTTCAGCTGATACGAGATCCACACCGGCCACGGACTGACACTTCCCAACGCCGAACATACCTGGTGCACTCCGGGCGCTCCGGGCCATGGATCACGCGCCACCACTATCGACGCCTGAACCAGCTACTCGATCTCGATATCGCCGCCGCAGTGGCCGCTATCCCGCCGGAGTCCGGTGAACGAGTATTCCAGCCTCTGTATCTGGTGTGCACTCACGGAAAGAAGGACCCGTGTTGTGCAGTGTTCGGGCGCCCGGTCGTCCATGCTTTGGCCGACGCACGCTCGCCGGTATTCGAATCCACGCATATGGGCGGTGACCGATTCGCCGGCGGAATGGTCGCCCTACCCGACGGCAGCTACTACGGTCATGTCGAGCCGAGCACCGCCGAAAGGATCGTCGAACGACACAGCAACGGCCACCTGACACTGAACAACTACCGTGGCCGGTGCACCGACACTCCTGCGGTTCAGGTCGCAGAACACGGCATACGAACCTTACGGATGCTTACCGGAATCGGCGATGTGTACCCCCGAGGAACGACATCGGCTGGCCAAGACACCGAAGTAGCATTCGATACGCCGGGTGCCGCCGTCACAATCCACGTGACACCCGCGCCACAATCAGCGCGACGAACCGCCTGCCATGCAGCCGAACCGCTCTCCCCCGACCACGGCAAGATCACGTCGATCCACTTCACCAGTCTCGCTTGACAATCCCTAACGAGTAGCAAGTACGAGCCCACCGATGTATTCGCAACTACCAGCACACGATCGGACCGGCTTCGATCAGGTAGTGGCCTCCGCATCGAGCCGGCTCAGAGTCTCGGACAGCTGATCCTGCGTGACAAGCGGGAACTTCACCTTCTCGAGCAGGTTCTTGTCGGTGACCTTCGACCAGTCGTAGGTGTGGCGGACCAGCGTCTCGTTGGGGCCCTGAGATTCCAACTCCCACAGCCATTCCCACCCGGGAGGCTCGGTACCTGCGGGCGCGGTCTTCCAGGCCAACAACTTGTCCTTGGCGTAGCCGGAGACGTGATTGTCGGTTTGGTACTCGCCGCCCATGTGATCGCCCTGCATGTTCATCGTGAACACTTCGCCGACCTTCTGGATGCGATCGGCGTGGTCCACACCTCGGATGAACCCGGAGCCGTCGAGCGATTGGTGTCGCTCTGGGTTGGAGAGGACGTCGAAAACTGCGTCGACCGGCGCCTCGATGGTGCGTTCGACAGTGACCTTCGTTGTGTCGCTCATCCCTCCACCCTGCCTGCACTTTGCCAACGGGGCAATGTAGCCCTGGCCAGACGCCTCGTACCGCCCTTCGCCCGCGTGGCCACTCCAGGTTTCAGCGGATATCGGGTGATTCTGGGTGATGGTTCGGACAACCGCGCTCGAGGCGTTGTCGCGTCGGAGTTTTTGTCGGTGCTCGGTTGTAGCTTTCGGGGCATGCAGAAGTTGGGGGACTTTCAGAGCGCACACACGCTCTCCGATCAGGAGCTCGTGTCCGCACTCGCGCATATCCACACCACCGAAACCTCCCTCGCCGCATCGAAACTGGCAATCCTCGCCGAATCCGACCGCCGCGGCCTCGCCCTCAAACTCGGCTACTCCTCCGTCGCCTACTGGCACGCAAAATCCACCAGAACTCCCGAAGCCCAGTCCGCACACCACATTCGCCTCGGCTACTGGCTCACACAACACCCCACCGTCGCCGACGCCTTGACCGACGCCGACATCCACCACGCCCACGCCACCGCCATCGCCGACGGCCACACCCTCATCCACACCGCAGACCCCACCCTCGACAACACTGCCCTCAACGCGACGCTGCTCGACATCGCCACCCGCTCCCTCGCCTCCACCGTCACCACACGCGCCCGCGAACTCGCCCACCAGGCCGCAGCCGACGCCCAAGCCCGCCACGACGCCGCCCGCAAAGCCGCCGAAGCCCACGAAGCCGCCCGGCGCGCACGTGAAGAAGCCGCCCGACGCGACGCAGAAGACAAAGCCCGGCGTACCGGCACACCCAACCCCGAACCCGACAGCACCGATTCAGGCGATGATCCTGCTCCGGATCTGCCTGATCTTCCCGACGGCCCCCGCCCACCATCAGCAGCAGAGAACCCCGCGTTGAACATGCTGAAAATCTTCCAACTTCCCGACGGGCGGAGCCGGGTCGAAGGCAACCTCGACACCCTCACCGCCGAGAAACTCCGCACCGCCCTCTCCCCACTCACCGCACCGAAACCCGGACCCGGCGGCGCCCTCGACCCGCGGTCCCCCGCCCGGCGCAACGCCGATGGTCTCGCCGAAATCCTCGACCGCCACCTCGCCGGCGACAAAGGTACGACCTTCACCGCCCCCGCGCGGGTCAACCTCATCGTCAACCTCGCCGACCTCCTCAAACGACCCTGCAGTCACCGCACCGCAGGGGAAGGGAGTCCACTCGATCGGGAGTGGCCGTTCCAGATGGAGTGGACCGGCCCGATCTCCGGACAACTCGCCGAACTCCTGACCTGCGATGCGGATATGACCCCGATCATCGTCGACGGCGCCGGAGTGCCCCTGGCGATGGGCCGAACGGTGCGCCTCGCCCCACCGCAACTACGGAACGCTGTCATCGCGAGGGATCGATGTTGCGTCATGTGCGGTCGACCCGCAGGCTGGTGCCACGTCCACCACCTCCACTACTGGCGTGACGGAGGACCAACAGACCTGACCAACTCGGCGCTGGTATGCGGGCGCTGCCACCGCTCCATCCACCACGGAGACTGGGAAGTCGTCCTCGGCGACGACGGACACCCACAGGCGATCCCGCCCGCCGCCGTCGACCCGAATCGACAACCCATCCCCAGCTACCACCGACGACGACAACGCACCGCATAACAACCGGCGCCAACCCCACCGACATAGAAGCTACGCATCCACAACCAGCGACAACGATGCACAACTTCGATCTCGGCGGGGGTCGACAACATCCGGACTACAATCGGTCAAAACGGCTGCCCAACTGCGGGATACACGATGCACTACCAACCGACGACTCAGAGCCCGCCCTCCGATCGACAGAGCCGAAAGGCGGTTCCATCAATCCACACCCACCGCCAACGATGTAACGCCATCCATCACATCCACGACCTACCGGACATCGACGTCGAGGGAAGGCCATCCATGCCAGCAGGCACTCTGTCCACACACGGGTTCGTCGATGCTTGACCACGAGGTAGTCGAGGCGAGACGACCGGCACGATGGTGGACCTGGCTGACCGCGATCACAGCGTTGCTTGTCACCCTCGTCTGCGGAGTCATCCTCTACTCCTTCATACCGCCGACCGTGTCCTTTCCGATCTTCGCGTTCGCCGCCTGGGTGCTACTCGTCCTCGGCGCATTCTGGCTGACGTTCGCTCTCATCGGATGGTTCAAGTACCGAGCGTTTCGGTGGACCCTCGTCGCACCCGTATTGGTGCTTGTCACAATCGGACTGGTTGCCCTCTCGGTACCGTCGACCTTCGCGTTCACTGTGTCCAAACGCGCACTGAGCACCGCCGCCGACCAGTGCGGCGAAACGTTCGAGGACCAGA
This sequence comes from Rhodococcus sp. FG69, assembly GCF_057808915.1. Taxonomy (NCBI): domain Bacteria; kingdom Bacillati; phylum Actinomycetota; class Actinomycetes; order Mycobacteriales; family Nocardiaceae; genus Rhodococcus; species Rhodococcus sp. FG69. Next base: position 78,169 of record NZ_JBMDIX010000012.1, on the reverse strand, counting down.
CGATCGGTCTCTACCGAGTATGGATGACAGAACGAGTCGACGGCGGTTGCCTGTTCTACATGGACGGCGGCTTGATCGATCCCGTCGGTCTTGCGCACATGCCGGACGGAGTTCCGTACCTCGGCGACCCACGCCACGAGGGCGACATCGGATACCAGGAGTTCAACGGCGACTGGTACCGATTCGTAGTGGCCTTCTGAACCGCATGTCAGTGCGTCGACGTGGCCAGTTCTTCGAAAACAGCGGCGCGGGAAAGAAACTCACACACCATATTCGGAATCCACTCGCTGACAAGCGAGAGCCGGTCGGGAAAGTGACACTCGAACCGATGCCGGACCGGCCGTCGGCCATGCGCCGTGGCAATCGATGTTCCATACCTGAACGACGCTGCGGCAAGAGGCGTCAGAGGATGCCTTTCGCCGCTGCTACGGCGGCCAAGGCCACAACGGCAGCCGACAACACCGCAATCAAGACTGCCTCCATTGGGCTCGGCGTGCCCGGTTGGCGTATTCGATATCGGCCCGACCGGCGATTGTTCAGCTTCACAATTTCAGATCTAAACCTAATTTAGGGTTAATTTCCAACCGTAGAGACCATTCGATGGAGATTTCCCAAAGAGAACCCCAATGGACATTCATACCTGTCGGTCGAACGTATTCGAATCGCCCTAGTATGTCCGCAATCATCTGTGCGACAGCATCGGTCAGTCCGGCTCGAAGATGTCCTCGATGCTGCACTCGAACACAGATGCCAGCCGGAACGCGAGCGGCAGGCTGGGATCGAAGCGTTCCTTTTCGATCGAAATGACCGTCAGACGCGTCACTTCGACCCGCTCGGCAAGTTCGGCTTGCGACCAACCCAATTCGACGCGGCGGCGTCGTACATCGTTTTTCACGTGTTCATGCCGACAGCGCTCGACGACGCTGAATCGCGTAGCGCATCGTGCACGATGCGAACGCAGTGAACAGCAAGGCGGTCAACAGCACGGTGGCCGAGACGTCGGCGCGAGTGATCGACACCGCCGTCAACGCGAGCCCGATGACGACAACGAGATCGGTGGCTGTCCCACTCAAAGCATCCTTCTGCCAACGTGATTCGATATCATCGTCGGAGATGGCCGGTTGCGGCGCCGCGACAGGTGCGACGCACACGATCCAGCCGAGCCCGATTCCCACCGGCAGCGCACAGATACCGAACACCACAGCGGACAGCAGCGGAGCGACCGGCGACAGCAAGAACGTCACCAGACCCACGACGACGGCCGTAGCCAGCGCAGTGAGACCGGCCAGTGTCCATCGAGCCGTCATGCATTCCTCCTGATGTATAGGTCACTGAAGGTATAGCTAACTATACATCCGGTGCGCGAAGAAGCAACATCTATAGGCTGCGGGCATGAAGGGTCGGCTCATGCTCGTCGCGGTAGTTGTAGCCGCGTTCGCCTGGTACATGATCGGGACTGCCCCCGCCCCGCGGGGGGTCGCGGAAGTAGGGCCCGCGGAGGCGTTCACGTGCGCTGCGCCCACCGAGACGATCGGCCACCAGACCACGTTCACTCCCCCGCCCGCCATCGCACGGCCCGTAGCGGGCACCGTGCCCGAGGATTTCACCCCCGTCGAGGCAGTTGTCTGTGCGGAATTCACCGAGGGCTTCGTCGACGCCGACAGATCCGTGAAGTACTACGAATCGCACTACGCAGGCGACTTCTCCGAAGCCATCGAACAGCTCAACGCGCCATCCGCTCGCACGAGCCTTCTTCCAGACGACTGCAGCGTGTACAGCATGCCGATGATCCCGGACATGTTCCTTCTCGACGCCGACGGTCGCGCGGTGGAACCGATGTATCCATCGTCCGATTGCGGGGTGAACCTGAGCGGCCTCTTCGCCGTACAAGATCTCCCTGAGGTCGAAAAGGTCGAGCACACAATTCAACTCACCGACGACGGCATCGAGGCGCTGCGTGGATGTTCGCCGGAGTTCGCCGTGCCCGAGCCTGGCCCGCGAACACTGGAACCGAATACGTTGTCGTTCGAGGGGCTGTGCCACTTTGCTCTACCGGGGTCCGGACCGGCGTTCCGCGGTGTCACCAACTACGGGTACGACGACGAAGTCGCGCTCGCGGACGTCATGCCGGCACTCCGCCCGGCCCCGCCGTGCACTCAGCGGGCCACTACGGTGTTCACCACGATCGGCCACGACTTCGAGGCGATCGAGCGGGATCGCGTTCGAATGCTCGTCGAACTCGACGGCTGCCGTCGAGTGTTGGCTGACGGCTTCGTTCCGTTGGGTCCGCTGACCGACTCGCTGGCGGATCAGTTGGCATTCTCGATGCCGTGATCGGTACGTTGTACAGTCGATAGCATGGGTAAAGGATTTCGCGCACTCGACGACCTCACCCGTTCGTTCTTCGGTGGCCCAGGGGCCGCGCTGTTCGTCGTCGTTGCAGCGTTCTTCTTCATCGTCCCGGGCATCGGCAAGGCCGCGGGGCTCGACGCGCCCTCCATCGCACTGTTCTTCGCCGGTCTGTCCGTATGCATCATCGCCGTGAGCCGAGTGCGTCGGCGGCTGCGCAAGTCTCTCAGCTAGGGCCGTGCCCTAGTGCGCGCTTACCGGGTCCAGGATGACATCTTCGGAGATATGAACTCGGTTGTTCTGTAACGATTCCCGAGCTCTCCGTTCAACCAGCAGTGGAACGAAGTCACGGATCTTTTTGTTCTCGAAGCGCGCACGCTCGACTGCGATCGCGTCGTCGATGACTTGCCCCGGAACGGCTGGGAACGCTGCGCCCAGTCGATCGCGTATAGCTGCGATATGGTCGTCTTCGGTGGTGGTCATCGATTCAGAATCCGCCTCGATACGCGCCATGGTCAACCCTTTAGCTCAGACAGTTTTCGCGATGTCAGCGAGGTGTCTGCGGTGCCGGGAAAACGATCGTGCAGCGCGTCGAGCGTGTTCCACTTACTTCTGGCAGCTTCGACATGCCACAGCCCTGCGGAGGCTTGCCCGGATTCCCACGCAGTCTGTGCGGACCTCTCGGATTCTTCGACCTGTAGCGAGACTGCCAGGTTCATGCGATGGCAGCCGTCGGCACCTGACAGTATCGGCTTGGGCGAATTGCCGCTGAACATGTGGGGGTCGAAATCAGACGTCGCCACCGGTGCTATTCGTCCAGCCAGAGCCGCCTGCGACACACCTCACGCAATGCACCTTTGGTTGCCGGGTCGAGCTCAACCGACAAGTCTGGGTCGTCGAGCAGATCTTTCAACCTGGCGAAGTATGCCGAGGGTGCGATGCCGAAGTCGACCATGATGTCCTCGGCCGGGCCGCCGCCATAGGGCAACCACCGACGGGCGAATGTAAGCATCCGCTCCCGCTCGCGTGCGTCGAAGAGTGCCCCGGCCATGAACTCAGTATCACGGCCGGATTCCCCCATGGCCTCCCGAGAAGTTGGCCAGCAAGCGTCCCCTCGATGAACACTTACATACACACTGCGCCACCACGTGCGTTTCCCCTAGGCCCTCGCAGACTTCTCGGTCTCGGATCACCGCAATGCCGTCACTGCGATACGTGCGACGCGCCCGATCGCCTGGTCCACCAGCGGAAGGTGTAAGTCCGATCGCGCAGCACGAGTGAATACCGACACCGCAATTGGTGCCTCGCCAGGGAAGACCACCACCGCGACTTCGTTGCGGATAGGACCTATCGTTCCGGTCTTACCGGCAACCGTCACATCGGAGTACGGCAGCGCGGACCGAATTCGGTGCGGCCATATCTGCTGCGACATAATCGTTTTCATGTTGGCCGTCATTCGCGGTGATGCGGCTCGCCCTTCCCAGATCGCGGACAGCAAAGCGTTGATGTCGGCGGCGCTGGTAGCAGTGGTGTACGCCGGATCGTATGCGGCGGTCTCGTGAATGACGCTGTTGCTCGCCAGTAGCCCGACAGCCTCCGCGAGGCTGAGCGCACCGGTGTCGTGGACGAGTTGCCCTTGAAGGGCCGCCGTTCCGCCCACTATTCGCGTACTGCTCAGTTCGAAATCAGCAATAGTCTGCTCGACGATGCCAAATCCCAGTGCGCCCAACAAGATATCCGCAGCGGCGTTGTCGGACACGGTGATCATCGATCGGACCAAGTCCAGCCATGACAGAGTTACCGGATCGGTGAATGTGCTGATGCCCGTAGGCCCGGGCGTGCAGTCGGCGGGGACGACTCGAACCTGTGTGTGCGGATCCAAATGGCCGGAATCGAATGCCCGCGCCGCAGCAACAAGAACGACGAGTTTGTAGACCGAGGCTGCCACGACGGGCTCGTGTCCATTGACGTCGACCACCGGTCCGTCGCCGTCGATTCGTTGGGCGCGAAGCCAACCGCGACACCCAGCGTCGTGGAACACGGCAACTATCCGGTCTTCGGTCGGGCTCATCTTCTACCCCGAAGCAGTTCGCGGTCGATGGCATGTACCGGTTCGCTCAGGTCGATCCCCGGCGTCGACACGATCCGCAGTCGGAGAGCGGTCTCGTCAGGGAGCATCCGCTTGTGCATGGTGCCTGTGTGTTCGGGTGCCGCTGTGGTCGCGAAGCCGAAGCACGATCCGGACGCGACGGCGGCGGCAACCTCACGGTGAGTGGAAGCGACGCCGACCTCCGGATCGAGCCCGCGGCGCCGGAGATTGTCGATGAGCAAGTCATGCGTGGGTGGATTGTGGTCGCGTGGCACGGTGACGAGGCGCAGACCGTCGAGCATCTTCAGACGCGGTGATGCGGCGTCTGCGGCGGGATGCTCAGCGGGTAGTACGACGGATCGAGGAACCGTGATGATCGGGCCGGCATCGAGACCTTCGGTGTCCGACGGGAACTGCACGACGGCGAGGTGGAGTGCGCCGCTTCGCACTTCGGAGATCAGGTGCGCGGATCCGGCGGTCACAGGGATCACGGAATGGTCGGGTCGAGGTGTGACCGCCCGCAGAATGCCGAACGTGCAGCGGGCAATCAGCTCGTCGTCGAGTTGCGGCACGCACCCCCATTTCAGTCCTTGCAGGGAGCCCTGTCGATGTCGGGCGTCACCGAGGAATCTGGCTGCATCGTCGACGATGAGGCGCGCACGCGGGAGCAGGGCCGAACCGTCGGCCGTCAGGACGGCCCCTTCTCGTGTGCGTTCGATCAGTTGAAGGCCCAGGTGACGTTCGAGTCGGCGCAGCCCTTGCGAAACCGGTGGCTGTGTCACTCCCAGTGCACTTGCGGCTCGACCGAAGTGGCGGTGCTCTGCAACCGCGACGAAGTATCGAAGGTGACCGATCAAGTCCATGACAGCCAGTCAACACGTTCGCTAGAAGCACCATTGTCAGACCCGCGCTCGAGGTGCTTCTGAGCTGCCGTTATTCCAATCAGCAATCGCTCCGCAGACCGCGACGACTTGGCTTGTCGATCCCTTCACGTGCTTCGGTCAGTGCATGAACCACGAAATCACGAGACGCCGAGCTCTACTGGGCGCCATCGCTGCGGGCACCGTCGCCCTCGTCGGGTGCGGAGAGACCTCGGCTCCACCACAAGCTCGGGCACGCAACACCATCGACGACGACGTGGCAGCCCTGGAGCAGCGATACGGCGCACGAATCGGTCTGTGGGCTTCGGATCTGACATCCGGCGGTATCGCGTCGTATCGTCCTGGAGAATCTTTCGCCATGTGCTCGACATTCAAGCCCTACGCTGTTGCCGTCGCGCTCCAATTCGCCTCGAGGGGTTTGTTGAACCTCGACGACGCCGTGCCTGTCACGGCTGCGGATATCGTCGTCAATTCACCAGTCCTCAGCACCCTGATCGGGGGCTCGATCACCCTGTCCCAGGCGTGCGACGCCGCCCTCACTCGAAGCGACAACACCGCGGGAAATATTGTGCTCAGGGCCATCGGTGGTCCACCTGCCATCACCGCATTCGCCCGCAGCGTCGGTGATGCCCGCAGCCAACTCTCCAGATGGGAACCCGAACTCAACGAAGCGCTACCTGGCGACCCGCGTGACACGACAACGCCCGAATCGTTGGCCGCTGGATATCGTGCAATCCTGACAGGCGATGCGCTGGAGAAACCTCACCGCGAGCGCTTGGTGGGATGGATGCGCGACACGCGCACATCGGACGAACGATTCAGAGCAGGCCTGCCTCTGGGATGGTCCAGTGCGGACAAGACAGGAGCGGGGTACTACGGATCCACCAACGACGCCGGCTTACTGTTCGGACCGTCTGGGCAGCAGATCCTTGTTGTCGTCTTGACCCGATCGCACAACGATCAGCAGGACGCATCACCGCTCAACGAAGCTATTGCCGACGCCGTCCGCGTCACGCTCTCCAATTTCGGGCACACATGAAGGGCAGTCGGATAGGTGATCACGTACGAGATCGTTGCTCTGCTCATGGTCGTCGGATTCCTGATCGGTTCAGCCCTCCTTCTTGTCGCTGTGCTGGTCTGCGCCACATGGCCCGCATTGAAAGCGTCGCTACGCTTCAGAATCGGTTTCGGTCTCGGGACGGTCGTCGCACTCCCGATGGTGATCGCTTTGCCGAACTGGCTGGAAAACCCCCGACTGTTGATGTACTTCGCGCCTGCAGCCGTAGTTGCGCTACTTCCATTCCTGCCCTGGTGGATCAGCGCGATGTACCAACCACATGGCAAACGCGCGAGAGAGACCGACCGTGATTGCGCCGTGGTGAGCCGAGCTGGTCCGAAGCGAGAACTGCATCAAGGCCGAGGTCGTGGGCGGCCGAAGGTCGACAGGTGCAGGTAGTTTCGGCGCAGTTCGGCGGCAGATTCTTCGAGTTCGGTATGGCTGATCGACCGTCCCAGCCAGTAGGCAACAACCCCACCTACCAGCAGCCAAACGGCTAAGATCCCGACGATCCACCACATCATCGGAACATCGTGACAGATTCCATGACACTTCACAGACGAATTACCGGTTTTTTATGATTAAGTTCAACACCGTGCCCGTTCGATAGGCGTAGCAGCTGACGGTCCGCACGAAATGTCCGGTCTTGCCCCGCGGTGGCGTCGAAACTTCGGATGCCGCGTGGGTTGTCGAACCGGTCCAGGTCCAGGTGACCGAATGACTCATTCGGTCTCAACCCAGCTCGAACGCGCACGTTTCCGCGAGCGCCCGGGTTGCAACCTGCGCACCCGCTGCAACCTGCGCGTTCGAGTTCATCCGACGCAGCCGTCGAGCATCCCGACCCAGATGTCAACCGTCGAAACGCGCCCCGCATCCCCACCGCGCATCGCGAGTGTCAGGCGGCCTGGAAGGCGATCTTGGTCAGCTCCTCGGACACTTTCCATATGCGCGAGGCGTCATCGATGCTGCGGAGCGGTGCGTACATCTTCTGCTCGGCGGGAGGGCCACCGAGGTTGCCGAATCCACGGGGACCGTAGAGGACGCCGGGCTTGGCCTTCGGATCGGTTGCGGCCATCAGCGCCGGGAGCCCAGCCGACTCGACGGTGCCCAGGAGTATGCCGCGGGCCGACAGACTCCGGATCAGCCGGTACTGCGGAGTGTCCTTGCCTCGATCGAGCTCGGGGCGGGCTGCGAGCAGGCTAGTCGGAGCCACCCCAGGATGGGCGAGGTTGCTGGTGATCTCCCACCCGTTCGCTCTGCTGCGTCGTTCCAATTCCAGGCCGAACAGCCCGAGCGCGATCTTGGACTGGCAATACGCGCGCATCGCGTCGTAACTATGCTCCCAGTTCAGATCCTCCCAATTGATTGTCCCCCGACGGGCACCGATGCTGAGCTGCGATGTCACCCGGGCACCACCGTCGCATAGCAGCGGTAGAAGCCCTGCGACAAGGGCGAAATGACCCAGGTAGTTCGTGCCGAACTGCACCTCGAATCCGTCGACCGTCGTCTGGCGGCTCGGCGGGCTCATGACGCCGGCGTTGTTGATCAGCAAGTGAATCGGTCGACCCTCACCGCGCAAGGTGTTGCTCAGTGCCGCAACCGATTCCAGCGACGACAGGTCGAGGCTGCGAAGCGACACGTTCGACTCGGGAGCAATCGACGCGATCGCTGCTTCGCCCTTGGCCATATTGCGCACCGGCATGATCACCTCGGCGCCCGCCGCGGCCAGTCGAGCTGCCATTCTCAGGCCCATGCCGTCGCTCGCTCCGGTGATCACTGCGCGCTGTCCGGACAGGTTCGGGATGGTGATGTCGATCGTTCTGCGTGGCATTGTGCGCTCCTTGGTGAGTTCCTTCGGTCGTGGTGTCGATCCTGGTCGGACGCCTGTGCCCTATCCAGGACCTGTTGATCACAGGCTCACCGGGCCGACGCGGAACCCGAGAGGGAGATCGCCCGGCCGTGGCTACTTCGTCACGCACGCGGTAGAAACGACTGAGGTTGTGGACAGGAGGAGCGTCGTGATCGATCGCAGTGGGTTGGCGGGGTTTCTTCGCAATCGACGTGAGGCACTGCAACCGGAAGACGTCGGTCTGCCTCGCGGACAGCGGCGCCGGACCAGTGGGTTGCGGCGCGAGGAGGTCGCGTCACTGTGCAACATGTCGAGCGATTACTACTCCCGACTGGAACGCGAACGTGGACCGCAGCCATCGCAGCAGATGCTCGCCTCGATCGCGCAGGGGCTTCACCTGTCGATCGACGAACGCGATCATCTGTTCCGCCTCGCCGGGCACAACCCACCGCCCAGGGGCACGTCGAGCGATCACATCAATCCTGGCCTGCTACGCATCCTCGATCGATTGATCGATACCCCGGCCGAGATCGTCACGGAGATCGGCGAGACTCTGCGCCAGACTCCGATGGGTGTTGCACTCACAGGCGACACGACCCAGTTCACCGGGCCCGCTCGCAGTTCCTGCTATCGGTGGTTCACCGAGCCGGCAGCCCGAAACCTATACGCCCCTGAGGAACACGCATTTCTGACCCGAATGTATGCGTCCGGTCTTCGCGAGTTCGCTACCCTCCGCGGCCCTGACTCCAAAGCGGCGCACTTGACGAGTCTCCTCTTGGAATGCAGCGATGAGTTCCGGCGGGCGTGGGACAACCACGAGATCGGGATACGACCGCACGATGTCAAGCACTTGATCCACCCCGAAGTCGGTGCGCTGGAGCTCAACTGCCAACGTCTCATCGATCCGGGCTGCGCCCACTCGCTGATGGTTTATACGGCGACTCCGGGCAGCGAGAGCTATGAGAGGCTCCAGGTCCTCGCCGTCATCGGTACGCAATCGCTTCGGTCCGGGGGTGCATAGAGCTCCATTCTTCGGCGATATTTACGGGATCCCGTAAATATCGGCGAAGAGTGGAGCAAAATTCACGGGCGCTCCAACTGCGCAACCGGCCGTCGACGCAGCACCACCAGCGCTACGGCCGCCGCGAGGACCGAGCCGACGGCGACGGCAGTCGACGTCCAGGTCCACGAACTCGGCTCGATACTGGTCAGCGGCGTGTATGAGGTCCAACCGTATTCGGCGACGAGAGGTACGGCGACCGCGATCGGCGTGGTCACCGCGATCGTCATGGCGGGACCGTTCGTCGGCAGCAACGATGCGTATGCCAGTCCGACGGCGAACGGCAGCACGAGGTTCACGACGTCGAACTGCGCATCTATGAAGATCCCGGTAGCGGCAACCACCGCCAACAGCGCAAATGCCAACAGCGGCGAAGGCCGACGCCATCCGACCACGATGCCCGACAACAACAGTGCGACGAACAACAGCGCGGTCGACATCGTCAGGGAATCCAAGGTCGTAGCCGCGAGGAACGCCAACGCCGCAAGAATCACCGCCCCTGTCATTCCAGGTAGTGCGAACGCCGCACCGACGAGCAGCGGTATGGCGGCCAGCCCGAGGAGCCATCGCCCCTGCATCGCCCCCTCGGACCCGAGTGAATTCACCGCGCGCACAAACAACCAATACAGAACGAGTCCTGCGATCGGAACGACGGTTCCTACCAACACCACCCGCCCGGTCCTCCAAGTGCGCACCGCCAATTCACCGAATACGCCGGTCCAGAGTGCAGCGATCAACAGGATTGCGAGCACACCGAGGATGATCAGCAGAGGCGTCTGGGACGATCCGGTGCTATCGACTGGCCCGACCGCGACCATTCCCGACAGAGCTCCGAACACCAATGCGCACTGCAGATTCCGACGATCGCTGGCGAGCGCTGCACAACCTCCGAGAATCAGCCCTCCCGCGATTCCCCGAAGCTGCAGCTGTCCCGCATACATCATGACCGACGCTATGGCGAGCACCATGATGCCGAGTCCACCTGCGGCCAAGGCCATCTGCGACCGCTGTGCGGCTGCGGCGACGACAACTGCAACGATCGCGCCGAGAGCCGCCGCTGATACTTGGCTGTCGAACAAGACATCGAGGCGATCGCCGCCGGCGACGAAAGCGAAGCTGCGGGATACCGTCGTCGTCAGGGCCCACACGGCGGCGAATGCACCCACGAATAGCGTCAGGTGCGCGAGGGCGCGTCGAGTCGCGGTCATCGATGTGCCGATTCGTTCAGGGCGAAGGTTGCCACGCCGTTCACCTTGTCACAGTCACGGCGGCGAGGAGCGAACTCCCGTGGCGGCGGTTGGTGCGGCTCGCACAGTGGCACGGTTGAGTTCACCCTGGTGCACTTGGTCGCGCCACTGGCGCGGAGCGCCCACGGGTGGGCTGCTGACCGGAACAACTCCACCAGTCGGACAGACGGTGCGGGATTGTCCGCACCCGACATCCCCCCGGTCCCACGAACATCGGGGCACCATGCGCCCTCACTCGTGACATGCTCGGTACATGCCGATGCCCCCATGGCAGGACCAACCAGCCGACCGCGAGTACAAACGCAAGCTTGCTGAGCTGCAAGTGCCGCTTCCACGCTGGTGGCCAGGCCGACTGAACGCGGAGGTTGTCGGTGGCGATCCAGACACCGGTGCCGTGCTCGTGCATCTGCCATTCGAGGGAAATCCCTACCTGGCGCGAGTGCCAGCCGAAGGTCCAGCGGGAGGGAACACCGCTTCGGCAATGTCCGAACTCGACCGCACGCTCACACGGTACGAGTGGATCGAGGGCGACTGGAAGTACATCGTGTTCAGCAGCGACTACCTCTCCTACGAAGATCTCGTACACATCAAGTTGTCGATGCGGTCGATCTCGCTCGAAACATCGAGCCGCTCTGCCCCTTTCGATCCCACTGACCAGGAGCTGTTCGACCTGCAAACACAGGGCTACGACTGGCAACTCCTCCAGAACGGAATTGTCCATCGGTACACAGACCGGTTCAGCCTCGACACCGCCTGCGGCCATCTCTCCGACCTCGACTACGTCGTCCACACCTTCGACGCTGCCTCATGGCGCAGCGTCCCTGACATGCACACGGACTTCGCCGCGACGATGTCGTTTCCGGACTACTACGGTCGAAATCTGGACGCACTGAACGACGTTCTCAGCGACGTCGGCCGCTACAGCTATGGCAGCGAAGCCTATTCTGCAGGAACGGTTGTGGCGATAGCCGACTACGATTCCTTCTTGCGACTCGACCGACGCACAGCGCTCGCTGTACTCGACATCTTCGCGGGTCAGGCACGTCTGGCGGCCTTGTACGGTCACGCCATGTTGTGTTTGATCGAATCCACGGACAGTGACCTCGGTCGTGTCGGAGGGTCGAGTGTTCTGGGCGCGACGGTGTCCGAGTTCCCACCCGATCCACCCGAACCGTTCGACGAGTCGGTGGTCATCGAATTCAGCTTTCAGTTCTATGCGACGGACGCCGAAGCAGAAGAATACGTCGCCGATCTGCGTTCGGCAGTCTCACCCGTACTCGACCAGGTTGGGCGCCATCAGACTCGTCTTTCGCTGGCCTCCGAGCGTGCCGGTCAATTCGACAAGAGGCATTCCAGTTCCAGACGAGAACGCCAACCTGGGCAGAAGCTCTTCGACATCAGCATAGGAGCGCGAGGGCGGGGCGATCGCAGCGTCCTCGGCGAACAAGTCTTCCATGCGGTCACCGCAGCCAAGCTGCCGTTCGAGCAGATGACCGAGACACCGTTCGGCGGTCCGTACGTGGCAGACGCCCTGGAACGCTATCCAGCCCTCTCATCTGCCACAGATCCCACCGGATGAATCAACCGGACTCCCGGACAATCATCAGCGAGTGTTTCGAGTTCGACGGCGCTCTGACAGCCAGAAGTATCCTTCGAAGCCGACGAACGCCACGCACCCCACTGCTGCCGCCCACCAATACGTAACGTCCAACCGAAGTATCAGTACGGCTTCGGTTGGGAACAACGCCAGCAAGAACAGTCTCCACCAGCGGTCCTTGCGGCGGGCGTGCACGTCGATGGGAGCCTCGGTGTAGTCGACTGGCCGCATGGGTTCCACCGTTCCACCGTTCCACCGTCTCACAGACGTTCGCCCGAAGCGCGATTCGCACCTTCGAGTCTCCGGTGGCGGCTCCGCCGCCAGTGGCACGGTTAAGTTCACTCTGATGCACTTATTCGTGCCACTGGCGCGGAGCGCCAGCTGGGAATCACAGATTCTTGATCTTCTCGAACGGGTAGCCACCGACGACCACGGCGACGAACACGTACGCAGCCAAGAAGGCCAGCTCCCAGACGGTCCGCTCGCGAGCGAAGTCCGAGAACAACCACACGATGGGCGCCACGAGTAACAACGCGCCTGCGCTGCACCACACCGTGAAGGCTCTGTTTGCCGTCGCGCGCAGCCGAGGGTCGGTCACGACTCGATCGGGCACCTTCGCGCCGTAGTAGTCGCGGTGCAGTACCTTCCCTCGAATGCCCACGCTGGCAGCGTAAGCGAATGCACCGAGGCCGACCAGCAGCAGTATTGCAAGGACCGTATTCATCGAGCTGTCTCCGTCCGCCACGGTGCCCGCGGCTCCGCAGCGGCATGGTTATGTTCACTCTGGTGCACCCAAACGTGCCACTGGCACGGAGCGCCCCGCCGAGCCCATGACGTGGCGTCAGGACGATCGTTCGCGGCGCCCGTTCAGCCACACACCGCGGACGAGCATCAGCACAGCCAGACTCAGACCCCAACCTATTTCGGACAGTACTATTCCCACAGCGGACTGGCCGGTGATGTCCGTGCTGGCGCTGACAGTGAACGCGGTGGTGAATCCCGCTGTCGTACCCGCCGCCGCGGCCAAGCCACCCGCCATCGCCCACCGGGACAGGTGCGCCGCCGCGAAGCACACCAGCACCACCGTCGCTCCGCACGCGAGAACTTGCCACGTAGGGAACGCATTCGGCGCAGGCAGTCCCGGACCTCGAACCTCGCCTCGTTGATCGGCCGACCAACTCAGCCAGCCCGCGCAAGCTACGAAACCAAGAAGAAACGCGATCGATCCTGTAGCCCACAACCCGAAGTTGCCAGTACCGGTCCGCGCAGTTCGCTCCGACTGCAGGACCAATCGGATGACCACCGCACCGATCAACGTGGGCACACCCACGAATATGAACAAGAGCCATAGAAACTGTGACCAGGAAAATGCGAAATCCACTGTCGACTCGTAATTCCACTGATCTCGCATAGTGCTCACACTGTCACGGTTGCCCCGTCCAGCACCGAACGACCCTTTCGGTCACTCAGAGTGACCAGATGAGTCGTTCGGTCACATTCGCGTCGGGCCTCAACCGACACTCACGGCGTCTCACCGTTCGCCCACGCCTCGATCCAGTCGATGGACTCGTCGGGCAGCTCGTAGAGTCCATCGTCGGACTTATCCGCCCACCATCGAGGTTCACCGTCGTAGACTGCGACGATATCTGCGCTGACTTCGGGATCCAACGGCTCACCGTTGTGCTCGACGAGCCAATCCCGTGTCTCGTCGCGGAGCTTCGGCCACCACTGTGCAATGTCCATGTCATGACTATCCCGCCGGACCGGTCCCGGCACAACCCACGTCCGATAGCGTCGACGGATGGACATGGTCACGCTCGTTCTCGAATCACCGCGGGGACGTTTCTTCTGCGCGAATGTCGCATACGCGTGTAGCACCGACGACCGAGCGGCCGGCTACCACCGACCCCGTGCACCCGCAGACGTACTCGAGGTGATCGCGGGCGTCGATATTCGTGCAGTGTCCGACCTATCCGAACGCGACCTCCTCGAAGCACTCGCGTTCGCAACGGACTTTGCACGCTACTGGCAACCGCCGGACGAAGAGGACATCTGGTTCGCCAGTCCGGATGTCCTGACGGCATTGCGCCCGATAGCGTCCGCGGTGTTGGAGTCCCCGCTGACCCAATGGTGGTCCGATCCGGTCGACCTCGACAACCAGCGGATGGTTGGACACCGCATTTCCGGCGTCGAATGGCCGGAATCGACGACGCCCTATCGCAGCGCGGATGCTGCCCTGGACCGATGGCGCGAACACGTCCTCGAGGGCGAGGCCCGCTTCCGTCAGTGGCGAATCGAGCGTCCGGACAACAGGATCGGCGGTGACTGGTGGTCGATACCATTCCCCAGCGCGGCCACGGTGACCAGCCGAGCTCGGGACTGGCTGGGCGCGCTGAGCTTGATCCTGGACGAGGACTCGTCGAGCATGGGCGAGGCCCGAGTATGGCCGATCGCCATCCACGGAACGCCTCGGGTCTACGAAATCGACGGCCCCACAGCCTGGGCACAATTGGTCGACGCATATCCGCTGGCTGTAGCCGGATCCAAGCGATCGGACTGGCTCGACACCACCGGCGAAGTGCACAACTGGTTCATCCCCGACTGGGCTGCGGTTGCCCACGATTTCGACGGCGTCCACCTCACCCTGAACGGCTACCTCACTACCCCGGGCATCGCAGTACCGTTGCAGAACAACGACGGTGCGACAGTGCTCGCCGGTTTCGACCCGGACACGACGTGGTGGCTCAATGTCGATGCCGTGCACATCGAGGACGAGCCCACCCTCTGGCGGGTGGATGACGAGCGCTGGGTCAGGGTCTGAACGACCCCAACGATTCACAACGCTTCCATTCGTTTACAACGCAAGTGCGTGTTGTAAACGAACGGAAGGTGTGTAAGTCGGTCGATGGCATGCTGGACTCATGGCGAAGAGGAAGTGGTACGACAACGAGTTCCTGAACAAATGGGGCTGGGTACTCCTCGTAGGTTGCTGGGCCGTGTTGGCCGGGCCCGATGTGGTCGAATCCGTGATCAACGATCCGTCCGCCTGGGACATCGCGAAAGCACTCGCATGGCTGCTGGCAATCGCGGTCGTTGCAACCAGTAATTTGCGACAAAACCCACAGCCGCAGCGAATCGACCCCGCCACCGTTCCATCCACCGACGTTGCCGGCGCGATCGCTGATACGCCGTCGCGAGTCGGTGCAGTCAAGCTGCTGAGGGAACGAAACCCTGGTCTGGGACTGAAGGATGCGGCGGACCTCGTCGATGCATCGGACACCGAACGCGAGGGTCGATGAACTGGCAGGACTTCGACTGCGTAGAAGAGTGGGAGCTCCCGCTTGTCCCGTCGTCGGGAGAGGGCGCTCCGACGCACATCGTCGACGCTTGCGGCGCAGTCGGTCGCGACCTTCACCACCGTAGGTACGGACCAGACGTGGACATCGCTGCTGCAGTGTGGACCATCTCGCTGCACGAGGAGGGCAACTGTCACGTCGGTCTCAGACCAGGCGCTCGACACTCGGTGCCGAATGCGTATCCGCTACATTCATTCTCGTTCGGTGGAACCCACATCGATCAGGCACTCGAAACCGCCACTGTCATTATCGCCGACGCGGTTCAGGGCGAGCTCGCGGGCTATCCGCCGCACATACAGTGGCCGATCGAGGAGAAGCGCTTACTACTCCCTACCGTTCGCGATGGTCAAGCGATTTGGCGGGACCCGCGCACCGACGAGCGCGTCGTCGAGATCGGCTTCCTGGGTTCGACCCAGGCATGAATTTTGCCACGAAATGCGTTGCGGGACTATCGCCATATCCAGTCGGTAACTCCCAGCGGCACAACCGCGACCGAATTGTCCAGCTGACTTGCTGACGCCCCGTGTTCTATCGTCCTCGCGTACTCCTGCCACGAACGTCGGTAGTCTCGCGGGATGACTTCGGACCTGGTGATGGTTGACCTCGATGGCACACTCCTGGACCGTGATGCCGCGTTTCGTCGATCGGTCGAACGATTCGTTCACGTACACCGTCTCGGTGAACCAGCTGCCCAATGGATCATGAATCTCGACGCCGATGGCTACACCCCACGCGCGCACGTCGCCGACGCACTGACCGCCGAATTTCCGATGCTGCGTTCGACGGACTGCTGGGCTCTCCTCGACGAAGGGGGAAGCGAGGACGTCGAAATTTCCGAAAGTGTTGTGGCTGCGTTGAATTATATCCGTGCAGCCGGTCGACACGTCGTGATCGTTAGCAATGGCCCCACCGCCATGCAGGAGCGCAAGATTCATCGCACGGGTTTGAATGCCATCGTCGACGGTTGGGTGATATCCCAAAGCGAGGGAATCGCCAAGCCGGATCCAGAAATATTTCGTCGCGCTGCGGCGAAGGTCGGCGCGGAGGGCAGGGCGCGTGGATGATCGGCGACAACGCTGAGTCAGACATTCGAGGTGCGCAACTAATCGGATGCCGAACGTCCTGGATCAGCCGTGGTCGAGAATGGCCGCACACGGACTTCCAGCCGACACGCGTCGACGACGATGTCTCCGATGCACTCCTCGCCACGGAACGTCGAAGTAGGGCCATCCAGTGAATTCAGCTCACCGCCAGGCCAAATACAGCATTCGATTCGAATGGGGCCTGTCCGGCGCACAAGCAGTCGCGCCGGGTTGCGAGTTGGCCGTCGTAGTCGACATCCTCTCGTTCACCACCACATTGAGCGTTGCCTTGGATGCAGGAATCACCGTGTTGCCCTTCCGAGTCCGCGGCGACAAGGCCGCCGCCTACGCAGCCGAGGCCGACGCGACGCTGGCCGTCGGGCGATCTGTTGCCCGGGGCGACCAGATCAGCTTGTCGTCGTCCACGATCCGGGATCGCACCGAGCACCCGGCGCGGCTCGTCCTGCCCTCGCCCAACGGTTCGACGATCAGCTACGAACTCGCCGGGTCCGCTACAACAGTGGTCGGAGCGAGCGTGAGAAATGCACGCGCCGTCGCCTCATGGATATGCACTACATACCCACAAGGCGCGAAAGTTGCCGTCATCGCCGCGGGTGAACAGTGGCCAGATGGTTCACTCAGGCCCGCCATCGAAGACTTGTGGGGAGCCGGAGCTGTCCTCAGCGCGATGACGAGATCGGGTTGGCTACCTGTGTTTTCGCCGGAGGCCGAGGCAGCCAGCGCCGCATGGAACAGCGTCGAGCTCGACTTCGCGGCACGACTCGAGCACTGCGCGAGCGGACGCGAACTGATCGACGGCGGACACCCCAGGGACGTAGCGATCGCAGCGGAAGTGAACACCAGCGCCGTCGTTCCCGTTCTGCAAGGAGATCGGTTCGTCCCTGCCACCAAGAACAACTAGCGCTCGGCCGCGGATGCCGTGTACCACCAACCCGAGAGGAGGAGCTGGCAGGATCGGGACATGACATGGATTCGATTGGCATGGCTGACCTTGGCGATCGCAGCCGTCGTGCTCGCGGTCGCCTCTGGCCGCTCTGTCCGCCACCATCCCTATGGCGGCAGTCGCGATCGTGCTAGCAATCGTCCACCACACCGTCGCGTCTCATAGCAGCCGTATGCAGCTTAGGACTCCTCGATGACACCGCGCATCAGCACCTCGTGAACGTCTGCAGGAATCTCTCGATAGCCTCCGAACCCGGCAGACCGCTGGCACCCGTCGAGCTCGAACGACACCACCGCACCACCTGAACCATCAGGCCGAAGTAGTTGAGCCGACGCGTGCCGCGTTGCCTGCAGACCGCACGCCTGCGCGATCGGCGCGTTCACTGACGTGCGGACGACCGACGCGCTCTCGACTTCGCCGAGGACGAGCGAAGACCCCGGCGCCGATTCCACTACCGAGGGGGCTCGAGCCACAACCGGGTACCGGCATACGTCGGTGTAACCGACGTCGTCGACAGGCATACCGAGGGCGGGCGGAAGCATCTGCCCACCTGCGCGCTCGCGTTCCGTTGCCGCCTCGACGTCGTCGGATGTGGTGCTCTCAAAACCCCAGAAACCAGTGGAGCCCGTGCAGACCGATGAGAAATCCGTGTCGTACCCAGTCGGATGCACCGTCCGCCCTACCTCCTCCAGTGCCTGCAACGCGGCAAGAGGCCCTTCTTGCTGTCCGCACGGACTGGCAGGCCACATCGGACGGAAGGCACGACCAGCGTCGTCGACGAGCCATAGCCCGACTGGAGGACGGATCTCGTACACGCAGGACGCGGAGACGCCGTCTGCGAATCGTTGCGAGTCGACGGAGAACGCTCTCAGGACGGCGTCGACATCTCCTCCCAGCTGCACCGAATCGACAGTCTCGACACCGTTCTGGTCGAGTCCCCGCTGACAGCTCACTACCTCCACCGCTTCGAACTCCGAGGGCGGGTAGCCCGGTTCGGGCGCAGTTTCGGTGATCGCCGGGTCCCACGGCCCCAGGCCCGTCAGCGCGGTGTAGATGTCCTCTGCCAGGCAGTCAGCTGACTCTGCCGTGGTGGCCGTATCCGGTCGGTACGAGACCGTGTCCCCGCCGAACCACGGCAGACGGTCGCTGCACGACGTCGACGCCAGTCCACACAACGCCACCACCGTGGCGACAAGGTAGGTACGGCGCATACCTCAGGCTACGTTCACCAGTTCGGTAGGACCATCGCCAGGAAGCCGAGGCCGACGACCACACCCACGACGCCGCTTCCGATGGCCAGCCACGTGTCACCGCTCAGTGGATGTTCACCCGTCAGGTGCTCGCTTCGAACTGCCCACACCGCTGCGGCGATCGCGAGAAGCCCAAGGACGATCCCGACCCCTGGCGCCCAGAAGCAGACCACCGACAGCGCTCCGAGCATCGTCGCCAAGTCCGTGTTCTCGGTCCGTGTGTATGCCCGCCGTTGCCACCATCGCCGGGACTCTGTGCCGCCGCCCGTGACCCGAGCGTCCGGTCGATTCGTTGTCACCGTCACCCACTGATCCTTCCTCTTCAGGCGCTGCCCGCAATTGCTCTCGCGCAGCACCATTGGCCGTCCTTGTGGGACGACGCCATCTCAAAAAATTGTGTACAACCATCTTGGCACTCTCCGGACGAGGGTGCTAATTTCGTTATCGCACAGTGATGAGGAGCAGCCCGCCAGCGGGGCGGGCGCATCTTGAACAGGAGGTGGTTGCTGTGCTTCGTTTCGATTCGACCGCTTCGCCCCAGAGCGAGACGGTGGTGTGGCCCGACGCTCCCGATCGCGAGCAGTGGTGGCGACGCACCCTCGGCATCGACAGCGGAGTTCACGAGTGCGATACAGCAGACTTCATCGAGCAGCAGCAAGAAGTGCCGCTCGACGACGACCTGTACCCGGCCACTCCACACGCTTCTCCGGCGGCTGCTTAGCCGATACAGGGTCTGTTACCGGGCCGGAAGTGGTTGCGGCGCAGTTGGTCCGTTGTAGCGTGCGATCGGCCGGATGATCTTGCTGTCGTGGGACTGTTCGACGATATTGGCGCACCATCCGACCATGCGACTGCACGCGAAGGTCGGCGTGAACATCGATCGAGGGATCCCACACAGTTCCATCAGGACACCGGCGTAGTACTCGACGTTCGCGTACAGCTTCCGATCCGGTTTCAGATCCGCCAACGCAGCAGCGATGACCTTTTCGACCTGGACGGCCTTGTCGATCAGCTCGCCGCCCAGTTCCTGCGCGGTGTCGCGCAGCATCACCGACCGAGGATCCTCAGTCCGGTACACCGGGTGCCCGAAGCCCATGATCCGTTCGCCTGCAGCGATTTTCGCGCGTGCCCACGAATCGGCGGACTCGAGGTCGGCGATCTGGTCCAAACCTTCGAGCGCCCTGTCCGGCGCTCCGCCATGCAGTGGACCAGCGAACGAGCCGATCGCTGCGCACACCGCGGACGTCACATCCGAGCCCGTCGACGCGACCACTCGCGCAGTGAACGTCGACGCATTGAACCCGTGATCGATGGTCGCGGTCAGGTACCGGTCGATAGCCCGAGCGTGTTCGTCGTCAGGTACGTCTCCGGTGATCATGAACAGCCAGTTCTGAGCCGTCGTCAGATCCCCGCGCGGTTCGATCGGTTCCAGGCCGGCTCGAATTCGGTACACAGCAGCCAAGATGGTCGGTGTCATCGCGCACAGTCGTAGCGTGACAGCGCGTGTGTCCGACTCCGACGATTCGTAGAGGGGTAGCGAATCGACCAACCCGGACAACACCGTGCGCAACGCAAAGAGCGGCTGCGCCGGCCCTGTTCGGGCGACCGTCGCGACGGCCGCTCGTACGTCGTCCGGCAGTGTCCGCAGTGGCGCGATCGCCTGCATGAAATCGGTGCGCTCGGACCGAATCGGAAGATGACCCTCGACCATGAGGAACCACGCGTCCTCGAAGGTCAGGGTTCGTGCGATGTCGATCGCCGAGTACTGGCGATAGTGGTAGAAACCTTCGTCACCTCGCACGTCGCCGATCGACGTAGTGGTGACGACGACGTTGTGCAGCCCTCGTGGGGCATCGAGAACGGTCATGGCAGGACTCCTTTGTGCTGGTCAACCCCTACGATCCGCGCTAACATTGATTTTTGTCAATGTTGATTGGATCAATATGAAGGATGGCCGAGACCTACTCACGACGGCGCAGGCCGCGGCGCGGCTGGGCGTCAAGCCCGAGACCGTGTACGCCTACGTCAGCCGCGGTATGCTGACCAGTACCCGCCTACCCGGCGTGCGAGGAAGCATGTTCGACGTCGACGAGGTGGAATCACTCGCCGGACGCGACACCGCGCGTCGAACCGATATCGGCGCAGTGGAACGCATTCGGACTCGAACCACATTGCTCGATCACGACACGCTCTATTACCGAGGACGCGACGCCGTCCAACTCAGCTCACGCACGTTCGAGTCCGTCGCCCATTTCGTATGGACGGGCGACGTCGAGGACGATGTTCAGTTCATCGCGGATCCCGTTGTCGTGCAGCGATGTCGAGAGGCCATCGAGCTGATGGCACCGGGCAGCCGGTCGATCGACCGAATACGCATTGCCGTCGACATCGGCGCGACCTATCGTCCGATGCGATTCGACATCGGCGCGAAGTCGGTGATCGACGAGGCCGGACACCTCTTGGCGACGATAGGAGCCTCACTTGGTTCATCATCGACGGAACAGTCAGTGGCAAAACTGATTTGGGATGCCCTGCGGTCCGCGACGTCCGATCCCCGAGGGCTCGTGATACTCCAGGCCGCGCTGAATTTGATGGCCGATCATGGACTCGCCGCGTCGACCCTCGCCGTTCGAGTCGCTGCCAGCACGCGTGCACATATCTATTCTGTCCTCTCAGCAGGACTCGGATGCATCGACGGGCCTCTACACGGTTCCGCAGCCGAGCCTGCGTACCGGTTCCTGACGACGGCACGCGAGGATCCGATTGCTGCTCTGGCACAACAGCTCAGGTCCGGAACGCGAGTCCCTGGATTCGGGCACGTCATCTACACGGATCGGGACCCGCGCGCCGAGGAATTGCTTCGGCTGCTTCGGGACCCTGCTCTCGGCGCAGATCCATCGGTAACGGCGGCTGCGGACGTCGTGATCGAGGAGATGCGCGACCGCTTCGGTATCTTTCCGAATTCGGATTTCGCCCTCGCCGCGCTCACCTGCGCGTACGGACTACGTCCCGACGCGCCGGAGGCGGTGTTCGCGATCGCCCGTATCGTGGGATGGACCGCACACGCACTGGAGGAGTACGACGAGGAGCCCTTGCGCTTCCGAGTGCCGGGCATCTACACCGGTATTCGTCCAGTGAGCTGAATCGAACCGATCGCCGCCTTGACCTCGAGCATCCGCATTGCAACAGGATCTGCAAGCGGAACACTGGAAGGAATCAGCAAAGGTGCCTTCGCGACGACCATTCGAGTGCTGCAGCGGACGATCGACATCGTCGGCGGCGAGGCGTGACATTGGTAGCGAAGTCCGTGAACGTAACGAGCCCCGCGCTGACATCGACGATCACACCCATGGAACGCGCCGCTCCCACCAGGGGAATGTCGCAGGAGCCGAGACTTCCACGGTCGCATCGCGATAGCGCTCGTCGAGCTCGGTCACTGCAACTCTTAGCCGATGAGCATGCCGACCGTCGCGGCGCATGAGTCGTTCCAGCCGGTCACGGGCGCCATCGCCGTAGAAGTGGCCGTCACACATGGGGCAGCCCGTGAACCCGAGCAGTAGCGGCACCCCATTGTCGAACGGGGAGGTCGATCCGACGCGCACTCGCCGCTCGACCGATTCGACGCGCTGACGCCACTGCGCGAGGTATTGAAGAGCCCAACCATCTTTCCGCGCTGGACGCGGTCGATTGCGGTTCACCGGGCAGAAAGGGTCGGCGCCCTCTCATCGAGAAGTGTCATAGTGTTCGCCATGTCGGAGGCGGGGCCGGTGAGTGGATCGGCAATTCGGGTTGACTGTACCTCGATCCGTCAAGGTTGCAATCCTCGCGTACACGCTTGCGTCGAAGCTGTGACTCGCGTTCTGGCGCAACGGCGACAATGGCCATCGTTGGCCCACTCCAGTCGCTACAGCGGAACACGCAAGGGTAGGCTACCCAAATGCCACCACGCACTCTGCGACCCAGTGCCATGAATCGTCGAACGTTCTTTCTGGTCGCAGGGACCGTCGCCGTCGCCGCGGCCTGCGCGCCCGATGTCGAGAAGGAGTCTTCGGAAACCACGGAAATGGTTCAGTTGACAGGCGACGGGTTCGATGTCACCGTCCCCACTCGACCAACGCGGGTTGTGGTGATGGAAGGGCGCGGCGACCTCGAATTTGCCTTGCTCGCGGGATATCCCATCGTTGCAACTGGCAATACTTTCCGACCGGGCGCACGCCCGTCAGGACAGTTCGAGGGAATGCTCGATTCGCATACCCAGGTCATCGGCGGACCTGACGGGCCGACCGCCGAGGAGATCGCCGCTCTCGCACCCGATCTGATCGTGATGCGCGCAAATGGATGGCGCCTCGATTGGTACGGGAACGAGCAGTTGACAACGATCGCGCCGGTGCTTCCCGTCGAGGTGAACGAACCGAATTTCGAGCAGCAGACGGTTGCTCAGTTCTCGGCGCTGGGGTTGCTCCCGTCCGTGCAGTCACGTCTCGACGACTACCACCGGACTGTCACCGACGGGTCCGCGTCCGTCGCGGGCCGCAAGATCGCGCTCATCACCAGCGAACCGGTCGCCAAAGGCTACGTAATTCTGTGGACGAACTACCTCGGCAACGCAGTGGCCTCAGATTTGGGATTCGATGTACTGCACTACGATTCGGAGGACGACGAAGGAAACTATCGTCTGTCTGTCGAGAATTTCGATCGCATCGCCGACGCGGACTTCATCTTTCACCAGACAACGGATCCGACGACGATCGAGGGACTCGCTGCATG
The DNA here is from genome assembly GCF_057808915.1 of Rhodococcus sp. FG69. Lineage (NCBI taxonomy): Bacteria > Bacillati > Actinomycetota > Actinomycetes > Mycobacteriales > Nocardiaceae > Rhodococcus > Rhodococcus sp. FG69. The sequence goes on along the minus strand of NZ_JBMDIX010000012.1, from coordinate 54,621 downwards.
GCAGAACCTCCCGGCCGTCAGCGCCGGACGTAGCGCGGTCTTGGATCCGCAGCTGAACAATGGATTGGTCATCACGGCGACCACGTTTGCGAACAGATTGATCGACGTCGTTCGAGACCAGGGATAACGTCGAGGGCTACGCTGAGGCCATGGTTTCTGCATCCGCAGGAGGCACGATCGCCTTCGTACTCATCATCGCAGCCCTGGTGTCGATCACCCGCGATTCCGTTCTGGGATTGATCGCCAAGGTGGCATGGGCGTTCGTGGCGTTCGTCCTGCCCTTCGTCGGGCCGATCCTCTGGTTCGCAGTGGGGAAGCGTTACCCGTACGGAGTCGACGGCGGCAATCGAAGGCAGTTCCGCGCCACCGAGGAACACGGATGAACAGGTCGACCGACCCGAACCAGCCCGGTGTGTATCGGATAGCCGAGGTCTCGCCAGAACCCCTCGACATCGAGGCGTCAGGGCCGCCACATGAAGCGCGAACGGAAGGCGAAGCCAAGCGCGTCGCACACATGCTGTTGCGCAGGCGACCTCGAAGCACCCTCACCGTGATCTTCGAGCCCGTGGACGGTGAGCCGTACGTAATCAGCGTCCTCGACCAGGACGGATGGCGCTAGTCACATATGGACCAAGCCGATCAGGTGACGATGTCCCACTGAAGCGAGCCGTCGAGAGTGCGTGGTTCGTACCAACCGAGCGCTGCTCCTGTCGCAACAGATTCTCGGACCTCACGAATCATGTGGCTCAACGACTTCCACTGAGGCATTCCCATGTGATCGCCCTCGTTACCGCGATGGGAGACACAGCCACGGAGATCGCCCGACCGCACGTCACAGAACACATAGTGCGAGTCCCACTTCGCAATAGGTATGTAACCCGGCAGGAATAGGTGGTCCTCGGCGTCCACGCCTGCCGTTCCAGCCGCAGACACCAGATCTTCGTAGCTTTCTTCGTATCCGTCTGGGTCGTCGGCGACGATCTCCGCCATCACTTCGATCATCATGGCGTGGCAATCGGGAATTTCTCCTACTGACAACAAACGTCCGGTCGGGAGGATCGAACCTGCCCCGCCGACATCGTTCTCGCCGTCGTGCAGAGTGAAGAACTCACGCAACTCGTCCGGCCACGGAGCGGTCGCGCGTTCGGCAGCGACTACGGCCTCGTACCCCGCCGGCCGACGGATCGTCGCGAATGTCCTTGGGGCCGCATCGGCAAGCACCGTCGACAATGCTGTCCACTCTTCACTGATCGACACGCCGCCACACTACTGTGAATCCGGAGAGTGGGATCACGCAAGCCGATTCTTCAGCGCAAGCAGATGTGATCGGCTCAGTTCCTCGGCCCCCGATTCGTCGTGGTTCGCGATGGCATCGGCCAGATGAACGTGGGCGTCGTGATCGCTGTCGCTCCCGAATTCCCGGTGGATGCGCAACATTTCGATCATCGATTGCCGCACACGCGGAGTGAAGCTGTCGAACAGTTCGTCGAGGATGGGGTTCTGCGCAGCTGCGACGACGCAACGATGAAAGGCGATGTCGGCGTCGACGTGTTCTTCGATTCCCGACCGTCGCACCTGCCGTTCGGCCAGTGCACGCCGGATTCGTTTCAAGTCCGTAGCCGATCGACGCTGAGCTGCCAGGCCTGCCGCCGCCGTTTCGATCGCGTTGCGCGCTTCGATCACCGCGATGATGTCAGCACGCTGCAGCACAGCATCCCAGTCGTCACGAACATCCAGGGCAGCGACGAACACTCCTGCGCCTTGGCGAGACGTGAGCACACCACGCCCAGCCAGTTGCCGGATCGCTTCGCGGACGGTCGATCGCCCGACACCCAGCTGAGGCGCAAGCGTCGTTTCACCTGGGAGCTTCTCCCCGAGATTCCACTCTCCCGACGTGATGCGACCGAGCAACAACTCTGCCGCCTGGTCTGCCATCGTGACTCGTTGTATGCCCACAACCAACACCTTACTTCTCTACTTGTCTGAGGAGTTCTGCTACCGTCTACTCATACCCACCATCGGGCTACATCATCTCAGTCGAGACGGCGAGACCCAGCAGAGCAAGGACAAGTCATGAACCCTGCATCGTCGATCCGCGTGTCTTCACCCGCCGGCCCAGTGCCCGAGTACGCGCCGATCTGGAATCGGCAGCGCCATTCCCAGATGCCCTCGCACCGCTACTCGGACGTCTACTCCCGCGTCGAGGTTCCGCTCACCGAGCGCGTGTGGCCGACCCGTCGCCTCACCCACGCCCCACTTTGGGTGCCGGTCGACCTGCGGGACGGCAACCAGGCCCTCGCCGAGCCGATGGACCCACCACGCAAGCGACGGTTCTTCGAGCTGATGGTTCGAATGGGCTACAAGGAGATCGAGGTCGGATATCCCTCTGCATCGCAAACCGACTACGACTTCGTCCGCCTCATCGCCGACACCGACATCGCACCCGGCGACGTGACGATCGTGGTGTTCACCCCTGCCCGTCGCGATCTGATCGAACGAACCGTCGCGTCGGTACGCGGCATCACCAACCCCGTCGTCATCCACATGTATACCGCCACCGCTCCGACCTGGCGCGATGTCGTCCTGGGACATGACCGAGTCGACCTGCAGGACCTCATCGTCGCAGGCGGACGAGACGTACTGAAGTATGCGGGCGACTTGCCCAATGTCCGGTTCGAGTTCTCACCCGAGGTCTTCAATCTCACCGAGCCCGACTACGTATTGACGATCTGCGATGCCATGACCGACCTGTGGGACGCTAGCCCAGACCGTCCGGTGATCCTCAATCTGCCGGCGACCGTCGAGATCGCGACGCCGAATGTGTATGCCGATCAAATCGAGTACATGCACCGCAACCTGTCTCGCCGCGACAGCGTGATTCTGTCCGTGCATCCGCACAATGACCGTGGTACCGGGATCGCGTGCGCCGAACTTGCCGTCCTGGCAGGCGCCCAGCGAGTAGAAGGCTGCATCTTCGGGAACGGTGAACGTACCGGAAACGTCGACATCGCCACCCTTGCGCTCAACCTGCACGCTCAGGGCGTCGACCCGATGATCGACTTCTCCGACATCGACGAGATCCGCCGAACCGTCGAGCACTGCAACCGAATCGAGATTCACCCGCGTCATCCGTATGTCGGAGACCTCGTTCACACCGCGTTCAGTGGCACTCATCAGGACGCGATCAAGAAGGGCTTTGCCGAGCACCGCGCTCGCGCAGCCGCAGAGGGTCGATCCGAACAGCAGCTGGAATGGCGAGTGCCGTATCTGCCGATCGATCCGGCCGACATCGGTCGAAGCTACGACGCCGTCATCCGGGTCAATTCCCAGTCGGGCAAGGGCGGCATCGCGTACCTGCTCGAGTCCGAGTACGGCATCGAGCTGCCACGGCGCTTTCAAATCGACTTCGCCAGGCACGTTCAGAATCACACCGACGACACCGGCACCGAAGTGGCCGCAGGAGATCTGTGGGACATCTTCCGACGAACGTACCTGTCGCACAACGACAACGCACGCGCCATCTCACTCGCGGGTTACGACACATCCGAGTCGGCCGGACGGATTCGCACGGACCTGACACTGAAGGTCGACGACGTAGAAGTGGTCAGCGCGCATGACGGTGTCGGTCCAGTGGAAGCACTGACAGACGCCCTCGCCGCGCACGGCACCCACGTCGACGTTCTCAGTCTCCATCAAACGAGCGTCGATACCGGCAACGACAGCGACGCACTGACCTTGCTGGAATACCGCGTCGGGAACGTCGTTCGATGGGCCGCGGGACAGGAACGCTCCGTCCTCGCCGCAAGCATGGCCGCGGTCGTCAATGCTGCTAATGCAGTGCGATACGCAACCCTCAAGAAAACTGCCGATCTCCTTCGATGATCTGAGAGGCTGCGCGGAGTAGACCGCATCGACTGTGACGCTAATGTCGACTCATGACATGTTCCCAGGCCACCCGTTGGTCGTGCATGGCAGCTCTGCTCGCGTTCTGCGTGATCGGATGCAGAGCTCCGTCCGAGCCATCCCCCGAGGAAGTCGAGATCGGAACCGCATACAGCTACGAGATGTACACCCATTGTGGTGCGCTGGAAGCAAAGTTCGCGGGTGAGTACTGGGAAGTGGATCCGACCAATGCTCAGCAGACCAATTCCTCGACGAGCTGGGACGATCCCTACCAAGAGGGCACGATGACGCGCTTGTCGGAAACCTCAGCAGTGTTCAAGGCCGAGGGGACACAGAAGCACTACCGACTACGACCAGAAGCGGCACACTTCCTCCGAACCTGTGCGTGATCATGTCAATTCGCGATCTACTTGCCAGCCTGTGAGCTCACGAAATTGTGCGCCTCCTCCACCAGGCCGAACCATAAGTCGGCTGTCGAACGCGGGCTCGACAACAGAGCGACTTCCGCCCATTCACGCATGGTGCGCTTGCCCATGGTGACTTGTTCTGCGCTTCCCTCACTGGCTAGCTCGACGATGCGGGCGTGCGGCAGTTTGACGATTAGGGTCCCACCGAATCCGACGAACGCGAACACCTTCCCGCGGCATCGCAGAGCGGGGTTACGGAACATCGTCCCCAGGTCTGCGTCCAGATTGTGAGCGTGACAGTGCTCGTGTAGGTCGTCGATCGATGGATGAAGCTCCATCAATACAGTCTTCCACTGCATTGGAAACTATGGTAGTTATTGAGTATGAACACATTCGACACGCCGAAAGGCGCATGAGCGCCCGCACATCCCCCACTTTCGGTGCCGAGACACCGGGGTGTAGATCATGAAGCTAGCCGAAGCCCTCGCTGAACGAGGGGAGCTGATCCGGCGCACCGAACACCTGAAGGTTCGGATTCTGGCGAACGCCCGCCATCAAGACGGCGAATCACCTGCAGAGAACGCTTCCGTGTTGCTGTCGGAGTTCGGCACGGTGCTCGACAGGCTGGAAGTGCTGATTCGCAGAATCAATCGCACCAACAGTGCCGCAATGGTGCACGACGGAACCATCACCGACGCACTAGCATCCCGTGACGTTCTGCGCATGCGGCACAAAGCCATATCCGCGGCTGCGGACGCAGCATCGGGGCGAGAACACGAGCACCGTTACGGCCCACGTCAGCTGCGGTCGGAACTCGTCTACATAGCAGCATTGCCGGTCGCGGAATTACGTTCTGCTGCTGATGATCTCGCCAGACGTATACGGCAAGTCGACCTCGAGATTCAACGTGTCAACTGGGAGTACGACCTGATCGACGAGTGAAGTGGCTGCCGGGCAGTAGGTAGTCTTCTTCGAAGCGAGCACGTGCCGCGGGTCGGCGGATTTCCGGCCCTTCTCCTGCGTGGTGAGCAGCGTCCGAGCAATCACTCGGATAACAGTGCAGCTCAGTACACTTCACGGAGGACGGTGCATCGCGCACATCACATCACCGTGTGCTGGTCGAAGAAGACGAGGGTGGGTAAGGGGCCGCCCGGCAGCAGAATTGTTCGAACACCCTACTCGTCGGCGCACACTCCAGTGACCGAACGACTCATTCGGTCACTACCCGAGCTGAACGCGCACCTTCCAGCCCACACACAAGTTACAACCTGCGCACTCGCTGCAACCTGCGCAGCAACCCGGCCGCACCCCAGTGACCGAACGACTCATTCGGTCACCAACCCGAGCTGAACTCCCCCGCTATCCTCGACGCATGGACGCTCCCACGATCGACCTTCGTCGCCCCGCGCTCGTAGTCGTCGACGTACAAGCCGGATTCGACGACTACGAGTTCTGGGGCCCGCGCGACAACCCGGAATGCGAGAGCAATATCGCAGCACTCGTGAACTTTTGGCGAGCTAACTCCTGGCCCATCGTCTTCGTCCAGCACGACTCCGACGACCCACTCTCTCCGCTGTCGCCGTCGAGCCCAGGGCACGCGTTCAAGGATGTGATCGGGGGTGCACCGGATCTATTGGTTCGCAAACGGGTCAACTCCAGCTTCTATGGCACACCGGATCTCGACGCATGGTTGCGCGCCGAGGGCATCGACCAAATGGTGATCTGCGGAATCACGACCAATCACTGTTGCGAAACCACAGCGCGAATGGCCGGAAACCTCGGCTACGACACGTACTTCGCCATCGACGCCACGCACACCTTCGATCGCCTCGCCCCCGACGGAACGACCGTACCCGCGGCAACCCTGTCGTCCATCACCGCGACGAACCTACATGGGGAGTTCGCGACGGTGGTCAGCACAGCTGCCCTACTCGCGGACTGAACTGCTATGCAGCACGAGCGGTCCGACGCCACGATCGAATATCGCACTCGATTTGCTGTCGACGACACCGAACTCTCGCGGCTTCACCACGATGCGTTCGGTGGACACTATGAACTTGTCTCCTGGCGTTCCCAATTGGAGCGGCACAGCAAGTCGTGGGTTGGAGCGTTCAGCGACGGACGGCTCTGCGGGTTCGTGCATGCGGTGTGGGATGGAGGCCGGCACGCGTTTCTACTCGACACGGCAGTCGACCCCCGACTTCAACGAAAAGGCGTAGGTAGCGCCCTAGTGTCCACCCTAACCTCGGATCTGCGTTCAGCTGGAATCGAGTGGTTGCATGTCGACTACGAGCCCCACCTGACTCAGTTCTACACCGTTGCATGCGGTTTCGCGCCGACAACTGCGGGGCTGCTGCGGTTGTAGGAACCTCAGTAGCTATGCCGATTCACGGGCACAGACGTGTTCTGGCCAATGAGCCACTGCCCGCTCTTTCGCTGCCACACATAGCTGGGTCGACCTTCCTGTCTCGGGACCAGCACTTCGCCGTCTGCTGTCAGGTACTCCTGATTCACACCCGTCAACGCGATGTCCGGGGTGACGAATCGAATGTGGTCGACGTCGTACCGCACGGATCCATCAGAAAACGCCCCCGGCAGCACTTTTCGAGTGAACGCAGCGATAGCGTCGCGGCCGATCAGACGAACACCGCCAGCACTGACCCAGACGGCCTCGTCGTCGAACAGCGCCAGGAAGCCGTCGACATCCTCACTGCGTTGGGCACGCTCGAATCGACACCACTGCACCGCCGCCCCAGCGGCCACCACGACTGCGCATCCTCCACCGGACCTGGCGAACGATCCAATTCCGTTGTGCGATAGCCGAACTGTTCCGATAGGCTACATCGCAAGTCACAATCGGGATCAGACCAGATTCATCGCTGCGGCCAGCATGTCCTGATACGAACCACCCTGCGCCCGTTGCGTTCCAGGCGGAATCAGCAAATACACCGCCGCGCCCGACAGTACAACCAGTGGCGAGTCAACACAGCGCCACGACCATCGCTGCTGTTCCAAGACCCGCAACGTCCTGTACCACCACGACGCACCAGCCACCACCAACAGACCCATGAGCAGCAGATCTGTCACCAACTCGTCCGGCGCGGTCATACCCGACAGAGTGGCAGGAACGTTGTACCGCATTGCCAGCAGTCCGAGTACGGACATCGCCGTCATCGCCAGCGTTCCGAGCCCGGGCGGACGGGGTAACCCACTTTCGGCGCGACCCATGCAGCCACGGTACTGATACCTTTCGGTATGAGTTTCACCAGGGACAACGTCCCAGCCCGACGCGTGGCGCAGTTCCTCGGCCTCGTAGGGATCGCCGTCGGAATCGTCGCCGTGTCCGCTATGTTCACCACCGCACCGATCAATCCGTTGATCGCGATTGCATCGTTCGTTCCTCTGTTTCTGGTGGTCACCGGCCTAGGGTTGCTGGTGTCCCTGGTCTTTCGACGCTGGATTCTGCTGACGGTGTCGGTTGTCGTCGTCGGCGTCGCGACGGTGGTTGTCGCACCCCTGTACGTGGCCAACAGCGATACCGTCGACGGCCCGTCGTTGAGAGTCATGCAAGCCAACCTGCTGTTCGGCGCTGCGGATCCCGCCAGCTTGGTCGACACCGTGCGTGAGCGTGACGTCGATGTCCTCACGGTCCAGGAACTCACCGAGACGCTTGCGACAAGGCTCGAAGACCGCGGACTCGAACAGCTGTTGCAGTATCAATACTTGATTCCCGACGAGAGTGGCGGTGGCGGTGCCGGAATCTACAGCCGCTACCCGCTGACCGACACCAGAGAGCTCGACGGCTACGGACCGACCAATCTGGTTGCCACCGTAGATTTCACGACGCCATTCACCCTCGTCGCGGTGCATCCGGGCCCGGCCGTCGTCACCCCACCCGATATATGGACCACAGAGCTCGACAACCTACGCCAACAGCTGGCCGCGTTCGCTGCCACCGACAGCCCCGTCGTCGTGAGTGGAGACTTCAACACCACCTACCTTCACAAGCAATTCCGCGATCTACTCGACGCAGGGTATGCCGATGCGGCCGACCAACTGGGTTCCGGCATCGTGCCGACATACCCGGCGGACAAGCAGTTCCCCGCCATCGTCGGAATCGACCACGTGCTCACCAAGGATGCCCGTGCGCAGTCGTTGGAGCGCGTCACGATCACAGGTTCCGACCATCACGGGCTGATCGTCGACGTCGCTATCGGATAGCTGCGCGCGGATTTGCCAGGTGCGCGGCCAGTTGCCAGCAATCCGACGCGCACCTGGCAATTATGTGCGCATCTGCGGTGCGCAATCGGACAGAACTTCGATACCGACGTCGGCCAGCGCCTCGAGTGCGGTGTCGTGTGCACTCAGCGATGTCCCAGCGCACCCGTCGGACCTCACTGTCACGCGGTAGCCCAGGCGGTGTGCTCCCCGGGCCGCGAGATCGACACCGAAATCGGTGACCACGCCGTCGACGACGATGTGCTCGATACCATTGCGCCGCAGCTGAAGATGGAGGCCCGGATTGCTCCAGATATCTCTGTCATGTTTCGTTGCAACGAGATCCCCGGGTTCCGGCAGCATAGTGGGATGAAAACGTGATCCCTCACTATCGGGATCGGAGCGGGGATCGCTCGAGTCCAGGCTCAGATAGCGAGTGCACACCACCAGCGATCCTTGCGCCCGCAACTCCTCACGAATACCGTGTGCCCGACCGAGAACGTCCGGATCGTGCCCGAGCGCGATGATCCACGGTTGAAAGTCGATCTCGAGCAGTGCTGTCTTCGAGCCGATCATTTCAGTAACGGGTCCCGACGGCGGACGGCGCATTGTCCAGGATATCGAGGTCCTCGGCCGTGAGGACAAGCTGTGCGGCAGAGAGATTGGCGTCGAGATGTCGAGTCTTGGTGGTGCCCGGAATCGGGATGACATGCGGACCCTGAGCAAGAACCCATGCCAGAGCGATTGCGGCCGAGGTGGTCTCGTGCCGCCGCGCCACTTCCGCGACGGCGTCGACGATCGCTTGATTCTGCTGTGCTGCTTCACCGTTGAACCTGGGGAGAGTGGACCGGAAGTCCGAGGACGAGAGATTCTCTGTGTTCAGTTCCCCGGTCAGGAATCCGCGACCAAGTGGAGAGAACGCAACGAATACGGCGTCGCGTGCTCGTGACCATTCGACGATGCTCCCGTCTTCGGATCCGTCCCCCAACGCATCTCGGGTCCATACCGACAGCTCGGACTGCACAGCCGCAACCGGATGGATGGCATGCGCTGTGTCGGCTTGCGCGGTAGTGACCTCGCTGAGCCCGAGTGCTCGCACTTTGCCTGCTTCGACGAGCTCGGACAGAGCTCCCCATGACTCCTCGATGGGCACCTGTTCGTCGACGCGATGCAGGTAGTACAGGTCGATCGTGTCGATTCCGAGCCGACGAAGGCTGTTGTCGCAGGCCTGACGGAGATGCTCGGGACGTCCATTGCGAGCGATCGTCGGCCTGCCGTCGACGATGGATCCGATGAGTCCGCCCTTCGTCGCGATGAGCACGTCTGCACCGCCCAAAGCACGTCCGACGACGGTCTCGTTCTCCCCCGCAGCGTAGGCGTCGCTGGTGTCGAAGAAGTCGATGCCCGATTCCAGCGCGTGGGCGAGTACCTGCGATCCTGCGCGAGACGATTCGGGGTTGACGGTCGAGTATGCCCAGTTGATGCCCATGCAGCCGAAGCCCACAGCACTGACGTCGCGATCGAGCGCGGGAATTTTACGAGTTGGGTGTGTCATTGCCGCTCCTGGCCTTGTTCGTCTATCGGGGTTCCATTGCAGTCGAGCCCACGCGAAACCAGATCTTCGTAGTGGGAAATCTTCGCTTCCAGGGCGTCACTGGCCTCGGTCAGAGTTCGTTGACGTTCGGCTATACGCTCGCGATGTCTGGAGAGCAGTTCGATCCTCGACTGATGAGTGCCCGCACCGCCGTCGACGAGTGTGGCGAATTCGCGCATGTCAGCCGTCGGCATGCCCGTCGATCGAAGCCGCGACAGCAGCTGGACCAACGCAACCATTCGTGGCGTGAACGTCCGACGGCCGTCGGACGTTCGAGCAATGCCGGGGATCAGTCCCTCACGCTCGTACCACCGCAGCGTGTCCTGGCTGAGCCCAGAGCACGCGGCCATCTCGGCGATTCCAATCCCGTCATCGATCGGGGCGGCAGCGATCCGTGCACTCATGAAAGCGACGCTACGTCTTGGAGTGCACTCGAACGCAAGGCAGGACTTCACCACCATGGAGTGGTCTACATCACCCATTATTGGATACTCAGCCGGGATTCATGAACTACCGGATAGGTGCGGTCAGCGGATCCGGCGCCCGACGCCCACGACCGTCGTCGCTCACGGTTGCGAGTCCTTCGCGGGCCCAGTACTCGAATCCGCCGATGAGTTCACGGACGTTCGTGTAGCCGAGGTTTGCCAGGGTGAGGGCGCCGCGCGTGCTCCCATTGCATCCCGGGCCCCAGCAGTAGACGACGATCGGCGAGTCCCGGTCGCCAACAAAGTCCTCAATGCGCTTGTCGAGGTCGGCGTTCGGGATGTGCACGGCCCCGGGGATACGGCCCTGACTCCATGACGCCGCAGAGCGGGTGTCGATGACGATCATGGGAGCACCAGTGGCCCGGTCTGCGGCAAGGTCAGCCGGGTCGATCTCGTAGGCAAGTTTCGCGGCGAAGAACTCGGCCGCCGACAATGATGGCTTCATGCCGATCATTAGACAGCTCACCAGAACTGAAGAGAACTACTGATCCACGGATAGAACCGCACTTCTGCAGCACATTCCACGGTATATTCCCACCCGTGCAGTCGAAATCACGGTTGGACCTCGATTCGACCGATCACGCCATTATCGAGCTCCTGCAACAGGACGGTCGCGCCAGCGTCGCGCAACTCGCACGCGCAATCAGTATGTCGCCCAGCGCAACAGCCGATCGCGTACGACGCCTCACCGACGGCGGTGTGATCACGGGCTACTCCGTCACCGTCGACCCCGAAGCGCTCGGGTACACCGTGACCGCGTTCGTGCGGTTGGCCTACCCGACGGGCAATTACAAGCCCTTCCACGATCTGGCCGACTCGCTGCCCGAAGTCATCGAGGCACATCACGTCACGGGCGCGGATTGCTTCATCATCAAGGTGGTCGCACGGTCGATGCGCGACCTCGAACGAATTACCGGACGGCTTGCCACGCTCGGGGGCATCACAACCAACGTCGTCTACTCGAGCCCAGTTCCATCCAGGCACATAACGCCGGCCTGAACAGCCAGAACACTCAACTCGGTGGCACCCGTCACACACGCCCAGTGACGTGATCCTCACGGCAAACCGATAGCTCCGTGTGGACAACTTACTCGCCGGTAACCCATGCTCGCTTCCGTCGCCGCACCCGTGGCCGACGCAACTGGTCGGACGAGGGTGAAACATGAGCATGAACCGTCGGAAATTCGTCAAGGCCGCCGGAATCGCAGGAACAGCTGCGGCTGCAACGCTTCTCGGCGGTACCGCGCAGCGCGCAACTGCGGCACCGGTTCTCGACTCGATGTACGCGCAGTTCGTGCCCGAAATCTACGCCCCGGTCGAGTACGCACCGGCCCACTCGGATGCCATCGTGGTGGGTTCTGGGTTCGGCGCAGCCATCACCGCACGCCGCTTGGCAGACGCGGGCGTGTCGGTCACCATCGTCGAGCGCGGATCCCGCTGGCCCAGTGACCCGTTCCGGCAGATCTTCGCCAACGACTTCATGCCGGACGGTCGCGCATTCTGGCGGAGCCCAGGCCTCGCACCGCTGACGGGCCTGCCCACCGTTCCCACCGACTCGTTCGGCGGCGTCTTCGACGTGTCCGAACACGGAACCATCGATGTCTGGCGAGCCGCAGGGGTAGGCGGTGGGTCGCTGGTCTTCACCGGTGTCATGATCGCCCCGGAACGCCGCTACTTCGACGCCGTGTTCGGGTCCACCCTGTCCTACGACGAACTGACCTCGGTGTACTACCCTCGCGTCCGGTCCGAGCTGCGCCTGTCCGCCATGCCGGACGACGTCTACGCCTCCACTCCGTTCACCCACTCGCGGGTGTGGGACGCGCAGGTTCGCCGCGCCGGGTACACCCCGTTCCGCATCGACGGAATCTGGAACTGGGACACCGTCCGCGCGGAACTGAGCGGCAGATCGCGGCCATCGGCCATCCTCGGCGAATCCAATCTCGGAAACTCCAACGGCGCAAAGTTCGATCTGACGCAGAACTACCTGGCATCGGCGGAAGCGACCGGTCGATGCACGATCCATCCGCGCCACGAGGTCACGACCGTCACGCAGGAGCCGAACGGAAGGTACGCCCTGACGGTGTCCATCCTCGCGCCCGACGCATCGGTGATCGATCGACGCACCATCACCTGCGACAGACTGTTCCTCGGCGCAGGTTCCATGGGCACGTCCGAGCTGCTGGTCCGCGCTCGCGACACCGGGGCGTTGCCGAACCTGGACGAGCACATCGGCGAAGGCTGGGGCACCAACGGTGATGCAGCTCTGGTGCGCGGCATGAGCGCAGAGGGCGTCGGCGTCGTACAGGGCTCCCCCTCGGCGACGCGCATCACCGACGAATCGGGCACGCCGCTGACATTGGAGAATTGGTACGTACCCGGCTCCCCTGTCGACCTGTCTCTCATCGGCTCACTCGGCATGGTTCTCGACCCCACTCGTGGCCGGTTCGTCTACGACCCTGCATTCGACGCAGTACGGCTCGAGTGGCCGGACCAGGGCAATCGATACGTCGAAGAAGCACTCAGAGCGGTACACAACACGATCGCCGAACGCTCCGACATCGGCACTGGATATCCGCCACTGGGCGTGCGAGATGTCAACGCGACCTTCACCGCTCATCCGCTGGGTGGCGTCGTGCTCGGGAAGGCAACCGACGGGTACGGGCGGGTGAACGGTTACGACGGCCTGTACGTCGTCGACGGTTCACTCGTGCCTGGCAGCACCGGGATCGTCAATCCGTCGCTGACCATCAGCGCTTTGGCCGAGCGCAACGTCGAAGAGGTGCTACGAGCGCGCGGCTGACGCGCTGCTCGCCGCGCAGTCCAACATCGCGAATGCGGACCGGAGCTGCCCGCGCGCGGTGTCGATCTCGTCGACGTTTCCGGCGAAGTGGTGCAGAAGCGCCCGCTGAAAAATGCCATCCAGAAGGATGTAGGCCGACGCCCGGTCCATAGTCGGCGTCGTTCCCAGCAGATCGCAGTAGCGAACCACGACGCGCCAGATCATGTCTTCGCGGCGCGCTTCGATGTCGAGTACGTCGCTTCGGAACAAGCCGTCGAACAGGGCCTGATTCCGCAGGTCGTACCACAAGCGGTGAATTCCAGCGTCCGCGACGAGAGTGGCGAAGTACTTATCGGCGAAGTCGGAGAACAAGTGCTCGGCGTCGGCAGCGCTTGCGACCACCTCGTCGTAGCGGGTGACACAGATGGCTTCGTACTGGCGCACCGCATGGGTGATGAGATCGAGCTTGTCCGTGAAGTAGTAGTGCAGCACGCCGTGTGAGTACTCGGAATTCTGCGCGATTTCCCGGAGCGATGTGCGTGCATACCCGAGTTCGGCGAGCGTGTGCAGCGTCGCCTCTGCCAGCTCGGTGCGTTTGGCCTCGAACTTGTTGCGAGCACGCTCTTCGACACGCGCGCGGGGATCGGCAGTCTGGGTCATTATCCGTGTCCTTTCCGCGCGCTCGTCGTGAATCACTCGACATCAGTGTAGGCCCGACGTCATTTTTCCAAACTTTGGGCAGTCGTCAAGAAAAATCTTGACGTCTGTATAGATTCTCCCATAGTGTGATCGGCAGCACATCTTGGGAGCGCGGATATACACCCTCCCGAAGAAGGTGCCCCGGTTCCAACCCACCTCGGTCCGCCGTGCTGGCAGACCGTTCACGAGAGGACCTTTTCCATGCCAACCGACAAGCGCGTCGTCGTCTATGGAGCGTCGGGATACACCGGTCGACTGATCTGTGAATACCTGAGGGAGTACAACATCCCGTTCCTTGCCGCCGGCCGTAGCCAGGGCCGAGTGAAGGGCATCCTCGACGCGGTCCCCGGCATCGACACCGTCGAATACGAGATCGCCGAGGTCGAACACACCAAAGATGCTCTAGTGGAGGCATTCCGGGGTGCAGAGGTTATTCTCAACACCGTAGGTCCGTTCTCACGCTTCGGACACGAAGTGGTCCAGGCATGCCTCGAGATCGGCGCGCACTACACCGACACGACCGGTGAGCAGGACTGGATGATCGACGCCGAGAAGAAGTACGGCGCCGACTTCGCGTCCCGAAACATCGTGCTCACACCAGGTTTGGCCCAGATGTACAGCATCGGGGAGATCGCTGCGAACATCTGTCTCGAGACACCCGGACTGGACACGCTCGACATCGAGGTCTTCTGGAAGGGGCATCCGACCGTCGCGTCGACCAACACCATCCTGACCAACGCCGCCTTCTCCAAGGCCTTTTACCTCGAGCAGAACGAGTATGTCGAGTGGCCGGCCGACGACGGGGTCTTCCAGGTCGTGGTGCCCGGTCAGCACGAACTCGGTCTGGCGCTGCCGTGGGGCGGGACGTCACATCCGGTGTGGTTCAAGAACGATCCGCGGGTCGCGAACGCCAAGGCCTACGGCGGCGTGATCAACAAGCCGCTGATGCTGGCGGTGCCCCAGATCATCTCTGCTGCACTGGCACAGATGGAGGGCAAGTCGGATGCCGAGAAGTACCAGATCATCGACACGGTGTCGGCCTCGGTCCGTAGCGAGACTCCTCCTCGCGAGAACCCGCGAATCAACACCTCGCTCGATTCGGTGTACGCGTCGGGTCCGCTCGGACGGGTGCACACAGTGATCCACGGCAACTGCAACTACAAGCAGACCGCGCTGCTCAACGCATTCGCGGCTGCGCACCTGCTGCAGGGGCCACCGAAGAAGGTCGGATTCGCCTCCAGCTGCCAGGCATTCGGTCATCGAGAACTACTCGGCGTGCTGCGCGCGTTCGGACTTGTACTCGACCCCATCGTCACCGCACACAGCTGAGGACAGGGCCGATGAGGCTGTCCGACTACCTCGACAAAGGGGTATCACTGGGCCGAGATGCACCGTGTCTGACCATGGGTGACCGAACCCGAAGCTACGGGGAGGTCTACGACGACACGGTGAGGATCGCCAGCGCACTGCAACACACCGGGATCGACACGGGCGATCGTGTGGCAGTGCTGTCCGCCAACGATCCGCTCGCGCTGACGTGCGTGTTCGCGATCTCGCGAGCAGGTGCAGTGTGGTGCCCGATCAACCCGCGCAACGAGGCAGACGAGAACCGTCAACTGTTCGACCTGTTCGGTTGCCGATTCTTGTTCTTTCAGAGCGCTTTTGCCGAACTTGTTGCTCGTATCCGCGACCAGTTGCCACAACTGGAATGGATCGTATGTCTCGACGGGGAGGTGCCGGGCGCACTGTCGTACGAGCAGTGGCTCGCCGAACACGGATCCGACTCGGTCGCCGACAGACGGCCTGCCGACGGGCTGTGCATGATCGCCGGAACCGGCGGCACCACGGGCCGACCGAAGGGCGTGTGCCTGACCGAGGAGAACATGATGACCTCCACGGCGACGGCGTTGATGAGCTATCCCTTCGGTGAACGTCCGCAATACCTAGCGCTCGCGCCGCTGACTCATTCGGCAGGAGTGCTGACGTTCCCCGTCCTCAGCCTCGGAGGACATGTGGTCGTCATGCCGGCCCCCGACGTCGGGAAGTTTCTGTCCCTGATCGAGAAGCACGGCATCACGCACGCATTTCTTCCTCCGACGGTCATCTACGGTGTACTCGATCATCCGGATCTCGACGGAACGGACCTGTCGTCGTTACGGTGCCTATGGTACGGCGCAGCACCGATGTCACCGACGCGGCTGGAGGAGGCCCTGACCCGAATCGGGCCCGTTCTCGGACAGCTGTTCGGACAGACCGAGGCACCCAACATGATCGCCACGCTCGCACCGGCCGATCACTTCCGCAGTGACGGCTCCATCGCCATCGAGCGGCTGACCTCCGCCGGCAAACCGACACCGCTGACGTCGGTCGCGATCATGAATGACGACGGTGCACTGCTCGGGCGCGGCGAGCGTGGCGAGATCGTCGTCCGCGGCCCTCTGGTGATGCAGGGCTACCACGAGAATCCCGACGCCACAGCCGAAGTCGGTGCGCATGGCTGGCACCACACCGGTGACATCGGGTATCTCGACGACGACAATTATCTCTACGTCGTCGACCGGGCGAAGGACATGATCATCACGGGTGGCTTCAACGTCTACTCGGCCGAGGTGGAACAGGCGTTGCTGTCCCACCCCTCGGTCAAGGAAAGTGCCGTCGTCGGCCTACCCGACGCAAAGTGGGGTGAACGGGTCACCGCTGCAGTTCTTCTTCGTCCCGGCCGCGAAGCGTCAGGAGAAGAACTGATCGACTTCGTGAAGAAGCGAATAGGCAGCATCAAGGCGCCCAAACAGATTCAGATATGGACCGACCTTCCCCGTTCGAAGGTCGGGAAGGTTCTCAAGACCGAAGTGCGCACCACCATGACACTCTCAGCATCATCGAAAGGAAGCACACCATGACCGAGTTCGAGGGCAAGCGAGTATTCGTCACCGGCTCCGGCGCCGGCATCGGAAAAGCCATCTCCAAGATGTTCATCGACCGTGGTGCACGCGTCGTCGTCAGCGATGTCGACGAGGGAGCGGCAGCCAAGGCCGCCGAGGAGATCGGCGCTGCAGGCATCGCGAACTGCGACGTCTCCGATGAGGGCCAGGTGCAGACCGCAGTCGCGCAGGCCGTGGAGATTCTGGGCGGACTCGACATCCTGGTGAACAACGCCGGTATCGAAATCTCGTCGCCGCTGCTGCAGCAGTCGACGGAGAGCTTCGACAAGATCTATGCCGTGAACGTGAAGGGCCCGTTCCTGGTCATGAAGGCCGCGATCGGCCCGCTGGTCGAGTCGAAGGGCAACATCGTCAACATCGCCTCACTCGCCGGCGTCGGCGGCAGCCCGCTACTCGGTTCCTATTGCGCCACAAAGGCTGCGGTCATTCAGCTCACGCGTGTCGCGGCCATCGAGATGCGAGCCTCGGGAGTCCGGGTGAACGCCGTATGCCCCGGCTTCGCCGACACTGCAATGGTCGATCGATTGGTCCCGGACTTCGAAGCCGCTACCCAGATGCCGTTCGGCGATCTCGTCGCTGCCAAACAAGGACGGTTGGGAACACCCGAGGACATCGCAGAGGTAACGCTGTTCCTCGCGTCGAACGACAAAGCGTCGTGGATCACCGGAAGCCACTACATTCTCGACGGGGGCCTGTCGGCGTCGCTCGTCTAGGTCTTCACTCACCCGCAAACAACGGTGACAAGAAACGGCGTTCGTAGCGCCTGATGCATCCCGTGGTCCGAGCGAACCGGAATGCCTCGATGCAGTCGGGGTCTACGGCGGAATCCTGTCGGTACTTCTCGTAGGCCGCAAGTGAGTCGAAGGTGAACAGCGCGAACGCTTCGTCGCTGTCACCTTCGCTCGGCAGGAAGTAGCCGTGATGTCGACCGCCGAACCGCTCGACGAGAGGAATCCATCGACGGCCGTACTCGCGGAAGTCGTCGAGTCGGTCGGGGTCGATCTCGTACCGCAGGTGTATTGAGATCATCGTTCATCTTTCGGCAGGTTGTGCAGCGGACTGGTAGTCCCATTCTGGGGCCTTACAAGGTGGAATCGATAGCCAGTTCCTCAGCCGTGGACTGCACCCATGGGCCAATCAAGGTCACTCTTGCCCACGACAATACCGATCGGTATTGATTTCTCGCGGAGGCGACGCCACAGTGGACAGGTGACCACAACACGTTGGAACCACAACATCCACGGTGCCATGACGAACCACGATCCTTCAACGGTAGTACCTGAATCGATGTTCGCGTGGCTCACCGACGGTCACGGAACAGACACCCTTCGACGTACCGCTGTGGCGGTGCCCTCCCCTGGCGAACACCAGGTTCTTCTTCGGATGCGCGCATGGTCACTCAACTATCGCGACCTTCTCGTCATCAACGGCGAGGACGGATGGAGTCCGCCACGTCCAGTCGTGCCTTTGTCCGACGGCGTCGGTGTCGTCGTAGCGCGCGGGGACGGTGTGACGAGGTTCGATCTCGGTGGTCGAGTTTCGCCGATGTTCCTGCCGCACTGGCAGAACGGCGAACTCAGCGACGAGAAGTACGTCTTGCCGGTCGGTGGTCCGGTCAACCGCGGGTTGCTTGCGGAATACGTCGTGGTCCACGAGGACGAGGCAGCCGAGCCGCCGCGGACACTGACCACTGCAGAGGCGGCGACACTGCCCGTCGCAGCTCTCACGGCCTGGCACGCAGTGGTGGTCCGAGGACAGGTCGAGGCTGGACAGACCGTGCTCGTCCACGGCACCGGAGGCGTTGCACTCCACGCGATCCAACTAGCTACAGCTCTGGGCGCCCGCGTGGCTGTGACGTCGAGCAGCGAGGAGAAGCTGGCACAGGTGCGCGCACTCGGGGCCGAGCACACCATCGACTATCGACGCGACGACGTTGCGCAGAGCGTTCTGGACTGGACCGACGGGCGTGGCGTCGACCATGTGGTCGAGACCGTCGGTGGGGAAAATCTCAACGTCTCTCTGAGGTCGGTTCGAGTCGGCGGAAGTATCAGCTTCATCGGTCTGATAGCCGGCCTGTCGGCGTCGATCAACACCTACGACTTCGTGACCCGCAACGTCACGATCCACGGAGTCGAGACGGGATCACGCGAGATGTACGAGCAGCTGACAGCTTTCGTCGACGAGCACGGCATTCGGCCCGTGGTCGATTCCGTGTCCAGTGCAACGTCCGAGACCGAGATCGCGAAGGCCCTTCACCGGTTGGAGAGCGGTGGGGCGTTCGGCAAGCTGGTCCTGGTAGCCGAATAGGTCGATCTGCGCGGTATCTCACGTCGTCCCGTCGTCGCCTTTCGCGGGCACCACGTCTTCGGTTTCGCGGCTACGGCTGCGAACGATCCGCACCGCCAGGACCGCGATGATCACCAGCACTCCGACGAGCAGGACCGCCGTATTCGACACCGAATCGCTGATGTTGCCGAGTGACACCTGAAGCGAGTACTGACTGTCGACGCCCATCACTCCACCGAGGTTGGCGGTTCCTTCCGTGAGCAGGAACAACACACCGATGCCGACGAAGAGCAAACCCGATACCAAAGACGTGGTGTGGGTGCGTACTGGACCGATTTGAATTTCTCTGCCGCGCAACCATGTTCGCGAGCCCAGCGAGAATCGGTCCCACGCCAGGGCGAGAACGAACAAGGGAACCACCATCCCCGCTGCGTAGAGCGCCATCAGGACCCCGCCGTACATCGCCTGCCCGCCGGCTACCGCAACCGTCAGCACTGCGCCGAGCAGCGGCCCGGAACAGAAGCCTGCGAGCCCGTACACCGCTCCGAGCGCGAACACCGAGCCGGTGGAGGAGACGTCGATGCGTGCGGCTGCTCGCTGCGCCGAACCCAGTGCAAATCCGCGGCCGACGATGATCATCACCCCGAGTCCGATGATGATCACTCCGCCGATCATCGTGGTGATCTCGCGGTATTGGGTGATGGCGGAGCCGATGGCACCGACTCCGGCTCCGAGGGGGACCAGTACCGCGGCAAGCCCGAGGTAGAAGACCCCGGTGCGGCCGGCGAGCTTGCCGGCTCCGCCGAACGCGTAGGCGAAGAACGAGGGCAACAGCAACGCCGAGCAGGGGCTGACCAGGGCCAGAAGTCCGCCGAGGAATGCTCCGAGAAGACCGATCTGAGACATCAGGTCCCTATCCGGCCGCAGCGTCGATCAAGTCGACGAATTCCGAGAACGGTTGCGCTCCAAGAACGGGATCGCCGTTCACCGAGAACGCCGGTGTGGCCGGGATACCGAGCGATTGCGCCTCGTTGGCGTCCGCGGTGATCGCGGCGTCGAACTCGGTTCCGGTGGCATCGTCGGTGAATCGTGCGAGATCTGGGACACCGGCCTGTCGAGCATAGGATTCGAGCGATTCGATGGTCAGGTCTGCATGCCCGGTCTCGGGTGCGTCGGCGTAGACCGCATGGGTGAACTCCCAGAACTTGTCTTGGGCCGCGGCGGCTCGAGCGGCTCGAGCGGCGTCGAAGGACTGCTGCCCGAAAATCGGGAGATCACGCCATTCGATGCGCAGGGTGCCGGCGTCGACGTACCGGTCGATCAATTGTGGCTCGGTCTCCCGACTGAACTGGGCGCAGAACGGGCACCGCAAATCCGAGAACGCAATCATCACGACGGGCGCATCGACCTCACCGAGGGCCATCGGATCGTCGACCGTGCGGCGCGCGAGGTCCCCTAGGGGACCCATCTCCTGTATCGCACTCGCTCCCCCGTCCGCGGCCGCCTGCGGTTCGTCGCTACCGCGCATTCCGACCACCAGAACTCCCACAAGGACGGCAGCCACCAGCACGGCGATACCAAGAAGCCAGGCGTCTCGGCGGCGGGTGGAACGAGATGGCGAAGTCATGCAATACCTTTCGGTAGTCGGCGATGCTGGCGAATATACCCATCCGGGTATACCCTCACGACACACCCTACGCACACAACTACGACCCGTAGGAGAATCCAGTTCATGCCTGAGCCCACTACGTCCGTACGCCGCGACGTCAATGTCGCTGTAGTTCCCGATAGTCGGGAACTCAGCGCAGCCGGACGACCCAGCAGGTGGGGGATGCGACTACTGCGCGGCACCCTGACCGGGGTGATCGCCACGCTCGTGGTCGGGATTCCCACCGACATCATCGACACCCCGGTGTTCGGCCGCGAGGTTCCGGTGCGGGCATGGGAGCTCCCGGTCCTGCTGGCTACGGCCGTGTTGACCGCCGTGTGGTTCGGTATCGACAAGCCCGAGCAGTCCGAGCGCACCGGCACTCCGGCCGCTCTCGGAGTAGTGCTGACCTTCTTCGCCGTCGGCTGTCCCGTGTGCAACAAGCTCGTCCTCCTCACGCTCGGCACATCAGGCGCATTGGGGCTGTGGGCGCCGATACAACCGATTCTTGCGGGCGTATCGCTGACAATGTTGGTGGCAGCCGTGGTCTTCCGATGGCGCAGACGCGACTGCACTACATCGTCGTGCTCGGTATGACCTGAGCGCCCTCGACGCACGCCGCTCTTGGCACCTCAAAAAAGGACAAAGGTTGGAGGATCGAAACATTCTGACCGACTTGCCAATAAGCGTTCGAGTCGCCGCCATCGCCACAGCGGGAATCTGCGCTGTGTCGAGTTTCTCCGGATGCAGTCGATCAACGGTCGCCGAGGTGAACGGTTCGAATGCAGTCGCGGTCGAGAATCCGTCGACGTCGCAACTGATTTCACCTCCCGGATTCCTCGAAACCCCATTGTGGTCGGTCCCGTTCATCTCGACGCCCCAGGTTGTCGACGAAGGATTCGCCGGAATACTGGGCTACACAGAGGCATCCGATTCGGCGACAGTGCAGGTACTCGGCGACACCGGCGCACCACGGTTCGGGGTCGACGTGCCGGCGAACCGCCTACAGTTCGCCGTCGCATCTGTCCGTGGTCGTGAACTACTGATCACCCAGGACGTCGGCGACACCGACTCCGACAACATCGATTATCTCACCGCACGCGACACCCGGACCGGTGAAATCGTGTGGGGCCCTGTCCGCACCCAGGGCTGCTTGACCGGGACCGGGCTCCTGATCGACGCCGATTACAATGCTGCAGAATCGAATTCAGCAGAGGGAGCGGTATCGGCAGCCGACGGACACACCATCGACCTGAGTGGCGCGGTCACAGAATTCGGCGGACACGCGGTCGTCGCCGACGGCGAGAACGCGCGAATCGTCACCGTCGATACCGGGAACACTGCCTGGTCCACCGAAACGCTGACACCGCCGCCCGCAGCTCTAGCCGGATCCGCACGATTCATCGGTGCCGCGGGCAACTCGGTGATCGTTGCGTGGACAATCCCTACTCGTTCCGAGCCGATCCAAGCGGTCTACCGTCTTTCGGACGCCGAAGTCCGATGGGTAAGTGGTGCTCGCACCCCGATGACGGTTGTTGCCGATGCCAGTAGCGGATCAACCCTGATCACTACCGATGACCTCACCGACGACGGTATCGCGGTTCTGTTCGAGCAATACGGCACCACAGGGTTCACCGCCGATCAATTTCCCGGCGCGTACCGCTTCACACTCGTCGGCGGAGTCGTGTACGGCGGCTCGAAATCGGATGTGACCGCCATCGATGCGGCCACCGGCCGCGTCACCGGCACTTCACCAGGCGATGCGCCGACAGTGGTGACGTCCAACGGTGTCGCACTGGCTGCGGATACCGGCGGGTACACCGCGTTCAAGGTCGTACCCCACTTCTGAGAACCCCGCCGAATTCCGCGACCGCCGCCGTTCATATACCCCATGGGGTATAGTCGGGTGAATTGCTCGACAAGTGAAGGAGATGCCATGTGCAGGGCAGTCAAATGTAAGAAGTGTGGAAAGACCACCTGGGCGGGTTGCGGCCAACACGTCGACCAAGTGATGCGGGGCGTTCCGGCATCCGATCGATGCAAAGGACACGCCGCCGATCCGAAATCGCCGGGATTCCTGTCCCGCATGTTCTCCAAGAAATAGTCGCGCTGCGCCCGAGCAGGTGTTTGACTGGAAAGACGCCCGTCATCGTGAGCCGCAGAGCAGCAAGCCCTGGTCAAGCGTTATTCAGACGCTGAGTAGGTACGTTGGTACAACCATCAAGGAGTGATCGTCGTGCACGTCGAAGTGATCTCGACCGAAGACCTCGGAGACCGCAGCTATCTTGTCCACGACGGAACTTCCGCCGTTGTGGTCGATCCACAACGCGACATCGATCGCGTCGAGAAAGTCCTCGCCGAACATGGCGTCACGTGCGCGATGGTCGTCGAGACCCACATACACAACGACTACGTCACCGGCGGATACGACCTCGCGCAACGCAACGGCTGCCCCTACGTCGTCAACGCCGACGACAAGGTCTCGTTCGAGCGACACGCTGTTCGTGACGGTGACGAGCTGGCCGTCGGAAAGATGACCGTCCGAGTGTTGTCCACTCCCGGTCATACCGACACTCACCTGTCGTACGTGATCAGCGAGGGCGATGAGACACCCGCCGTCTTTACCGGAGGGTCGTTGCTCTACGGCTCGGTGGGTCGAACCGACCTGGTCGATGTCGCACGCACCGACGAACTCACTCGCGCCCAGTTCCACTCCGCGCGACGGTTGGCCGCCGAACTTCCCGATGCGACAGAGGTTTTCCCTACCCACGGCTTCGGCAGCTTTTGTTCGTCGGGATCGGCAGCGGGCGGAGACGGCGGAACCATCGGAGAAGAGAAACAACGCAACGACGCGTTGACCACCGACGACGAGGATGCATTCGTCGAAAAGCTGATCGCCAATCTGACGGCCTATCCGGCCTACTACGCACACATGGGTGCGCTGAACCGCCAAGGTCCTACGGCTCCCGACCTCACACCCCCGAGTCCGCTTCACGCCGACGAGCTACGCACTCGCATCGATGCGGGCGAATGGATCGTCGACCTGCGAGACCAGACCGCGTACGCGGCATCCCACGTTCACGGCAGTGTCGGGATAGCACTGGGAACCCAGTTCTCCACCTACGTCGGCTGGTTGATGCCCTGGGGGACACCTCTGTCCTTGATCGGTGACACTGCGGAACAGGTGGCCGACGCACAGCGAATGCTGGTGCGCATCGGAGTCGATGAATTGCAAGGCGCAGCAACAGGTTCCGCTGAGGAGCTCAGTGGCGACACCCCGCTCTCGTCGTACCCGGTGCACACCTTCGCCGAACTGCCGGCCAGCGTCGTCGCCGCTGACGACGCAACCGACGGCGATTCGGTAATTCTCGATGTAAGGCGTGACGATGAGTACGACGCCGGACATATCCCCGGCGCAGCACACGTTCCGATGCATCATTTGCTCGAACGCCTCGACACCCTCCCGGCTGGGCAACTGTGGGTGCACTGCGCCAGCGGATATCGCGCCTCCATAGCGGCCAGTCTTCTCGACCGGGCAGGACGCGACGTGGTGCTCGTGGACGATGACTACTCGAACGCGGTCGACGCTGGGATCACGACGGAAGCCGGCTGACGATGCCAGACGAATCGACGCGCCGTCTCGTCAGATGGCAGCGCTACTGGGACTCGCAGTCGGCTACCTACGACAAGCACATGACGTTCCTCGATCGTGTACTTTTTCGGGACACCAGATCTTGGATCTGTTCGCGTGCCAGTGGCCGGGTCCTCGAAGTCGCTGTCGGGACGGGGCTCAATCTCGATCACTACCCAACCGGCACGGTTCTGACAGGAATCGAACTGAGTCCGGACATGCTCGCGCTCGCACAGATCCGCGCCGCGAACGTCATGCCGGATGCTCGACTCGTTCTCGGCGACGCACACCATCTGCAATTCCCCGACGCATCGTTCGACACCGTTGTCTGTACCTTCTCCCTGTGTGCCATCCCCTCCCCCGACGACGCGCTCGCCGAAATGACACGAGTCTTGCGGCCCGGAGGAACCCTGCTGCTCGCCGACCACGTCGTATCGTCCGTCCGACCCGTTCGATGGCTACAACGACTTGTGGAACTGATCAGCGTCCCAGTCGGCGGCGAGCACTTCCTTCGCCGTCCGTCACTCGTCGTCGACGGTGACGAGAACTTCTCCGTCGAGAAGATCGAACGGTTCACCCTCGGGCTCGTGGAACGTCTGCAGGCCCGAAAGTCCTCCTGATCGCATTGAGCGCTAGGGGAGTTCGAGACGTTCAAACTGGTGCCAGCGAACGAATGAGCCGAGCCATCTGTGCTCGGATGAGTACTCATCCCCCTGCGTTTGCAACAACATTTCTTGTTTACAACGCACAGGAGTGTTGTAAACGAGCAGACGGTGTGTATCTAACGCAGGCACATTCCGCCGGCGACGAAAGCCCAGCGCGTTTGGAACATCGCGCCGGACGTCGGGTGGCCCCTTCGATAGTGAAGTGCACGGGCCGGTCAGGGAGTGTGCGCGAGCCAGCGCTTTCACGCCCCCACTTGCGGTGGGGCGTGTTCGTCGGCCGAGGACATGAACGTACGAAACACCGACGCGAATTGTTCGGGCTCGTCGAGGTGCGGGAAGTGGCCGGCCCCGGAGACGACTTCGATGACGGTTCCGACGGGCATCTGATCTCGAACCGAATGTGCATGGGCGAGAGGGATGATGGCGTCGCCGTCACCCCAGACCAGCAGCGCCCGCACGTCGGCGAACGACGACAGTAGCCTGGCGGCGCTGACAATCTGTCCGCGGTAGTCGATCACCGATCTGGCGGTCGAGAGGAAAGCTCGGCGGGTAGGCGCGTCGGACATCGAGGCGAAGTTCCTCCACGCGCGGCGATCCCCCGGACTCATAGTGAAGACCCGAAGCCCTTTGAGGGCCCCGAGCACACCACCGAGCACACCGCGGACAAGAGGGGACGCGGCGAACGGAATCGCGATACCGCTACCCGGCATCGATGCCGCTCGCAGCACGGGGTTCACTTCCTGTCCCAGACCTCCGCTGGCGATCAAGCAGATACCGTCCACCATTTCGGGGAAGAGGTAGAGCATCTGCATCGACACCCCTCCGCCGTACGAATGCCCGACCATCGTGGCCGAGTCGACTCGGAGATCGACGAGGAGGTCGCGGATGGTCGCAGCGTGCGCGCTCAACGAGTAGTCTCCCGGGGTCTTGTCGGACTCACCGTGTCCTGGCAGATCCACCGCGATGACCCGGAAGTGCGCTGACAAGTCGGCAATCTGAGGATCCCAGTCGTGCAATGTGCCCATCAGCCCGTGCACCAACACCACCGTCGGGCCGCTGCCGTGGTCGACGAACCGGACCCGGTGACTCGCGAGCTCACGTGTGCGCGGCACGGCGCGTGCGCCCGACGTATCTTCACTCAACACTGAATGACATCCTTCTCAGTTCAACTTCCGACGTCGATTCCTTGGCGGCTCCGCCGCCAGTGGCACGAATAAGTGCATCCTGGGACACCCACCCGCGCCACTGCGGTGGAGCCGCTGGATATTCAGCGATCAACACTGACTGCCATTCCCATGTAGATCACCATGAAGACCAGGATCACCCACCCGGCTCCTTGCCAGATCGGCCACGCTCCGCCCCTGCGCCACACCCGGTAGGTCTGTACGAACGCGCCTATTCCACCTGCAAGCAGGAGTGCCGGAGGAACGGTGACGAGAACCGTCCGTTCAGGATCCGCGCATACAACGAATGCTGCGTCATCGCAGGCGCCCGCATTCGTGCCCCACACCGCCCACATGATGCAAGCGACCAGTATCGCCACGGCCGACACGATCACCGCAACGGTGTAAACCGCGGCAGATCGAAAGCCATGGGAGTCGTGCCACCGCTTTTCGACGTCGTTCGTCATGGATTGGCCTCACTGTTGCCTGGATTCGGACTCGTACCCGTCCACGACTGCTGTCACCAAGAACCGACCTGGATGCAGTATTGGAATTCGGGAGCACCACATGCTGGATGCGTCGTGCTCCCCGGCCCACGCCCGGGATCATCTATGCGAGATCGGCGACGGTTCGACGTCACCATTCGTTCCTGTTACCCGCGCAGCCCACTTCGCAAACGACACCCCGCTTGTACAGGCCTTGTGTGGTCGATTCATCGCCTTCCGAACCGATTTCGACTCGGCACGGGAGAACACGTCGGACCCTTCGTACGGTCTCCCCGAAAACGCATGATTGCCGTATGTTTCGAGTGCTGCACACCGGCCGGAGCGTCAAATACCCTGCAAATCGGACGATTCGGCCAAACTACCGCATCCGTGAACGAAGGAACCACCATGACCACCGTGTTCGCCACAGTCGCACTCGTCTTCGGCGTGGTGCGCCTTGCGCTTTTCATCGCCTTGCACGTCGTGAAGAGCGAATACAACATCGTCGAACACGCCGTCAGCGACTACGCCGTCGGTCCCACTCGGACGTTGAGTTCGATCATGACCTGGGTCACTGCGGGCCTCTGGGGTGCACTTGCACTCGCCGTGATCACGGGATTCCCCGACTGGGACGATCGCACAAAGGTCACCATCTTCCTGGTCGTCCTCGCCGCGATCTTCGTCGTGCTTCCGTTTCTGCCCACTGACCTGGAGGGGCAGAAGTCCACCACCGTCGGTCGGCTGCACTACGTGGCCGCGATCGCCTGGTTTGCACTCAGCTACGCGTGCATGAGCAACTTCGTGAACCTGCTGCGCCCGATCACCGACGAACCGCTGGGATCGGTACTGGTCGTCGTTTCGTGGATTGCGCTCATCTCGCTCGTTGCACTCGTTGCAGCCCTCGTCATTCGTCCGCTGCGGCCTTACGCCTTCGGCATCTCCGAGCGAATCTTCATCCTCTCGGTCAACGTCTTCTACATCACGGTTGCAGTCGGGATTCTGACTCGCCAGTCCTGACACTCGATTTGATACAACGTACTAGTACGACGTGCTAGCGTGGGCGAATGGCAGGGAAGGACCGGGGTGGTCGTCGCGAATCCATACTCGCCGCGGCGTCGTCGATCGCGGATACCGACGGTCTCGACGCCGTCACCGTTCGCGCTACTGCCGACAGAGCAGGTGTTGGAGTCGGCACCCTTCGGCACTATTTCCCAACCCAGAAAGAACTGTTCGACGCCATCGTCGCGCGGCGGGTCGACACGGTAATCGACGATTCCGTCGTGCTCGACACCTCAGCGACACTGGATGCTCGCATCTCGAGCATGATCACTCAGTTCCTGCCCGATGATCTTGACGATGTTGCGGCACTTCGCCTTTGGTTCACCTCCTACTCATCCGCACTGGGACCGAACCCGGCCGAGTCCAACCAGCGATTGCTGGCCGCCGCGGCAGCCAGGTCACACGAGCACATGCGTCGATGGTTGCGACATTTCGTGGACGAAAGCCTGCTGGATGCGGACTCGGTCGACGACGCCGCCAACACCGCCATTGCGCTGACGGTGGGTATCGCCATGGAGGCACTCACACCCGGGTCACCCACCACCGTGCCCGAAGGGCGCCGACTGCTTGCCCGGCACTTCGCGGGCGTTCTCGGAAGCAATCGAGCATGACGAGCGACCGACGACATGCGCGCCTACGCAAGACTGCGCTCGCGGCTCCCGGGCTTCGGACTCTCCGACGGCCAGCGACGGACGCCGGTCCGGCATTCGACCTGGCCTACACTCGCACTGGCCCGAGGTCGGCGGTTCCCGTCGTCGTACTGCCAGGTGGGCCCGGTCTGGCATCGGTTCTGCCGTACCGCAGGTTCCGCTCGCGGGCGAAGAAGCTCGGCATAGACACCATCATGATCGAACATCGGGGAATCGGACTCTCTCGCAGCGACATCGACGGGAACGATCTCCCGGCCGCTGCGATCACGATCGAGGCGGTGATCAGCGACATCGCCGCCGTACTCGAGCACGAGGAGATCGACGCCGCAGTGATCTACGGTTCGTCGTATGGGACCTATGTGGCGTGCGGCTTCGGCATCACGCACCCGAATCGGGTGGCGGGCATGGTGCTCGACTCGACGGTGATGTCGGCGCACGATCACCATGTCGTAGGCGCGCACGCGCGGTCACTGCTGTGGGACGGAGACGAACCGGCACTCGAGGACTGCGCTCGAATGCTCCGCGACCTCGTCGACGGCGGCGTCGACCAGGACGAAGCATGCGATGTCGTGCGGAAAGTCTACGAATTCGGCGGGCCAGAACTACTACGCCGACTCCTCACCCTCGCTCGTACCGGCGATGCACGACGCACCTGGACGTTCGTCGCGCAGCTCGGTCGCAGCGAAACCGTCGACGACACTGCCATGCCCTATTGGATGGAGTTCGGTCCGGTCGGCGCGATCGCGTTCACCGAACTCAACTACGCTCCGCCACCGGATGGCCAGCCGTTCGATCCTGCGCCACAATTCATCGACATCGCATCGAAGTGCCCACCTTTCGCCTCCGAACCGTTCGACATTGCCGCGCACATGCCCGACTTCGAGTGGCCTACCTCCATCATCTCCGGCACGCGCGATCTGCGAACGCCGAGGCCCGTGGCCGAATCCGCCGTCAGTCTCCTTCCCGACGCACATCTCGTGGTCATCGACAGCGGTCACAGTGCACTCGACACCCACCAGTTGGTCGCACTACACGTGATCGAGCGAATGACCGACGGTCGGGCTGCCAGCCTGACCACCGCCTCGGATTCGTCGGCAATCCGGTCGCTGGCCGTCCGCGGATCGCCGATGCGTTTCCTGCCCCACCTGATCGCCACCACGCTTGCGTGGGACGCGGCCGTGGGTGCATTGAGTCGACGCCTACGCGCAGTAGGGTTGCGGAACCCGCACCAGAGGAAGAGGGAAGAACAATGAATCCCACAGTGCCGCTTGCGTTCGACCTCGCATGGTCGGCGATAGCGCTGATCTGGCTGGCTCTCTGCGGTATCGCATGGGTGTCGATTCTGCGGACCTCCCACGACCGGCTGGGTGGGAAGTTCTGGTGGTGTGTGCTGGTGCTTGCCGTACCGATCTTCGGGGCGCTCGCCTGGTTCTGGGCGCGACCCAAGAGTGCCGAGCAGTGACGGGCGACGCCGCCACTGATGACGCCATGGCCACTGCACACAAAGCGGCACTCGGCGGCGACGCAGTCACTGCCGAATACAAAATCAACTACATCAAGCCTGCGGTGGGCGAGTACGTCCTCGCGCGGGCCTCGACCCTGTCGACTACACGCACACAGGCGATCTGCCAGAGCCTCGTGTACGCCATCGACGGACGCGACGAGCGACTCGTCGCGGCTGCACAGGGAACTATCATGAAGGTGCACAAAACTTTCGAGTAGTGCAGTTCGACCAGGATTAACCCGTGCGGGAATCGTAGGTTCGGCGTGCCCGTGCAACCTCGTCCATGTTGGCATCCGACCACCGTTTGAGCTGCAGAAACACATCGACCAACGAGAGGCCGAGAGGCGTCAGCTCGTATTCGACCGTCAGCGGAACTGTCGGGGTGACAGTTCGGGTCAGTAGTCCGACTCGTTCGAGGTTCCGCAAGGTCTGAGTGAGCATCTTCTGACTTACCCCCGTGATCTTTCGTGCAAGTGCAGAGTGGCGCATGGGCCCTTCCGTCAACGCGCACAGCACCAACGTGACCCACTTGTCCGCCGGTCGGGCCAGCAGCAGCCGGCTGCTACACGTCGCAAGGAACGAATCGTGCTGAGCCGCGGCCACGAACTCTTCTGCGTCCTCGTGTATCGATGTCACGTGACTTCTCCCCGTCGAGCAGTAGGGCACCCGTAGGTACCTACTTACATTCGGTTCCCTTGTGCGCGATAGTAGTGGCAAATTCTGTAGCTCATTGCCTTCGAAGGGGATCGATGTACGGCACTGCGAGTCAGTCTCCGGGATGTGCTTCACCGCTACGCGCCTGGAGCGCAGCAGTTTCCCTCGCTGTCGCTGTATTCGCGGTGACCACCACCGAGATGCTCCCGATCGGGCTGCTCCCGACCATGGCATCGGAACTAGGCGTCTCCGAGGGAACTGCAGGATTGAGCGTCACGATCTACGGGATCGTTGCCGGACTGCTCGCACCTGCGATGACCTCACGCACTCGCCGCTGCGACCGTCGGGTCCTGCTGCTGGTCATCCTCGGTGTGTTCGTCGTCGGCAATGCAGCAACGGCGATGGTGAACTCCTTTCCTGTATTACTGCTGGTGCGCTTGGCAATTGGAGTCTTCCACGGCCTGCTGAGGTCGATGGTCGCAGCTGTCCGCATTCGGTTGGTGCCGCCCAAGTCGGCAGCCCGGGTGACGGCCGTGGTGCTGTCCGGAATATCACTTGCACTCGTACTCGGCGTTCCTGCAGGAACATTGCTGGGATCCCTCGTCGGATGGCGCGGTGCGTTCGCGGTCCTTGCTGTCTTCACCGCACTGGCGGCCTGCGCTGTCTTCGTGTTGCTGCCGACGCTCGAACCCTCGAACTCCACACCGGTTCGAATGTGGCGTGTCCCCTCTCTAGGGAACGGCATCGGCGGGATTCTGTGCGTGACCGGTCTCGTCGTCGTCGGGAACTACGCCGCCTACACTTTCATTGCGCCATTTCTGGTCGGCGAACTCGGCATTCGATCCGAGTCGGTAGGCATCTATCTTCTCGCATACGGCGTGGCGGGCGTCATCGGAAATGCGGGGGCCAGCGTATTGGTCGGCCGCGTGGGACCCCAGCGCAACGGTCTGCTGATCGGTACCGCGGCGCTCACCTCATCGTTGGTATTGTTGACATTGCCGCTCGGTGCGATCCTTCCGGGTCCGGTAATCGCGATGTGGGGCCTGTCGTACTCCGCATTGCCTGTCCTCTTACAACTGGCCGTATTCGCTGCGGCGCCCCACGCGCGTGAGGCCGCAACTTCGCTGTATGTCTTGGTATTCAACGTGTCCATTGCGGTGGGATCTCTTGTCGGCGCTGTCAGTATCGATGCAGCTTCTGCGGCGGCACCTATCGGCGCGGGGGCAGTGGTGTGCGGTCTGAGCGTCCTGTATCTCGCGGTCCACGGAGCACGGAATCGACGACAAGTACGCAGCACTCCCAAAGACGATGACAGCAGGGACGTCCAGCACTGAAAGAAAAGACGGTGCGCGATTGTCAGTCCGCTGCTACCGTGACGGCATGCATTTGATCTTCGAGTGACGGACAGTTCCGGTCATCCGTGAACCTCGGACCCCTGCGGTCGGCCGTCAACTCGCGCGCCCTCATCCAACTTCGATTGCCTTGGGTGACGCGCGCTCTTCGGGAGAAAAATGCCTGACTCGACGCTTGTTCCTGCGCGCTCGTCCGCGCAACTAATCGCCTCCGACATCACCGTCACCTATAACGACACCCCCGTACTCAGTGGTGTCGACCTCACTGTCACGCCGACGTCACGCTTGTGCATCGTGGGCGAGAACGGCCGTGGCAAATCCACCCTTCTCCACGTGCTTGCGGGGACGCTCGTTCCGGATTCCGGCAGCGTCTCACGCGTCGGCACCCTCGGTCTCGCCGAGCAGGAACTGCGCACCACCGACGATCGAACCGTGGGCCAGGTCATCGACGATACGATCGCCGAATCCCTTTCCGCACTGAAAGAATTCGAATCAGCGACGATCAGGCTAGCATCAGGACAGCCGGGTTCCGACGAGCGCTATTCTTCAGCGCTCGAACACGTCGAGACCCTCGGAGCGTGGGATGCAGACCGTCGAGTGGACATCGCACTCGACGGTCTGGGAGCCGAATCCGATCGGTCGCGTCTCCTGACCGAACTATCGGTAGGACAGCGCTATCGTGTTCGTCTGGCGTGCTTGCTCGGTGCACAGGACGACTTCTTGCTGCTCGACGAGCCGACCAATCACCTCGACCGGGTAGGTTTGGACTATCTGACCGAACGACTGTCGACAAGAGCGGGCGGAGTCGTCGTCGTCAGTCACGATCGTGCGCTGATATCCGATGTTGCACAACACATAGTGGATCTCGATCCGACGCCCGACGGTCGCCCCCGTACCTATGGAGACGGCTACGCGAGCTATCGGTCGGGACGAGAGTCCGAAACGAATCGGTGGGAGCAGGAATACGAACAGCAGCGAGCGGAGACGACGAAGCTGCGCGAGGATCTCAGCAGCGCGCAGAATCGCCTTGTCAGTGGATGGCGGCCCGGGAAAGGTACAGGAAAGCACCAACGCGCGACCCGAGCCGGCAGTCTCGTTCAGAACGTGCGTCGTCGCCAATCGGCGTTGCAGTCTCAGTTGTTGCCTATCCCCGCACCCCCACAACGATTTCGGTTCCCTGAGCTGCGGGCTCGGAGCGGGGTGTCGCTGCTCGATGCCGAGGAGGTCACCGTCGACGGGCGGTTGAACATGCCAGTCTCACTGGCTCTGTCCGCTCGTTCCAAGTTCGTGGTGACCGGACCCAATGGATCCGGAAAGTCCACTCTGCTAGCCGTATTGGCAGGAGAGTTGCACCCGACGACGGGACGACGTCATGCACCCCACGGGACGCGGATAGTTCTGCTCCGCCAGGAATCATCTCTTCCCGCAGATCGCCGAGCAGGCGAGTACTTTCGCTCGCATGCAGACATCTCAGCGTCCTTGTCCTCGCTGGGGATTCTGCACTCGCGGGAGGTCGATCAGCGGATCGGTGAGCTGTCCATGGGACAGCAGCGCAGAGTGGACCTCGCAGTCGCGCTGGCTCACCGGCCGCATGTGCTGCTGCTGGACGAGCCGACGAATCATCTGTCCATCAGGTTGGTCGATGAGTTGACTCGAGCGCTCGACGCAACAGAAGCCGCGGTGGTGGTGTCAACCCACGACCGGCAGATGCTCCGCGACACGGACTCCTGGAACACCCTCGATCTGGCAGGTGGACGATGCCGCTGAGGAAAGCAGCCTACGCATCTGGCACAGCCGCTGCAGTCTCGAATGTTGTGACACAGAACGGATGCCCGGCCGGGTCGAGGAATACCCGAAACCTGTCACCACCCGGTTGATGCGATGCACGTTCTGCACCGAGGCCGAGCAATTTTCGCTCGGCCTCGGCTAGGTCGTCGACGCCGAAGTCCAGGTGCACGCGCCGCGGTCCGTCGAGACTCGGCCATGGACGTGGCTCCGGGTTCTCCACGCGCTGGAAGTCGATGCGTACGTCGTGGGGGCTGGTGAGCACGACGAAATCCGGATTGGACGACCGGATCTGTCCACCGATGAAACCCTGGTAGAACGTGGCCAGTTGCACCGGGTCCGTGCAGTCGACGGTAACGGCGAACAGTTTCGCGAATGCGGTCATTCGCTAGTTCCTATCAGCTCGGTCGAGTTCGATTCGGAGGACGGCCAGTTCGGTGCCCTCCGGCGTGCGCGGTGGGCATTGTGCATCAGTGCCAGTAATTCCGATCGCTCGATCTGCAGTCGGGCGCCTCCGACGACATCGGTGATCTGGACGGTATTCGCCTCGTCCTCGTTCGGCCCGACCACACCGATGAGGTGATCCCGGCGTGCGCGCGCGTCACGGATTCGCGAGCCGAGTGAACCTCCATGGTCGATTCTCACCCGAAGTCCCAACCCGATCGCATCGTCGGCGAAGCTGCGCACCGACGCGTCCTGTTCGGTGCCGAGGGGAAGCAGCGCGATCTGAGTCGGAGCCAACCAGAACGGTAAACGGCCTCGATAGTGCTCGAGCAGATGCGCAGTCACACGTTCCATGGATCCAACGGTTCCCCGATGAATCATCACGGGCCGATGAAAATGCCCGTCCTCGCCCTTGTATTTCAGGTCGAAACGTTCGGGTTGAGTGAAGTCGAGTTGCACGGTGGCAATGGTTTCTTCGTTTCCGCGCCCAGTGCGCGATTGGATGTCCAGCTTCGGTCCGTAGAACGCTGCCTCCCCCGCTACTTCGACAACACCGATCCCGTGCTCCTCGGCGACCGGAGTACCGGCAGCCCGCAGGTCACCCTCGCCTTCGGACCACTGAGTAGCACTCCCCAGCCACGAGCCGGAGTCGTCACGCTTCGACAGTCGTACGTAGTCCACGGGCAGACCCAGAGTCTGTTGCGCGCGGAGAGCGGACCGTAGCGCTCGCTGTACTTCGCCCAAAACCTGGTCCGGCCTGCAGAACACATGCGTATCGTCGAGGTTGATCTGGCGAACCCGATTCAGTCCGGAGACGACACCGGAACGTTCGGCACGAAACATCGAGGCAAGTTCGTTCAGTCTGATCGGTAGGTCGCGGTAGGAACGATTGTCAGCAGCGAAAATCAACGCATGATGCGGGCAATTCGCAGGTCGCAGCATCAGGTCATCATCACCCAATTGCATTGCGGGAAACATGTCTTCGCTGAACTTGCTCAGATGCCCGGAACGCGCGTAGAGGCCCCGCTTTCCGAGAACCGGCGAGTAGACGCTGACACAGCCATCGGCATGAGCAAGTTCCCGCGCCAGGCATTCGAGCTCGTGGCGAATGGCCGCGCCCGATGGCAGCCACATCGGCACCCCCGAGCCAACCTGAGGGTCTGTGGCGAAGATCGACATACTTCGATTGAGATCGCGGTGGTCGTAGTCCATAGAGTGCTCCTGAATCGATGAATCCCGACACAGACCCCAGGAATGCAAAAAGCCCCGGAGCTGTTCCGGGGCTTGGGTTGGACCGACTCAGTCAGTCCGTCGCAATGACACCGGCATCTCCCGGCGTCGTCGTGGATGAACTGAATTCGATCATGCAAGGCAAAGTACAGGACGAGTCAGATATGCGCCACCCTGTATCGCACGGCTCCGACATTGCTGGATCGAATGCGGTGGACATCACCGAGCGGCGTTTGCTACGTTCGCAACTGTGTCCAGCCCCAAGGCGTCCAGACTCTAGCCACCGGAAGTAGTCCGGTGGCCACATCTCGTTGCGCTCGAGTACCGCGTTGAACCGCGGCCGTTCTCTTCGCGTGCGCAATCGGTGGCACACCTCTATCTTCTGAACTTCGAGTCGAAAAGTCGGCTGCGCACACTCATACTGTGACGCACGTCGTGTCCTCTGCTCTCGCGGGTCACGTACCCGCACAGCCTCTCGCGATCTCGGATTGAGAGTTTCACGATGCCATTCGCAATCTACGTCCTCGGTCTTGCTGTATTCGCCCAAGGCACATCGGAATTCATGCTGTCCGGCCTTATCCCCGACATGGCCCACGACCTACAAGTATCAGTGTCCGCAGCGGGACTGCTGACCTCCGCTTTCGCAGTCGGGATGATCGTCGGAGCACCGTTGATGGCTGTCGCAAGCATTCGATGGCAGCGCCGTCGAGCACTTCTGACGTTCCTGATCACATTCATGGTGGTGCACGTAATCGGCGCACTCACAGTCAGTTTCGAGGTGCTGATGGTCACCCGCATCATCGGCGCGCTGGCCAACGCCGGGTTCCTGGCGGTGGCCTTGAGCGTGGCGATGTCGATGGTCCCCGCCGACATGAAGGGACGGGCGACATCAGTGCTCCTCGGGGGCGTGACCATTGCCTGCGTAGTCGGGGTGCCAGGCGGCGCCATTCTCGGAGACTTGTGGGGCTGGCGCGCCTCGTTCTGGGCGATCGTGGTGATTTCCGCACCCGCAGTCGTAGCGATCTTGTGTGCGACACCGTCGGATCCACCGACACGATCCATCCCGAATGCCAGAGCAGAATGCGCATCGTTGCGCCGCCCGAAGCTCGTCCTCATGCTGGTACTCGGCGCGCTGGTCAACGGTGCGACCTTCTGCTCGTTCACCTATCTGGCGCCGATG
Source organism: Rhodococcus sp. FG69 (assembly GCF_057808915.1). Classification (NCBI taxonomy): domain Bacteria; kingdom Bacillati; phylum Actinomycetota; class Actinomycetes; order Mycobacteriales; family Nocardiaceae; genus Rhodococcus; species Rhodococcus sp. FG69. The sequence continues at coordinate 17,858 of NZ_JBMDIX010000012.1, read as the reverse complement.
CTGACGGACGTCTCGGGGTTCGACTCACATTGGTTGCCTGTGCTTCTCGGGCTGTTCGGGCTCGGATCATTCATAGGAGTCAGCGTTGCGGGCAGGCTCGCCGACGCACGGCCACTGTCGCTACTGAGCGTCGGGGCAGTGGTGCTGCTCGCGGGCTGGATCGTATTCGCCTGGGCTGCTTCCCATCCAGCTGTGACGCTGGCCTTGCTGTTCACCCAGGGTGCGCTCTCCTTCGCGGTCGGTTCGACGCTGATCTCACAGGTGCTCTACGCCGCCGACGACGCCCCGACGCTCGGTGGCTCGTTCGCGACCGTCGCATTCAACGTCGGTGCCGCACTGGGTCCGGCGCTCGGAGCGCTCACAATCGGATTGGGCCTGGGCTACCGGGCGCCACTGTGGTCGAGCGCGGCGTTGGTGGCGATCGCACTCGCGGTCGGTGCGGCGGGATGGACGCGACACCGCACTCTCGTTCGGGCCAGACTAGGTGACGAGCGAGCAAACCTACCGCCGTCGTCGACATTCAGGCGCGCGAGGTAGCGTCGTTTCTGCACCGGACCGCAGATCAGGGGAAGACAATCGACATCCACTCGGCCAACGGCAACCACCTCGCATTCTGGCAGCATGTCTCGCGGATCTGCGACGGCGCAGTGCACGATCTATCCGGCGGAACTGTTGTCGCGACGGGCATCCCGGCCACCGGCTTCAATCAACTCCACCTCGAGGCCGACGAAGATTCAGTGCTCTCCGCGGCCGAGGCGATTTTCGACCGGCGCGGCGTCGACTGGCGGATCATCAGCCACGTGAATAGTGCAGCAGCACAGCAATATTCGGAACACCGAGGAATCGAGCGCCAACCCCTGTATCCGATCATGGCCATCCCGGCGGCCACGGCTGTGCCGCCTCCTTCCGCGGCGCTGACATTCACTACTGCCGGCGACGTGGCCGATCTCCGTGCGTTCGTCGATTGCGCGGCTGCGGGATACCGGATGGACCCGGCGGTACTGAAGCCGATCGCACACAAACGCGCTCTCTCCGACGACTCGATCCGGTTCAATTTGGGGTGGATCGACGGCCGTTGTGTAGCAGTGAGCGTCGGAGTGAAGAACGAGAGCACGATCGGCATCTACTTCGTCGCCGTTCGACGCGGCCATCGTCGATCCGGTTACGGTGCAGCTGTCACCTGGATGGCGATGAAGGACGGCTTCGACCGTGGTGCTGACGCCGCGGTGCTCCAGGCGACCACCCCGGGCTATCCGATGTACGCCGGCATGGGGTTCACCACGATCGCCGACTACCGCTTGTGGGACATTCCTGCCTGCTGACGTCTCGCCGCCGCCTGCGAGTCGGACTGAGACGCAACCCCGCCCGACCACTGGCGCATGTCGTTCAAGACAAATAGTCGTCGCCGCCTACATAGAAGGTGTGCCCGGACTCGACCTGCGCGAGCGATGCATCGACCACTACCGACGCGAACTCCTCGATAGTCGGCAATGCTCCGTGTTCGCGCCGCCCGGAAACGGCATCGGGATCCCGTCGCTCGAGCAACCGGACGATGATCGTCCCGTCGATCATGTCGCCCGACACGACGGTCAGCGTGATTCCGCGCTTGTGAAGTTCCGGGATACGTTCTCGCAACGCATCTTCACCTGCCCGTTTGCTCTGGGCAATGGGCTCGTAGTCTTCGGGTACGGGCTTCTGCCCGTAGAAGTGCGATTGATGACTGGTGACGAAGACGACCCGGCTACCCGGCTTCATCAGCGGCATGGCCAGTTCGACAAGACGCACCTGCGCATCACGATTGAGACGCATTGCGTAGTCGGGATCAGCCCCGCGTTCCAACCCTCCGGATGCATTCAAAATGAGCACATCGAGACGACCGAAGGTGCGTGAGATGTCTTCGATCATCGCCGACGCACTCGTGTCGTCCGACAGGTCGGCGCCGATCGGAAGAGCCCGGCCTCCAGCGCGTTCGATCTCTGCCGCCACCGCGATCGCACGCGGCCGCTTCTCGCGATAGTTCACCACGACCGTGTCTCCGGCGGCGCCGCCGAGTCGGGCTATTTCGGCGCCGATCCCGCGCGATGCACCCGTCACGAGACTTACTCGCCCCGAACCATCCTGGTTTGCCTCCATGCTTGCCCCTCACCGTCACCGAACGCTTCTGAAACAGAAGTGAGTATGGTGCTTCTGAATGAGAAGCGCAAACACTCCATCGCCACCGCCTGCAGGCCACGCCGACGAAACCGCGGCTGCGCACGCGGCGATGAACCTTCTGGGTCAGAAGTGGAGTTTGCGGATCCTGTGGGAACTCGAGGCCGGACAGCTTGGGTTCCTGGAGCTGAGACGGCGAATGGACAACTGCTCGTCGAGCATGCTTGCAGAACGACTCAGACAACTCCAGGACGCTGGACTGATCGAGAAGAGTCCCTCGCGGACGTACGAGCTAGCTCAGGCGGGTGTTGCACTCAGCGCGGCACTCGAACCCCTGTGGCAGTGGTCCGCGGAATGGGCTGCAGCGCAATCCCCTACTCCGCTGCCGCCGAGACCAGGATCGAATTCAGACTCCTGATCCAGCACCTCAACTCGAAATGACTGTGTTACGCCGCGAGGCCCGACAGCTGCGCCAGACTTCATTCGCAGCAGCACCGCTGAACTATCTTCTATACATGGGAGATGTCGAGGCCTCGTACGCCGACCGCGCCGAGGAGTATGTGCGCGTCGTGGGTTCGATGGAGATGGTGCACCCGTCTGACAAGCAACTCGTCACCGATTGGGCTCGGTCGATCGCTGGCCCTGTCATCGACGTCGGCTGCGGGCCTGGACAGTGGACCAACCACCTCCAACTGCACGACGTCGATGTCCGTGGAATCGACTCGACTCACGCCTTCGTCGAACATGCACGCACCACTTACCCGAGCTGCCGGTTCGACGACGGCCGGGCCGAGGATCTCGATGCGCAGTCCGGTTCCGTCGCCGGGATACTCGCCTGGTACTCGCTGATTCACCACGACCCAGGCGATATTCGATTTGCTTTCGAAGAATTCGCGAGGGCGCTCAGGCCCGGCGGAAAACTGCTGATCGGGTTCTTCGAGGCCCCCGCCCTCGAACCATTCGATCATGCGGTCATCACTGCGTACCGGTGGCCCGTCGGGGCGCTGAGTGCGCAACTCGACGCTGCAGGATTCGCGATCGCCGAGACCCACACGCGCACCGGACTCGAGTACCGGCCACACGCCGCCATCCTGGCCGAACTCACGAATTCGGACGACAATTCGCGGCAGGAATAGTCGAGACTCGACACCGCGCCCGCCCCTATCGTTTCGATCAGAACGAGGGAAGGTTTACACGCGATGCTCGAACGATGGAACGCCGCACTCGATTACATCGAGGACAACCTAGACGGTGCGATAGACCCCGCCACGCTGGCGCGGATCACCCTTTCGTCCGAATACCACTTCAGGCGGGTGTTCTCCGCCTTAGCAGGCATGTCTTTGTCGCAGTACGTCCGAAACCGCCGAATGACGTTGGCTACAGCGGAAATACTCGACGGCACCGGCATACTCGAGGTCGCCGCGAAGTACGGGTATTCGTCGGGCGATGCATTCAGCCGAGCATTCCGGCAGATGAACGGCATGACCCCGTCGCAGGCCCGTCGCCCTGGAGCTGTCCTTCGTTCGCAGCAAGCCGTGTCATTTCAACTCACCATAGGAGGGCGGCGCACCATGCGATACCGCATCGTAGATCTACCGGAGTTTTCAATTGTCGGCAGGAAGACCCGAATCCCGCTGAAGTATCAGGGCGAGAACCTCGCCATGACCGAATTCCATCGAAGCCTTCCCTCGGGAACTGGGACAGAGCTACGCATGCTTGCCGATATACCGGATCTGCCTGAAATCTTGTTCGTCAGCACCGGATTCGAGTCCGAACGTGAGGACGGAAGCCTTTTCGACTACTACTTCGCCGTGGCGGCCAGCCACGTTCACGATGACTGGGACAACCTGGCGGTGCCTGCATCGAAGTGGGTTGTGTTCGAAGCCACCAGTCAGGAAAATCTCACAGACGCACTGCAACGACTGTGGGCCGACGCGTTCAGCGAGTGGTTCCCGTCCAATCCATACCAAGTGGTGCCGGGGCCGGAGCTGCTGACCATCACCGAGAAGTCCGAGGACTGGAGCTCGGGGAAGGGCGAGCTGTGGATTCCGGTGGAGCGAAACTAGGGACCGCGGTCACCATCCGAGCTGTCGCAGGCAATTCCCAGCCCTGAACGCAGAAGCTGCAGCTTCCACCTCGATCTCTTGCGTTATATGCACTCAATATGCAATATTCGCAAATGAGCCAGGCACCCGCCTCACTCATCGCCGAGGAGGACTGATGATCACAGTGACCAGCGCAGCGGGCGGAGTCGGACGTCTACTGGTCCGACAACTCGCAGTACAGAATGTGCCCATTCGCGCAGTCGTGAAGAATGCGACCCAGGCTGCGACCACCCGGCAGGACGGGGCGACCGAGGTGGTCGTAGGAGATCTAAGGTCGGCCGAGACCCTCGATACCGCCCTGACGGGGGCTGACGTCTTGTACCACGCGGCACCGACTCAGATCATCGACGAACGACCGATCATCGATCACCTGATCGCGATAGGGCCTCCAAACGGGCTGCAGCACATCGTATTCCACTCCGTTATCCATCCACACCTGCATCAACTGACCCACCATCACCAGAAGGACATCGCCGAAGGCCTGCTGCGTGAAAGCGGAATCCCCACCACGGTGCTCAGACCGTCGCACTACATGCAGAACTACCTAGAAGTATGGGAATTCCTGCAGGCGGGCGTCATGCCGTACCCGGTGTCCCCGGACAGCGTCATGGGTGTTGTCGACGTCGCCGATGTCGCAGAGGCCGCGGCGAACATCCTGATCGATCCGCGGTCACACACCGGTCGCACCTACGACCTCTCCACGGTAGAACTCACACGCCACGAGATGGCACAGATCTGGTCGCGCGTGCTGGGCCACCGGGTGACTGCCGTTCGGATTCCCCCGTCGTCCCTGACGAACTCACTCGACGTGTTGCCTGCACTCGCCTCGGTTGTCGGGCATGCTGTGCGATCGACGAAGCTGCACTCGGCCGGCCACCTCGTTCGCGGTGCCAGGGCCGCGTCCAACCCTCGTGACATGAAGAATTGGCCCGCCGATGCACGCGAGGCGTACCGCACGATGATGACCTACTACGACAGCCACGGCCTACCGGCCGGAGACCTGACGGTTCTTCCGACTCTGCTCGGACACACACCGACGTCGTACGAGGAGTTCGCACGCCGTTCGGCCGCTGAGCTCGGGCGCACGCCCGTCGGTTCGGACCGATGAACCTCCGAGGTTCTCGCTACCGACCTGGACGCTCCATGGTCACCGGCGCAAGCTCGGGAATCGGTGCCGAGTTCGCCCGAGCACTGGCCGCCCGAGGCTCCGATCTCGTACTGGTCGCACGACGAGAAGACCGCCTCACCACCCTGGCGAAGGAGCTCGAGCAAATCCACGGAATCCATTGCCGGACAGTCGCCTGGGACCTGTCCAAGGAATCGAGCGGACGCCGACTGCGCGATGTCGTGCCCGAGCAGATCGATCTCGTCGTCAACAATGCAGGGTTCGCCGTACAGGGACCGTTCGCAGACGGCGATGCCGACGACTTCGAGCGCCTCATCGCCGTCGACATCCGCGCTGTCGTGGATATCTGCTCGGCGTTCCTCCCGGACATGATCGATCGTTCGACCGGCACCATCGTCAACGTCGCCAGCACGACTGCGTTCCAGCCCGTCCCGTCGCTCGCGGTGTACGCGGCCGCCAAAGCATTCGTGTTGAGCTTCAGCCAGTCCCTGTGGTACGAAGCAGCACAACACGAAGTCAGAGTGTTCGCGCTCAATCCAGGCCCGACCCGTACCGAGTTCTTCGACGTCATCGGAGACACCGCTGCGGCGGCCGGCAGCTACCAAACACCGACCGAGGTCGTCGCCACTGCCATGCGCATACTCGACGCCAGACGGTCTCGCCCGCAGGTGATCTCGGGCCGACGAAACACTGTTCAGGCGATCGCTGCGAGTCTCGTCCCCGCGCGAGTTCTACTGCCTACCCTCGCGCGGATGCTCCACTAGGTTCGGGCCGGACTCGGCACCCGACGAGGAATGTAGTGTCACGAGCATGGCCAGGGTCTCCAGATTCACACTCGCTGATCGGCAGGAAGCCGTCGCACGTGCTTTCGGCGGTTCCGAGAGCCCGGCGGCCGTGGCGAGCTCACTGGGCATCCACACCACGACGCTCTATCGCTGGGCCGGGTCGTCGGCTACCGACGAACCCGGGCCCGCAGCGGCCCGACTGATCGAGGCCACACAGGAACTGCTGCGGGACGCCGATTACGGGGACATCACGATCGAAAGTGTTTCTCTCCGATGCGGTCTCGCACCGAGAACTGCATTCCACCACTTCCCCACCAAGCGTGAACTCTTCCAGGCTGCCGTCGACGACGCCGCGACCGTGCTGATAGACCGTATCCACGAGAAATCGGCAGCCGCCACCTGGCCGGACACCCCACTCGAGCAGCTGCAGACATTTCTTCGTATCGCGGCAGCGAGCATCTACGACACCCCGAGAACCCACGTACTGTTCCGCAATCTCGGAGTACCGAAATCCGAGGGCTCAGCCGAACGTTGGCACGACAGTTTCGTAGATGCGATCGCCCAGCTGCTCCGTGCTGCGACCGAAGCGGAGCAGATCGACAGTGATACAGACGTATTCGCTGCAGCGCACCTCCTCACCGGCGCGATGCGCGGCATTCACACAGCAGTATTCGACGGTGCCGATACCAACACTGCACTGGGCCTCGTCGAAAGAGTGCACCTGCTGATCCCGCCTTCGCGACCTGATGGTGCATCTCACGGAAGGAAGCCACCGCGGGGCCAGATCAGTTGACAATTCCAGTGAGTTGCCGGCGGCCAGCCACGATCACGAAGGGAGCTGCCGACCACTACCGAAACGTCCGGGGATTGGAGCTCGGGGAAAGGCCAGCTGTGGATTCCAGTGGAGCGTCACTAGGGCGGCGTTCTCCAACCGATCTCTCGTAGGCCAGCCACACGCCCAGTCCGATCAATGGCGCGAGCCAGATTCCCAGCACGAACGACACGCTCAGGCCCACACCGAGGCGACTGGTCGCACCCAGGACACCGAAGGTTGCGATAACACAGATGGGAATCCACACGAGCAGAGCGAGGAACCCGCCCCCGTAGAGCAGCAGGAAGGACCCGAAGCCTGGCATGCAGTCCATGCCGGAGTCCTGCAATCCCGCCGCCCCAAGCAGTGCTGTCTCCATAGAACCGAGCGTACGGGTGCCTCGCCTGGATGCAGGAGGACCGCGACCAGCGGAACAACCGATCTCAACCAACATCAAAAATCTATCTCGGTCGGAGTAGACATTCAGGATCGGTCTGGCTATAGTTTCTGACGTAAGACAAAGAGAGATCGCAAGGCGCGGGAGAGAACGAACTGCCCGCGAGCAGGACGACGGCAGCACCATCGCCGTCGAGCAGGTGTAATTGGAAATTGGAAGAAGGAAGGAGTTGCGTATCGTCAGTTCGCCCGCATGGACAAGATTTTCGGGGCGAACATTGCAGTTGCTTCAGGCAAGTGGAAACAGATGGTAGTAATTCCCCTCCAGGGCCCCGGTGCTTCGGCACCGGGGCCCTCCGACTATCTGCACCCAGATCAACTGAACAGCCAGGCGACTGTCACACCTTGCTGTCGGGAGCCTTCCCGTCAGCCTTCTCACGGTGGTCGATTGCCTTTTGCAAGTCGGAGTTGCGGCTACGCGCATCGGCCAGTTCATCTTCCAGAAGCACTATGCGACACGCAGCCTCGAGCGCCATACCGTCGTCGAGTAGATCCCGAACGCGCGACGCGATCCTCAGTTGATACCGCGAATACCGCCGGTGACCACCCTCGGATCGGTGCGGAGACAGAAGTTTTGCCTCGTCGAGGCTACGCAGAAAACCCGGCGTCGCACCGAGCATCTGCGCGGCCGTGCCGATGTTGTAGGCGGGATAGTTTTCGTCGTCGAACTTCTCGCTGGCCGAATCCTCGCCAGCGCTCCTGATATGCGAATCCACAATGCCCTTCGGGTGCTTCACGCTCGAACTCGAGACCGGCACGAGGAGAGCTGCTGCAAAAGAACACAGCACCGAAGTGCCCACCGACCCCCGGCAGTTCGAGCGGACAGCATCTAGCGCTGACCGAGCGTCGGTCCGGCAAAATAGTACCGTCGGCACAGGCGCGATGTCTACTGCAGCCACGTGAGATTCTTGCGGAGGTTACGCACCCTTCACCCATGCGTGTACTCGTGTTGTTGCTCATGGCGCTCGGCCTCACAGTGGGTCTGCTGCCGATGCTCTCGGACTTGATCCAAGAGACCTTCTTCGCGCCCGAAGTCGAATACAACGGAGTCTACGAACCCCTGCGCGGCGTAGAAATGAGCAAAGCCGACGAGACAGCTCTGAACATCTCGTTCGAGGCTCGATCCGGGGTCTTCTTGAATCGGTGGGCGAGCGTCCTCCCCCTCGTCGGCGCAGGCCTCGGCGCCGCACTCGGTGTAGCTCTGGGCAGTAAAGGCTTTCGCCTGACACGTGAACCGATGGCCTGACTGGCCGCGCTGCCCCTACCCGCTCCACCCCCAGTTGTACGGGTTCACCACTATTCGGTACCAGACATCGGTGTTGGGTTCATTGGTGCACGGCACCAGAACGATCGACTGCGTCGCCTGCTCGAGCGACTGGGCCTTGTTGCAGAGATACTGCCCACCTTCTCCGGAGGATTCAGATCGGTAGACCGGTCCGTAGTGCCAGGGATCGGCAGCCGCGGTCGCCACACCGACAGTGGCCCCCGCTGCGATCGGCAGCGCCATCACACCGGTGAGGACCGCACTTCGTCGGCTCACATTCCTCATGCTCGTCACACCCTTCGTCGACAGTCGTAACTGTCACGTCGGGCCAGGGCAGGCGGACGTTACCGAGGTCGGGAAACTGGAATCGGAAATCACGGCCCGCAGGGCTGCGACGAACGAAGTTCCGCGCTGTGCACGAGTTGTCAGGCGATCGAACCCGTACGTAACCAACCGAATCCGATGCGACGACCCGGAGAGCAGGGAAGCACTGCCGATCGAGCCAGCACCACCTTGTAAAACCGGCGCCGGCTCGACAGGCCTAATTCGCTGCTTCGTATGCCTCCACGATCTCTGCCGGAATTCGGCCGCGATCGTTGATGTCATATCCACTATCCGCAGCCCACTGGCGGATTGCACGCGTCTGCGCAGGATCACGCTTCGTCGAGGCGGCCGGCTGCGCGGGCGCGCCGGCACTGGCGACGGCGCCTGCCGATGCAACCTTGCGCTTGCGCCCACCTACGCGCGTGGCGAAGCCAACATAGTAGTCGAGCTTCTTTCGAAAATCGTTGGCATTCTTGTTCTTCAGATCGATGACATAGTCGACGCCGTCGAGCGAGAACTCGATGGACTCGCCTTGGCCCTCGTCGATAGAGGTGCCGTCGATGTCGTCGACCAATTCATAGATGACTTGCTTAGCCACAGTGCGAGGCCTTTCGTGTCGAGGGAATAGCTACCAGGTTAGCCAACTACCGAGTACGACTGAATTCAGGGGAGGCCTCCTGACACATTCTTCTCATTTCGATATGGACAACAGCCCGTATGCCCGCATCGCCACCGATGAATTCTCGTCTTTCAGACCCAACGGTCCTTTTGTCGGTCGAAGAATTACGGAAAAGGCTGAGAATATCCTTAACGGTAGAACTACATGGACGCTCGAAGCAAGAGACAACGGAGCAGCGATTCAGCCACGGAGTATCCGACGCCTCCGCGCCCGCCACTTCTTGTCGGTCGTGCGTTGTAGCTTGCGTGGCATGAAGAAGTTGGGGGACTTCACCACAGCACACACGCTCTCCGATCAGGAGATCGTGTCCGGACTCGCGCACGTCGATGCCACCGAGAAATACCTGGCCGCCGCGAGAATGGCCATGCTCGCCGAAGCCGACCGCCGTCGGCTCGCAAAGAAACTCGGCCACGGTTCGGTGAAGCGCTGGTACGCCGACGCGGTTCGAATCCCCGAGTTCAATGCAGAAAAGCAGATCTCCCTCGGATACTGGCTCGGCGAACGCCGAACGGTCGCCGACGCGTTGAGCGACGGGACCATCCATGCTGCACATGCCAGAGCTATCGCCGACGGCTTGGCCCTCGTCGTTCTGTCCGAGCCCACCCTCACGGACTCCGCCCAGCCGGACGTGGTGCGAGTGCTCCTGGACGTCGCCACCCGCTCGACCGCCAGAGCTGTCACCGAACGTGCACAGGAACTCGCACACCACGCTGCAGCCGACGCTGCGGCGCGCTTCGAGGAAGAACAGCGTCGACGAGAACAAGAACGCAAAGAGAGAGAACGCACGAAGGCAGAGGACCCGGTCGACAATCTCCACCCCGATCCCGCCCCAGACCAAGACCCAAACCCTGACGACCCGCCTCCCGGGCCGCCGCCGACTCCGATGTCAGAGAACACCGCCCTGAACACACTTGGCATCTTCTTGCTTGCCAATGGCCGCAGCAAGATCGACGGAAACGTCGACAAGTTCACGGCCGAAAAACTCCTCACCGCGCTCTCGCCTTTGAGCGCACCCACACCCGCGCCTGATGGCACGCTCGACCACAGATCAGCCAGCCAACGCAGAGCAGACGGGTTCTCACTACTACTCGACCGTTACCTCGGCGACTCCCGGCCGCCCGGCACGGGTGGCACCGGGGACGTCGCCCTACTGGTCAACTTCGCCGACCTGATGAAGAAAGATCAATGCCCGCAGCAGAATTCAACGGCCACTCGGACCGACAGCAACCCAGACGATTCAAGCGACGCCAATCCCCCATCCGACAACGTTCCGGAGCCAAGCGGTCCCGGTGAGCGGTCCGAACGTGACTGGCCGTTCCAGCTCGACTGGACCGGGCCCATCAGCCGCCAGCTCGCCGAATACCTGTCCTGCGATGCATCGATGACGCCCGTCATCGTCGACGGTGCCGGGGTTCCGCTGATGCTCGGCAAGAGTGTTCGACTCGCGACGCCGGGGCAACGCAACGCCGTCGTCATCCGTGATCGATGCTGTGTGAAATGCGGCCGGCCCGCGGCATGGTGTCAGGTGCACCACGTCGTGTACTGGCAACATGGGGGCGCCACCGATCTGAACAACCTCGCGCTCGTGTGTGGAGAGTGCCATCGCATCATCCACACCACCGAATGGGAACTCGTCATGGGCGACGACGGTCACCCGTATGTCGTCCCACCTGCCTCCGAAGATCCGAGCCGTAAGCCTCATCCCAGCTACCACCGTCGCCGAAAACACGCCGCATAGAACACTATTCGCCGACGCGGTTCTAGCGGCCGCACATCACTCGTGCGGACGAGGCGTGCGGATCCGTAAGCGGGGGAACCGGACGTCCAGCGCCTGGAGTTGACGGTGCAGCTCGTAGAGGGTCGACCTCATCGCGAGGGCTGCAGTGTGGTGCCGTTCGAAAGTGGGCATATCCGTGCGAGCCGTAGCGGAACGGGCGCGCAATTCTTCGCATTCGATCTGGTCGGAGATATCCTCGATTTCGCGGCCGAGGAGATCGACGAACACGCGTGCTTGCTCCTCGTCCGCGTAGTCGCCCATGCCCTCCGCCTAGCTATCGATCGACTCCCTCGCGTCCCGAGGCAGCCTTAACGATAGATGGACAAAAGGTGAACCAGAAGCAAATCAAGCTGGCAACTTGCAGAGAGTTTCGGTAGTGAAACAGATCAGGCCTCGACCCACAGCCGTCGTCGGCAGCATGCGAGGACGAGAGCACGGGTGCCCGGTGTGAGAAGTTCGGTCTGCTCATCATGCTCGAGCAGCGACTGCAGACGTGTGAAGAACTCGGTGGATGTCAGACCGAAGCGCACCATGATGTCCTCGGACGGTCCGCCTCCGTGCGGAGCCCACAGCCGTGCGAAATCCAACATTCGATTCTGCTCGCTGTCGATCGCGGGCCTCAGAGTCTGCATGGTCCGAAGTGTTCAGTGCCCACGTTACGAGTCGTGGTCCGAACACGACGACCTATCACCGCGGTGGTGAACTGCACGCAAACAGAAGCCGTCGACCGCGTATGGTCACCGCCCGCCGAATCGCTGACGGTACGCCGACGGAGTGAGGCCGGTTTCTCGGCGCATCAGAGTTCGCAGGGTCGTGGTCGTTCCCACACCCGTGGCCGCCGCAATCGCAGTCAGGTTTGCATCGCCGCGCTCGAGCAGCCGACAGGCCATCCGCACGCGCTCGCGAGTGAGCCATGCGTGCGGAGTCGTACCGAGCTGAGCGATGAATCGGCGATGCAGCGTCGCAACGCTGATGTGGGCCTGCCGGGCAAGGTCCGCCACCTGGATCGCGTCGCTCAAATGCTCCACGGCCCACGACGTGAGCGGACCGAGCGACTCCGACGACAGGGCCGGAACCGGCCGTTCGATGAATTGCTTCTGACCGCCGTCCCTGTTGGCATCGAATACCAACCTGCGGCTGACCGAGTTCGCGACCTCCGCACCGTGATCGCGACGAACCACATGCAGTCCGAGATCCAATGCTGCGGCGCTCCCAGCCGCAGTGAGGATATCGCCGTCGTCGACGAACAACACGGCCTCCTCGAACACGACCTGCGGGAACCGTCCGCGAAATACCTCGGCCCACTGCCAATGGGCGGTGGCCCGACGACCGTCGAGCACTCCTGCCTCAGCAAGAGTGAATGCGCCGCTACAGAATCCAATGAGCCGCGCTCCGCGGTCATGAGCTCGCCGCACCGCGTCCAACACCTCCTGCCTGCGCGGCACCTCGGTGTCCGGCCGATTGGGCACGATCAGCGTATCCGCGGTGTCTGCAGCCCCGAGATCCTCGACCGAGGTCAACGAGAAGAACCCGTCACGCATTCTCGTCGTCGGTTCGGGGGCACACAGCCGAAAGTCGTACAGCTTCCCACCGAGCTCGTCCCGGTAGAGTCCGAATACCTCAGTCGCGCAGCCTAATTCGAACGGGTTCGAGTTCTCGTCGACGATGACCACCACGCGATGATCTCCCGGGTGAGAGTTTTCTTTCGACACGTGCAATTTATAGCACTCACAACCATGTCCAGGCGACATGCAGAATCGGATCCATGACAACGCAACCCGCGGAACTCCAGCGCGTCCTCGACACGTTCGCCGACGAGTGGAGCCCGCACATCGTCACTCGTGTCAACGATTACGACGTTCGAGTCGTCAAGATCCGAGGCGAATTCGTCTGGCACCGCCATGTCGACACCGACGAGTTCTTCCACGTGCTCAGCGGCGACATCGACATCGCACTACGCGAAACGCCAGGACATGAACGCGTCGTCCACCTCGCTGCCGGATCGGTGTTCACCGTTCCGCGCGGAGTCGAACACAAGCCTTCCTCCGTCGACGGCGCATCCGTCCTACTGTTCGAGCCGTCGAGCACGGTCAACACTGGTGATCGCAGCGACGACATTCCCGCTCATATTCGTTCGACGACCGGCCGCGACATCACGACGAACCCATGACGGCAGCGCCGGAGATCAGTTCGATCAAGCCGTAGGGAGCGCGATCACCGAGGCACCGATCCAGCGTCTCGTGTGCCTCGACGGCCGCTGCTGCGCTCCGCGGGAACAGGGCGGCTTCGTATGCTGCGAGGGCGGTTTCGATGTCACCGCGGTATTCAGCTATCTCCCTGCCGAGTTCTGCACCGTCGAACATCGCCAGGTTCGCACCATCCCCTGACGGCGGCATCAGATGCGCGGCATCACCGACGAGCGTCACCCCGGGCACCCGATCCCAATGGTGGTCGTTCGGGAGCGCACGAATCATCCGCGCAACCGGCGCGCTGTCCGCGTCGACGATCAGTGAGGTGAGTTCAGTTGCCCAACCGTCGAATTCGGCGGCAACATAGGCTTTCGCGGCAGCAGCATCGGTGAAGTCGACACCGTCGACCCATTCGGCGGGACGGTTCACCTCGACGTAGGTGTGCAGAATTCCCCCTGCCTCACGGTGCGCAGCGATTCCCTTGCCGGGGCTCAATGCGAACATCGCTCCGCGGCCGACGGCCGCCGAAGCTGCGGGGTGCCGCTCGTCGGCGTCGTACGAATAGGTTTCGACGAAAGTGGTCCCGACGTATTCCGGCGTCGCCGAGGACACCAGCGGACGAATCTTCGACCACGCACCATCGGCACCGACCACGAGATCGGAGATAGAAGCGGATCCATCGGCGAATCTCAGGCCATGCCTGCCGTCGCCGAGCGGCTCGACGCCGATCAGCTTCTTGCCCCACCTGATCATCCCGGTCGGCAGGGAGTCGATCAAAATCCTCCGTAAATCCCCGCGCAGCACCTCAGGGCGTCCGCCTGTGCCATCGTCGGGTTCATCGAACAGAACGACACCGGCACTGTCGAGCACGCGAGTTGCCTCCGCGCCGTGATGGATGATCGCCTGAAACTCTGCGGTCAGTCCCGCTGCGGCGAGCGCGACTTGGCCGTCGAGCTCATGGATGTCGAGTTGACCCCCTTGTGTGCGCTCCGCTGGAGACACCTCGGACTCGTACACCGTTGCGTCGATGTTGTGGAGGCGGAGGACACGGGCGAGGGTGAGGCCGCCGAGGCCCGCACCGATGATGGCAATCTTCACGATGATCCCTTCGTTGGAACGCTGTTCCAACGAATATTGGAACAGCGTTCCAGCTATGTCAAGATGAACGAATGGCGCGCAAGAACGAAAGACGATCCGAGGCGCTGTCTCATGAGCGGATCGTCGACGCAGCGATCGAGATCCTCGATGCAGTGGGCGAGAACGCTCTGACATTCCGGGCGCTGTCGGCCCGACTTTCCACGGGAAGCGGGGCGATCTACTGGCACGTCCGAAACAAGAGCGAACTGCTCGACGCTGCGACCGACGGCGTAGTGACCCGAGTCCTTGCCGACAAGGCGGTCGAAGCAAGCCCTCGGGAGTCGATCACAGCTACTGCACTCGCACTCTTCGACACCATCGATGCGCGCCCGTGGGTCGGCGCTCAACTCGCCCGCGAGACCGGGCACTCGGCTACCGCAAAGATCCTCGAAGTCGTCGGCGCGCAGGTTCACGCGTTGGGTGTGCCCGAGAGCGCGCTATTCGACGCAACCACTGCGTTGGTGAATTACATCCTCGGCGTCGCCGTGCAGAACGCCGCGAACGCCCGACTGCACGGGAACGAGACCGACCGAACAACGGTCCTCACCGCGATCGCACACCGGTGGACCGAACTGGACCCCGCACGCTTCCCCTTTCTTCACCGGATAGCGGCGCAGATGCCTGAGCATGACGACCGTATGCAATTCCTCGCCGGAATCGACTACTTCCTCGCTGGCATCGAGAGCCGCGTTCCGCACAGGAAATGATTGGATATCGAGCGTCAGGGGAAACACAACGCCGCCGCGCGACGATGACACCGTGACGGATGACATAGAGGTCTCCCGATCGTTGTGACCTGACACGATAAGACGTGGCCCAGCGTCGCGGACTGATGCCGTGTGGATACGAACGGATGGCCTATGCCCGACCCAAAGGACGACCCGGCAATTCTGCGGGCGCTACTCGAGCTGTCCCCTGACTTCGTTGCCCTGTCCGAGTTCATCGGACAAGTCGTCTACGTCAACCCCTCCGGCCTGGCTCTCGTCGGTCTCGACGAATTGCCCACCGACCCCCCGATGACCACTTCGCAGTTCTTCACCGCACGCGGACTGGAGGTGGCGAACGATGCCGAGAGCGGGTTGCGCGGCGAAGGGTTCTGGCGAGGCCGCAGCGAGCTACGGCACCAAGTGACCGGTGCAGGCATACCTGCCGCCGTCTGCACTTTCATCGTCCGCCGAACGGAGGGTCGACCCGATCTGATCGCGACGATCATCCGCGATCGCACCGTCGGACACCGGCGAGATGCCGAACTGGAGGCTGCCGCAGTCACAGCTCAGCACTACGCCGCCGAACAGGAGGCACTCGCCGAGCTCAGCCGGCTGGCCGTCGACGCCGACCTCCCGGAACTCCTGGCCGCCGCAACCGCCGCGGCCGGTTCGCTGCTCGGCGTCGAATCCGCGGCGGTCATTCGTCACGACTCCCCTACCGACAGCACCCTCCGTGTCGACTCCGTGACTCGTGTGCTGGGAAAAGGCGCCGTGGTGCGTGCCGGCGATGAGTCGTTGGCCGGGTACGCCCTGAAGCACAACACACAGGTGGTCTGCGCCGATGTGGACAAGGAGACCCGATTCAACACGGCAACGATGACCAGTCTCGGGCTCCACAGCGGCGTCGCAGTGCCCATCTCGACACCGGCCCCGTGGGGAGCGCTCGCGATCTACTCGTCGTACCGGCGCGACTACCGAGAGTGGGAGGTCTCTTTCCTCACTGCAATCACAAGCATCCTGTCGACAGCGCTCGCACGCATCGACCTGGACAGTCAGCTCCGTCTACGAGGGATGCACGACACCCTCACCGGCCTGCCGAACCGCGCTCTCGCTTACGAAGTGATCGACGACGCGTTGGCGCGTGCCCACGATGAGTCGGGGTCGGTGGCACTTCTCCTGCTCGACATCGACGACTTCAAGATCATCAACGACAGTCTCGGGCATGAGTCCGGTGACCTCGCGCTGGTCCGGTTCACCCGGAGACTCGCCGCGGCAACCCGGGAGCGAGATACCGTCGCCCGGCTCGGCGGAGACGAATTCCTGGTCATCTGCGAGGGCATCGACAGCGTCACCCATGCCGAGGAACTCGCTCATCACATCGAGACCGCGATCGCGGCACCGCAGCCTTCCGGTGAAGCACCCACCCCGCTCAGCGTCAGCATCGGCATCGCCGTGTCCGAGCCAGGGACCACGCGGAGAGATCTGATTCACCATGCCGACCTGGCCATGTACCGCGCCAAGGACAGCGGAACCGGTGGCTACGCGGTGTTCGACACCGGCGACATCTACGACGCCGAACGCGTCCGGTTGCTGTCGATCGACCTCCGACACGCTCTCGCCCACGGCTCGTTGACCCTTGACTATCAACCGATCGTCGACATCGCGTCGGGCACGGTCGTCGCGCTCGAAGCGCTAGCCCGCTGGGATCACCCGGAACTCGGCGCGATCTCGCCGGCCGAGTTCGTCGCCGTTGCCGAACGAACTGGACTGGCAACAGCTCTCGGCTCCTGGGCGCTGCGGACGGCGTGCCGTCAAGCCGCACAGTGGCGTGCTGTGTGGGACATTACGATAAGAGTGAATGTCAGCGCCCTGCAGTTGCGCAGCTCGGCATTCCCAGACGACGTCGCTGCGGTGCTCGAGGAAGCCGCCTTACCTCCCCACGCTCTCGGACTGGAGATCACCGAAACGACCTGGGTCTCGGACACAGCACGTGTCGCCGACACCCTCACCGCACTCCACGAGATGGGTGTTGCGCTACTCCTCGACGACCTGGGCAAGGGCCACAGCTCGATCTCGTACCTCGACCGGTACCCGATGTTCGAGTGCTTCAAGATCGACAAGTCCTATATCGCCGCGCTGCCCAATCCACGCGCGCAAGCGGTGGTAGCGGCAATCGTCGCTCTGGCCAAGGCATTCGACGTCACCGTTGTGGGCGAGGGCGTCGAGACGCAGGCCCAGTTCGACTCGCTCGTGGCCACAGGATGCGATCTCGCGCAGGGGTACCTGATGGGACGGCCGGAGAATGCCGAACTCACCACAGAGATGCTGCGGAGCGTTCGCGGGCACC